>NZ_JBWKPM010000012.1:0-139715 GCF_059418245.1 Roseateles sp. GW821-FHT09B06 | reverse complement strand
CCAGCTGATCGCCCGTCTCGGGCAGTGCCCCTGCTGCGGCCGGGCAAGCGAAAGACTCAATTTGTGACACAGTAAGACTAAGGGATGACAGGAAACTGCCTGCACGAGTCACGGTCGTGCGCTTGGCTGAATCCCAGCTTGAGCCGCTCGGCCTTTACGTGAATCGCCGGCATGTTTCCGATGAAGACCTGCAGCAGGTCACACGCCATCTAGAGGCGCTGAAGCGCGACGGGCGCGTGGTGGCGGCCTATCTCCGTCATGTCGGTGAGATCGAAACTCGACGTTTGTCTCCTAAGGGCGCAGGTCGCTGACGGCCCGCCACCGCGTGATGCCGCCACCGCATTTCGGCCGGGCCGGCAGATTGCCAGCCAGAGAGGAACTGCTTCGTCGGCATGCGGATGGGGAACGCGAGTTTCCGGAAACGAATTTGTCTGGTGAGACCTTTTCGGGAGCGATGCATCGATGCTCGATGTGCCGGGTGCCCTGTAGGCAGGTCGGCGCAGAGGGGAGGGCGCAGCAAGGGCCTGGGCGCAAGCGTTTCCGCCGTCGCTTATCAAGCGCGTGTCTTGAGCTCCAGTCGAGCGCGAAGCTGTTTCCTGGAGTTGTCCAGCGGCTTCACGCCATAGGCACCCAAACGCGCAGGCGGCCGATATCCCCAGGTCGGTCGTGGCGGAGCAGCGGCAGGCCGGCTTGTTCAGTCGTCCGCCTTGTGCGGAAGCCCGGCACTCGAGCTACGGGATCGGGCGGCCTGCTCGATCATGGCGACCAGTGCGGCCGCCGCGGGTGACAGGGCGACTCGATCGCGCATCGCCACAAGCAGCTTGCGCTCGGTGCGCATCCCCGTGAGCGGGACGATCTGCAGCCCGAAGGCCAGGGCATTGGGCGAAGCGCCGAGCCGCGGCAGGATCGCGACGCCAAGGCCCGATGCAACGGACCGCGCCATGGCGTCGAAGCTGCGTACCTGGGCGCGGATCCGCAGCGGCTTGTGCAGGGTCTCGGCCGAAGCCGAGAGATGCCGGGTGAGGGCGGTCGAGCGGCCGAGCGCCACCAGGTCGTGATCAAGCACGCGCTCCAGCGCAACGCTCGCCAGTTGGGCGAGCTCATGCGAAGGTGAGGCCAGCAGTACCAGTTCGTCGGTGTAACAGACCAGGGTCTGCAAGCCCTCGCAGGAAGTGTTTTCGCCGATCACGGCCAGCTCGGCGGCGCCCCTGGCGACCGCGCGCACCGCGTCTTCGCTCAAGGCGTCCTCCAGGTCGAGCACCACGCGGGGATGCGACTTGACGAAGTCTCCCAGGAGCTGGGGAAGGAAGCCGCCGAAGGCCGAGGTGTTCGCCCACAGTCGCAGATGGCCGCCGCTGCCTACCACACGGGCAACCCGGCGTTGTTTGCCAAGCTGCCCTGGGCGCAGAAGGATCTCACTCCGGTAGCGCTGCTCACCGTGGCCACCAACGTGATCGCTGTCCATCCGTCCGTGTCACCCAACACGCTGAAGGACTTCATCGCCTATGCCAAGGCCAACCCCGGCAGGCTGAACTATGCATCGCAGGGCAACGGCTCGCTTTCGCATCTGGGCACGGCTCTGCTGGAGCAGAGCACCGGCATCGATATGGTTCACGTGCCCTACAAGGGCTCCGGCCCGGCGATACAGGACGTGCTGGCAGGAGCGGTCCAGGTCTTCATGAGCACGCCGCCTTCGGTGATGCAGCATGTGCGCGTCGGCAAGCTCAAGGCCTATGCCGTCACCGGCCAGACGCGCCACCCAGGCCTGCCGGACGTGCCGACCACCGCCGAGGCGGGCCTGCCGGACTTCATGCTCGAGGCTTGGGTCGCGTTGTTCGCCCCGGCCGGGACGCCGGCGGCCGTCGTCGCGCAACTCAGCGAGCAGGTCAAACGCGCATTGCGGAGCCCGGAGGCGCAGGCCAACGCCATCAAGCAGGGCATCGAACTGCGCTACCTCGGCCCGGACGCGCTCGCGGCGCTGGTGACCAAGGAGACCGATCACTGGGGCAAGCTGATCAAGACCCGCGGTATTCAGGCCGACTGAACCGCGGCGTCCCGGCGCATCAGCAGCAGGGCCGTCGCGGCCTGCACCATCAGGGTGGTGCCGAGGCCGATCGCCGTGGGGCGCAGGCCGAAGAGGCCCGCGCTCAGGCCCGCGCCGATCGCCGGCAGGCTGAAGGCCAGATAGCTCAGGGCGTAGAAGCCGGCCATCAGCCCGGCGCGCTCATGCGCCTGCGCGAGCGCGCCGAGGCTGCGCAGCGAACCGTTGAAGGCGGAGCCGAAACCGAGACCCGCGACCGCGGTGCCGAAGAAGAAGGCGGCGGTCGAATTCAGCTGCATGCCGGCCAGACTGAGACCGAGGCCCAGGGCCAGCCCCGCCGCACCCCAGGCGAGCGCGAATCGCGGCGGCCGCTGGCGCACGAGCAGGATAGCCGCGGCACTGCTCAACACCATCGCGGTGATGAGCAGGCCGCCCACCATCGGGGCATCGTTTCCTGTGACGATGCGGGCCAGCGTCGGCCCGAGCGACAAGTAGAAGCCGCCGAGCGCCCACTGTGCGGTGTTGACCGGCAGCACCTGCCACAGCGTTGCCCGGGCCTGCGGCGGGATCGCGATGCGCGGCCTGAGCGAGCGCCACGCGCCGGGCCGTCGCGTGGCGGTCTCCGGCAGGTACAGCGCCGCCACGATCTGCACCGCGAAGACCAGTACCAGCAGGTCGAACACCAGGCGCGTGGGCGCGGGGGCGAACTGCACCAGCGCGCTGGTGCCGAGGGCTCCGGCTGCCATCCCGATCATGGGTGCAACGCCGCTCACGAGTGAGCCGCGTTCACGGTGCAGGTCGAGCAGGCCGGCGCTGAGCGCGCTGGTCGCGATGCCGGTGGCGATGCCCTGCAGGATGCGCGCCGCCAGCAGCCACGCCACGGAGTCCGCGGCCCAGAACAGCACCGTTGCGGCGAGTTCCAGCACCAGCGCTCCGACGATCACGTCGCGCCGGCCGCGGTGGTCGGATAGCGCGCCGAACACCAGCAGCGCGGCCAGCAGCGCGAACGCATAGCTCGAGAAAATCACCGTCAGCGTGAGGGCCGAGAAGCCCCAGGCCTCTCGATAGAGGGCGTAGAGCGGTGACGGTGCGGTGGACGCGGCCAGGAAGCTGACGAGCAGCGAGGCCTTCAGCCACAAGGCGCCGCCAGGGGGGAGGCGTCTTTGCGGCCAAGAGGCGGCTGCCTTGACGTTCGCGGTGGTGGGGGCCATACATATCCTCTGCATGCGTTAAACGCAAAATAATTGCGTTTGTGGATTTGGCTGGAATCTATCACTAACGCGAAATCTTTGCGTTAACATGGGTGCATGAACACCCGATCCACCCCGCGTCCGGGCGGACGCAGTGCACGTGTGCAGGCGGCCGTCCATCGCGCAACGAAGGAACTGATCGCAGAGCAGGGACGAGCCGCACTGGCCGTGCCCTTGATTGCGGCGCGCGCGGGTGTCACGCCATCGACGATCTATCGGCGTTGGGGCGACCTCACCGAACTGTTGGCCGACGTCGCCCTCGAGCGCCTGCGGCCCGACAGCAGTCCGCTGGACACCGGCACCGTGCAGGGCGATCTGCAGGCCTGGGCCGACCAGTACCGCGACGAGATGGGCTCCGAACTAGGGCGCACGATGTTGCGCGACGTCATTTCGGCGCGAAGTCCCGAGGAACTCGAGATCCCGTGCCCATGCGCGGAGATTGTTGCGGGGCAGATCGGTGCCATCGTCGAGCGCGCCAGGGCGCGGGGGCAGGACGCGCCCGAGGTCGAGTGGGTAATGGACAAGTTGGTTGCCCCTATCGTCTACCGCTCGCTCTTCGGCCTGGCGCCGATCTCGCCGACGCAAGTGCGTTCGCTGGTCAAGGTTTGCCTGAGTGGGGAGCGAAGGCCGGGCTCCGGCCACAGCCCGTCCGCGTGAGTGCGGACATAGATGCCGTGCATTGACGACGGCGCATGGCCAACTTCAGGGGCTCCGGAGCGGCGATCGCAGGCTTGCTGTCGCACCACGCGGATGCCTGCCGCAGGCCTCTCCTGAGCAACTTCCGATGCCCGACAAATGCGCTCCCCGAGGAGGCTCCTTAGGTCCCTTGAGTACCAGGACGGGTCACCAGCCACTCTCGAATATGAGCTGCAGCGTCCTGATAGAACACCTTGTAGAGGTCGTCGACGACGTAGCCGATATGCGGCGTCGGCAGGATGTTCTTTGCCGACCGGAATGGATGATTCGACGGCAAGGGTTCAACATCAAAGACGTCAACCGCGGCCGCAGCAATCCATCCTTGTTCCAGTGCCTGGATCAGCGCCGTCTCGTCGACCAACGCACCGCGCGACGTATTGATCAAGACGGCGCCACGCTTCATCTGTGACAGCAGATTCGCATCCACAATGCCGCGCGTTCGGCGACTGAGCACCAGATGGATGGAAAGCACGTCGGCCTGCGCGAACAGTTGCTCCTTCGACACCAGCTTGGCACCGGCCTCCTCGGCGCGTTCGGTGGTCAGGTTTTCGCTCCACGCAATCACCTCCATCCCGAAGGCCCTGCCAATCCTGGCAACCTCGGACCCGATTCGGCCCAAGCCCAGAAGTCCGAGCTTCTTGCCAAAGAGCCCCATACCGATGGAGGTTTGCCAACCGCCCAGGCGCACGCTCGCGATCTCATCGGCGACATGCCGCGCCGCCGCCAAGATGAGCGCCCATGTCATCTCGATGGCGGGCGCCGAGAAGTACCCGGTGTGGGCAACCTGGACTCCGTGCTCACTGGCAGCTTGCGTATCGATCGAGGCGTTGACGCTCCCTGTCGAAACGATCAGGCGCAAGTTCGGCAGGCGCTCGATGAGCGCACGTGAAAGGGGAGTGCGCTCTCGCATGACGCACAACACCTCAAATGGCTCCAGGCGTCTCGCCAGCGTGTCCTGGTCGGTCACGTGATCCCGGAATACCTCGATGTGCGCCTTGGCCGCGATATCCGACCAGTCCGCCATTTCGAGCGCGACTCCCTGGTAGTCGTCGAGAATTGCAATTCGCATGGTTTTCTTCCTTGGCCTTGCGGCCAGCTGACTTGCGTTGAAAGTCAGGCGGCAGCGCGTTCTGCGTACGAAGGATTGCCGAACGCAGCGAGCCAGGCATGCGTTCGCTCGACCACCCAACGGTGACGCCCGAGCCGATCATTGCGCTCTACGCCTCGGCGTGCAATGCGTGACGCGATGCCATGCCGGCGCAGATGCAGCCGGTGAGGCCATGCCGGCCTGACTCACACCAACTGGCCTCCACGAAAGCCGGCGTGATTCACAGAGCGCCCAAGCGACTCCGAAGGGAATTCCCCGAAGAGGGCCTTGTAGTCAGCCGAGAAGTGGCTCAGGTGGTTAAAACCTCTCGCGAGAGCAGCTTGGGTGACGGATATCGCGCCAGGCTGAGCCGTCACAAGCTGCCGACGAACAGCGTTCAAGCGCAGGCTCCGCAGGTAGTGCACAGGCGTTGTGTCCGCGACCGACCTGAAGCTGTTTTGAAGAGTGCGTCTGCTGGTGCGCAGCCGAGCACAAAGCTCCTCGATGCTCGGCGGAGCATCGCCGCTGGCCAGAACGAGCTGGTGGCATCGGGCAACCATGGCGCTCGCGGCGCCACTTCCAAGGGACTGGTACGTCTCCGCGGCGGAGGCGAAAACTTCTGTCAGCGCGTGGAATGCGAGACAGCTCGCGGAGACCATGGGAGCTGCGGGCTCGGTACTTGTCGCAAGACGTGAGATTTCCGTGAGCATGGTGCGCAACCGCATCAGCGATCCGGGCTCGCAGTCGACGACGGCGCGGGGTAGCAGCGCCATGGCATGCCGTGACCAGGGAATCTGATCGCACTGAAGTCTGAAGTCTTCCACGTCAAAGGTTACGGCCAGCAGCTCCATCCCCCCAGGGCGCTGCAACGAGAACTCGTCACGTTCCCGAAGAACGACGAGCCTGTTCTCAAGTAGCTCTCGGCCCTGCATGCGCGGCGTCTCATCGAGTGGATGAGCCAAGGTGGCGAAGCAGATCTTGCCTGGCGGAAGGCAACCTTCCTGCGCGACGCGCTCACTCATCCACTTGCGAAAGATGTGAATACCGTCGGTAGTCACCGCCATGAGCCGGCTATGCATCTTGCCGCTGGACAACTGGGTGTAGCGCTGGTTCCACTCTGGTGCCGATGCGCCGTAGATGTGGAAGTCTTCGAAGGTGTCTCGCTGATAAGACATGGCGTCGGCTCCGTATCGACCCGATGAAGCGCTCCAGCGGCGTCGAATTGCCGATTCTGGATAGTCCAGGGGACTGCTGTTCTCAATACTAGGTCCCTCCCAAGTCAAGAAGGTAGCGAGCGCATGAAAGAACGTGGCAATGCACTACGAACGTACGGATTTACTGCGGGATTCCTCGTGTGCGTGCTGGCTCTTGGTGGGTGTAGCACAAGCATGAGCACCGCATCAACGACATCTACAGCGCAGACCATGAACATCGATCAAATCAAGAGCGCCCTTGTGGGGGAATGGGTAAGCATCGCCCCGGAGATCAGGCCTAGCGCGTTCAAGAACGCGGATGGCAGCCTGAAGCCGTTCTACCTCAGTCGAGACTTCAAGTACTTCGCGGGTGACCGGTTTGAGCTGACCATCGTCAACTCGGCGGATCCCCTGGGCAAGGCGCCCTTGGCTCGGATTGTCATCAGAGGGCACATGCTGTGGCGAGGGGATCACCCCGTCGCGGCGGGCGCCCAGAAGGTTGACTTCGTCGCTGACGAGGCCTATGAAGTCACGCCGCAGCACCCGGGCTTTGTGGATCTGCTCAACAAGGTAGCAAGCAACGGCTACGCGAAGTGGGAGGCCAACGGGACGCAGAGCATCTTCGGGAAGTCGTTCGCGCCGTTCGGGCTGGTCGAGGGCAGGAACTTCATAGAGTACGACCTCGTCTACATTCATCGTGACCAGCTCTATTGGGGCTCGCGAAACATCGACGGACGCGGGTTCGACTCGGAAGCGAACCGTCCTACCAACTTGCAGATTCCGCTGGTTCGGAAATAGAGCGGAAGCGCAGGCCGCCTGCGCGTAGAGGTTGGTTCTGACCTGCCCCCTCCCGCCGTACCAGTCAGGCGGAAGTCCGGGTTGAAGGTTACTTGATCTCGTTGCTTGAAGCCCGTGGCAGCCGGTTGTTGTTCCGGTGGCGTTGAGCAAACTCCGCCGGCGGTAGCCGCGGAAGAGCGCAGCCCGGTCCAGCAGCCGCGTCACGTACTTGCCCGAGATGCCGTAGTCCACTGCGATGTCCACACACTCGTGCGAGAAATCGTCGGCCACGGTCAGACACTTGATGCGTCGGCCATTTGCCAGGCTGTCGGAAACGAAGTCCATGCTCCACACCTCATTGACGCGGCTGGCCACCGTGAGCGGCACCCGCTCGCTGGCCGCGCGTCTGACCTTCTTGCGCTTGCGCACCGCCAGCTGCGCCTGGCTGTACAGCCGATAGACGCGCTTGTGGTTCACGCCCGGGAACTGCGGGCGCAGCAGGTCGTGGATGCGGCGATAGCCGAAGCGCCGCCGTATCCGCAATAGGACCGATGCCTAAAGGTGCGACTCCGTATGTGTCAGCCCCTTGGCCACTCGGCGCCGCGCCCGAGGATGCAGGTTCAGACAGGCCCGAGCGTGTCTTCAAGCGCCGCCCGGATGTCGGTGATCAGGTCGTCCGCGTCTTCCAGGCCTATCGACAGGCGCAGGTGGCCCCAGGTCTGGAATTCTTGCGGGTAGCACCTGGACCCGCGTCGTGCCTCCTTCCCAACGTGCACGATCAGCGTCTCGTCGTGGCCCAGCGAGACCGCCGACGTGATGAGGCGCAGGCTCGCGACGAAGCGGTTCTGCAGCGCCGGCCCGCCCCTGACCGCAAAGGCCATGACGGCACCATAGGCCGATCCCCCGAACTGGCGCGAGGCCAGCTCATGCTGCGGGTGCGATGCCAGCCCCGGGAAGGCCACGAAGGCGACGCGAGGGTCGCGTTCCAGGAACTCGGCCACGGCCTGCGCCGTGGCGAGGTGCCGGGCCAGGCGCAGCGGCAGCGTGGTGGAGCCGCGCATGATGAGCCAGGCGTTGAAGGGCGAGATGGAGCCGCCCACGTCCACCAGCGCATCGTTCTTCAACTGGCGGATCAGCTCGGGTCGGCCGATGACGGCGCCGCCCATCGCGTCGCCATGGCCGTTGATGTACTTGGTGAGCGCGTGGGCGACGAAGTCCGCCCCATGTGCCAGGCCGCGGAACATGGGCGGCGGCGTGAAGGTGGCGTCGACGGACAGCAGGGCGCCGCGGGCGTGCCCGCGTGCAGGCTGTAGGCCGGTGCGTTGGCGAGCGCCAGCGCCTGCTCCAGGCTGTTCACCTTCTGCAGCACGACGACCGGGCCGAAGACCTCGTCGCATCACAGCGCGCTGTTGAAGCTCGTGCCCTCCAGCACGGTGGGCGCGTAGAGTGCGCCGTTGCGCACATGGCCGCACAGCAGCATGGCGCCTTCGCGCAGCGCGGCGTCCACGACGGCCTGAGTGCGCGCGGCGGCCTGGGCGCTGATCATGGGGCCTACGTCGGTGTCGGCCAGCGCCGGGTTGCCCACCTTCAGCGCCAGCGTGCCCTCCACGAAGCGGCGCCTGAACTCGTCATACACCGGCGCATGCACCAGCAGCCGCTGCGTGCCGATGCAGTTCTGGCCCGAGGCCCAGAAAGCGCCGGAGATGCAGGACGCGACCGCATCGTCCAGGTCGCAGTCGCCCAGCACGATGACCGGCGCGTTGCCGCCCAGGTCCATGGCGAGCTTCTTCAGGCCCGCGGCGCGGGCGATCTTCTCGCCGGTGGCGAAGCCGCCCGTGAAGGACACCATGCGCACGCCGCGCGCCGACACCAGCGCCTCGCCCAACGCCGCGCGGCCGGTCGCGACCGTCACCACGCCGGGCGGCAGCCCGGCCGCTTCCAGATAGGCCAGGAGCCGCATGGCCGACAGCGGCGCCAGCTCCGAGGGCTTGATGATGGCCGCGTTGCCGCCCGCGATGGCCGGCCCCAGCTTGTGCGCCGCGAGGTTGAGCGGGTCGTTGTAGGGCGTGATGGCGACGATGACGCCCAGCGGCTCGCGCGTGAACCAGCCCTGGCGGTTCTCCGAGCCGGCATAGGCATCGAAGGGGATGACCTCGCCCGCGCTGCGCCGCGCCTCGTCGGCACTGAGCCGCAGCGTGTTGATGCAGCGCAGCACCTCCTTGGCGGCCTGCCGTATCGTCTTGCCGGTCTCGGCGACGATCAGGTCCGCAAAGGCTGCCTTGTCGCGGTCGATCAGCGATGCGCACGCATCCAGCACGCGGGAGCGCTCGTGCCGGGACAGGGCCCGGCAGGCGCGCGCGCCCTCGTCGGCGGCCTGCAGCAAGGCCGGCGCGGCCTCGGGTGGCGTGTCGACGACGCTGCCTACCGCGCTGCCGTCGAAGGGGTTGCTGACCGTGATGCGGCCCGGGGCATCATGCGTCATGGCGCCAGCCGCCCGTCCACGCAGGTGATGCACGCGCCACCCACGCTCACCCGCCCGTCCGCATCCACCCGCACGTGCACGCGCCCGTCCCGCCCCACGCGCCGCCCCTGGGCGGCCACGTAGGCCGCGCCGCCCGCGGGCAGCAGGCCGCGCGCCCACAGGAAGGCCGCCACGCTGGCGTTGCCGCTGCCGCAGACGGGGTCTTCCTCCACGCCGCAGGAGGGGGCGAAGGCGCGCACCTCGACGTCGGCCTCGCCGCCTTGCGGGTAACGGCCGAAGACGCACAGGCCCGTGACGCCCAGCCGCCGTTCGAAGGCCGCTAGGCGCGCGAAGTCGGGCTTCAGGTCCAGCACGGCCGCGGCATCCGCCATCGGCAGGATCACCCAGACGGGCCCCACGTCCACCCGGGCCGGCGCGGCATCGCGCCGCAGCGGGCCGCCCACGATGCGCTCCAGCTCCGCCATGTCCTCGGCCGCCAGCGGCGCGATGCGGGAACCGGGCAGCACGAAGGTGAACTCGCCGTCCGCCACCGTCACCTCCACCAGGCCGATGGTGCACTGCTGCACCAGCCGGCCGCCTTCGCGCAGCGTGGCCCGGCCCGCCTCCAGGATGGCGTGCGCGCTGCCCAGCGTGGGGTGGCCGGCAAAGGGCAGCTCGCTGCGCGGCGTGAAGATGCGCAGGCGATAGTCCGCGGCCGGCGTGGTGGGCTTGAGAACAAAGGTCGTCTCGGACAGGTTGGTCCAATTCGCGATGGCCTGCATGGCCTCGTCGTTCAGGCCGTCGGCGTCGAACACGACGGCCACGGGGTTGCCGCGCAACGGCTGGCGGGTGAAGACGTCCACCACCTTGTAGTCGTGCTTCATTGCGGCCTCGACAGTGCGGCGTCGATCTCGGTGGCGGTGATGCCGTACTTCGCCATGCGGGCGCGATGGTCGGCCGAGCCGAGGTAGCGGCGCAGTTGCTCGTTGACGGCTTGCCGCAGCGCCTGGTTGCCGGGAGCGAACGAGTAGGCGCCGACGGGCGGCGCGGCCCCTTCGTCCACGGCGTGGGCAACGGCCTCCACGGTCGGGTTGGCCCCGGCCGCGGCGCGGTTGCCGATGGCCGTGGCCGCGAAGGCGTCGATCTTGCCCGCCACCAGCGCGGCAATGGCCTCGGGCTGGTTCCTGAGCACCACGAGCTGGCTGCCCGCCACACCCGCCGCTTTTGCGGAGTCGACCTGCACCTGGCCGGCGATGATGCCAAGCCGCGCGTCGGCCCGCGCCGCCAGCGCCGCGTAGCCGGTGAGCGCCTTGGGGTTGCCGGGGCGCACCAGGAAGCCGTCGCCCAGCGCCCATACGGGCCGGCTGAAGGCGACGTGCCGCGCGCGCTCCGGCGTCACGAAGATGGGCACGTTCATGTCCCAACGGCCTTGGCTGACGCCGGGCAGGAACTCGTCGAACGACGTAGGCATGTGCTCGATGGCAGTGGCGCCGATGGCGCGCAGCACGACCTCGGCCAGTTCGATGTCGGCGCCGGTGACGCTGCCGTCCCGGGCCGTCCAGTAGAACGGCGGCTCTTCGATGTAGGCGATGCGGATCTTCATTCAGCGTCTCCGGTGGCGTCCAGCGCGGCCGACAGCACGGCCGACAACGCGGCCAGCGCGGGGCCCAGGCGGCCGGGCGGGAGGTAGCCGAAACCCAGTCGGAACACGCGCTCGCTCTCGCCGAACCAGGCACCCGAGGCCAGTTGCAGTTCATGCGTTGGCAGCAGGGCCCAGAAGCGCGCGACGGCCGCGTTGTCGAACTTGTCGGCGCGCAGGCGCAGGCAGCACAGCGCTCCGCCGTCCGGGCGTATCCACTCGATGCGGCCGCGTTCGGCGTCGCACCAAGCGGCCAGCGCCACCAGGCTTTCAGCCAGCAGACGGCGGCGCGGTGCCAGCACGGCCTCGCGCTGGCGCAGCAGCGCGGCGGCCAGGGCATCATCCAGCACCGAGCCGCAGATGACGGTGTTCATCTTGGCGACGGTAAGGCGGGCGCGCAGGTCGGCGTCCGCCACGGTGAGCCAGCCCGTGCGTAGGCCCGGCGCACCCAGCGCCTTGGACACGGACGATCCCGTGACGATGCGCGGATGCAGCCCGGCGAAACTGTCGGGCGCGGCCTCGCCGCCGTAGGTGGCTTCGCGGTAGGTTTCGTCGATGAACAGGATGGCCTGCGGTGCGCGCGCCTCCAGCAGCGCGAGCAGTTGCTCCACCGCGGTGCGCGGCGTGCGCACGCCGCTGGGGTTCTGCGGCGAGGCCAGGCTAACGAGCCGGGTCTTGGGCGAGAGCTGGGCTGCGAGGGCGTCCAGGTCCAGCCGGTAATCGTTCTCGAAGGTCAGCCGCACCTCGCGCACGGTGACGCCGGCGCCCGTGAGGCAGTCGCGGCTGGGCGGGAAGCAGGGCGTCACCAGGACCGCCTCGTCGCCGGGCCGGCAGGTCTCGAAGGCCAGCAGGAACAGGCCCAGCGCCGTGCCCACCGTCGTGACGACGTGTTCCGCCGGCACCTGGCAGGTCTGGGCGATGGCCTCGCGCAGCTGCTGCGACCCGGCCGAGCGGCCGTAGCCCAGCTTCAGGCCGCGCACGGTGTCCAGCCCGGCCAGGTCCAGCACGTCGCCCGCCGTCAGATCCTGCGAGGTGCTCTCCGCCAGGTTGAACGGCCGGTTCACGTCCAGCAGGGAAATGATCTCGTTGTAGGGGAAGCGGCCTTGCCACTGCGCCGTCACGGTCTGGTCTTCAAGCACCTTCATTCGTTCACCTCAAGCGTCGGGGTTGCGGGAATGAGAGGCATCCTAGACACAGCCCCGCAATCGCAACAGCCACAATTTTTTGCTGTTTGAACCAGCACAGTTGTACGCCATCCCAGGGCGATTCGCCGACAATCCGGGCCATGGAAACCGCACTCCGCGTCCCAGGCCCTGCACAGGCTTCTACGCTGTACCGCTACGAGCAACTGGCCGACCTCATCGTCGGCATGATCGACAAGGGCACGCTCATGCCCGGTGCGCGCCTGCCTTCGGTGCGCGCGCTCAGCGAGGAGCACGGCCTGTCGGTCTCCACCGTGCTGCAGGCCTATCGCTGGCTGGGGGACCGCGGCGTGCTGGTGGCGCGGCCGCAGTCGGGCTTCTATGTCGCGGCGACGCAGGGCGGGTCGCTCGCGCTGCCGTCCACGCCACGGGGGCGCGCCAAGGCGTCCACCGTGTCCATCAGCGGCGCCGTGGTGGGCCTGCTGGAGCACGCGTCCAACTCGGCGCTGGTGCCGCTGGGCTGCGCCGTGCCGGACGCGACGCTGCTGCAAAGCCAGCGGCTGGACCTGGCGCTGGCTCGCGCCGCCCGCCAGCATGGCGCGCGCTACAACGTCTACGGCGCGCCGCGCGGCGACCTGCGGCTGCGCCGCGAGATATCCCGCCGCGCGCTGCGCACCGGGCACGCGCTGTCGCCGGACGACGTGATCATCACCAGCGGCTGCACCGAGGCTGTGACGCTCGCGCTCACCGCCGTCGCCCAGCCTGGCGACACCATCGCCGTGGAGTCGCCCACCTACTTCGGGCTGCTGCACACGCTGGAGGTGCTGGGCCTGAAGGCGCTGGAGCTGCCCACCGACCCGACGCATGGCGTCAACGTCGAGGCGCTGGCTCGGCTGCTGGAGACGGAGCCCGTGGCGGCCTGCATGCTGTCGTCCAGCTTCAGCAACCCGCTGGGCTCGCTGATGCCCGAAGCCAAGAAGCGCGAGCTGCTGGCCGTGCTCGGCCGGCACCGCGTGCCCTTGATTGAGGACGACGTCTACGGCGAAATCCACTTCACCCGCGAGCGGCCCAAGCCTTTCATCGCGCTAGACGGCGGCGCCAACACGATCTACTGCAGTTCTTTCTCCAAGAGCCTGGCGCCCGGCTACCGCATCGGCTGGATCGCGCCGGGGCCCTATGCGCAGCGGGTGATGGACCGCAAGCTGGCCTACAGCCTGTGCGGGCCTGTACTGCCTCAGGTGGCGATTGCCGAGTTCCTCGACAGCGGAGCGTTCGATGCCCACATGCGCCGGTTGCGCCGCCTACTGGAGGACAACCTGCTGCGCCTGTCCCGCGCCATCGAGGTGAGCTTCCCGGCCGAGACGCGCGTGAGCCGCCCCGCCGGCGGCTTCGCGCTGTGGGTGGAACTGCCCCGGGGTTTCGACTCCCGCGCCCTGTTCGACACCGCGCTGGAGCACGGCATCTGCTTTGCGCCGGGCGACGTGTTCTCCGCCAGCCGGCGATTCAGAAACTGCCTGCGCCTGAGCGCGGGCAGTACCTGGAGCGAGCGCATCGAGCAGGGCGCGCAGCGGCTCGGCGAACTCGCGCGGGCCCAATTGTTGAGGATGTAGAGCCACTTTGGGCGAAACTCACCCGGTGCTGGTCAGCACTGCCGCAGCTTCGACAGGAAGGCGTCGACCTGGTGCTTGCGTCGCCCGCGAGGTGAGCATACGGATCTCTGCGGTTTCAGACTACGCATGTACTCTGTCCAGGACGGCTCGGCCTCGCTGGCTCCGACCTTCATGTCCAGCACTTCCCGTTGGCCTTCGGTGTTCACACCCATGGCCACTATCGCCGCCACGCTGACGATCCGCCCGGCCTCACCTGTCTTGACGCAGGTGGCGTCGATCCACAGGTACGGCCAATCGCCGTCCAGCGAGCTGGCCGAGACGCTACACGCGAACGGCTGCCACCTGGGCGAGCACGAACTGCGGGCATTTGGAGTTGTTCGTGGAACTGCAGCGCTGGCGACGCTAGAGCTTCGCGGGAGCCGTCGCCGCAGGACGACGGGCAGCACCGGCAGGCGCCGGGGCCGACAATCTGCGCGCGGCATCGAGGTCGACGGCCTGCAGAGGCCCTAGCCCCATTTCGCGCGACCGGCCGTTCAGGCGGTAGCGGAACAGCCAACTCTTGGCACACCCTGGCGAAATCTGGAGGTACAGATTCCCCCGTCCGCGTAGTTGCCCGGCTTTCTGGTGTTCTTGACGTCTAGGGGCTCAGACGGTGGATGGCATGGGCGCCTTGCTTCTTGGCCATGGTGACTTCTCCAAAAGGCTACCCACAAAATTTCGAGCGGCTCGAAATTCCTACCCCCAAAATCTACCCCCAAAGTCACCCCCAAAAAAGGGCTGGAAGCAATGGGATCTTGGGGGACGGCTTGGGACGCCGCTATCGGCCTGGAGAAGGCCATTTCCCTATGAAGCAGGCAAAAAGAGACCGGCTCTGGGCCGGTCTTTTTTATTCAACTGGCGGAGAGGGCGGGATTCGAACCCGCGGTGGGCTATTAACCCACACACGCTTTCCAGGCGTGCGACTTAAACCGCTCATCCACCTCTCCGAAGCCCATCATCATAGCGCAGTTTTCGGATGCTTCCGGAATTCAACGCCAGGCTGCGTGTGACGAATGACTCGGGTAGCATGGCGGCGCCGGCCTCGAGGCCGGTACACGTCTTCAGGGCGGGGTGGAATTCCCCACCGGCGGTATGCCGACCTCGGTTGGTGAGCCCGCGAGCGCCTGTGCCTCCCCGGTGCAGGGTCAGCAGATCTGGTGCGATACCAGGGCCGACGGTCACAGTCCGGATGAAAGAAGATGTGCCGACGCATGCTGGCGTCGCGGCGTGGGCGCTCGTGCGTCCCCGGTGCGGCGTGGACCTTGCGTTTGCGCGCCCTGAAATGTCTTCTCTCCAACGCGAGGAGCGTTTCAATGTCTCAACAATCTTTCTCTACGACTTTCATCCCCGATGCCGGGGCCTGCAGCGAGCAGGAGATCCTGCGCATGCCCGGCCGCCTGGCCGCTGCCTTGCTGGCGATGCGCGCGGGCCGCCCGGTGCTGCTGACCGACGACGGCGACCGCGAGGACGAGGCCGACCTGATCGTCGCGGCCGAAAGGCTCACCGAAGTGACCATGGCCCTGCTGATCCGTGAATGCAGCGGCATCGTCTGCCTGTGCCTGCAGGATGCGCAGATCCGGCGCCTGGCCCTGCCGCCGATGGTGGCCGAGAACCAGAGCCGCTATGGCACGGCCTTCACGGTCAGCATCGAGGCGGCGCAGGGCGTCACGACCGGCGTCAGCGCGGCCGACCGCCTGACCACGGTGCGCGCCGCGATCGCGCCCGATGCGCAGCCCGAGGACTTGGCGCGGCCCGGCCATGTGTTCCCGCTGCGCGCCCAGCCCGGCGGCGTGCTGGCGCGGCGCGGCCATACCGAGGGCTCGGTGGATCTGGCCCTGATGGCGGGCCTGTCGGGCGCGGCGGTGCTGTGCGAGCTGATGAATGCCGATGGCACGATGGCGCGTGGCGCCCAGGTGCAGGACTTCGCCGAGCGCCACGGCCTGCCGCTACTCAGCGTGGCCGAGTTGGCCGACTATCGGCGCGAGGGCTGGCGCCAAGCCGCCTGACACGGCCCACCCCCTACGCGCGCGCCCCTCAAGGGGGCACCGGCCGCCCGGCAAAGCCGGATCGGCGGTGCCCTGCTTGGGAATGCATCCGCGGCACCCTCGGGGCCGTGGAGGTTGGGGCGCCGGTTGGGGCGCCGGTTAGGGCGCAGGTTAGGGTGCCGTCTTGCCGGCTCCCCTCATCAGCGCCATCGCGGTGCCGATCAGGCCGCCGACCTCGCTCATATTGCCCGGCACGATCATCGTGTTGTTCTTCTGGGCGAGCTGGGCGTAGGCGTCGACGGCCTTCTCGGCCACCTTCAGCTGCACGGCCTGCTGGCCGCCCGGCTGTTCGATCGAGGCGGCGATCTTGCGGATGGCGTCGGCCGTCGCCTCGGCCACCGCGGTGATGGCGGCGGCCTCGCCCTGAGCCTTGTTGATCTCGGCCTGCTTCTCGCCCTCGGAGCGGGCGATCGCGGCCTCGCGCTCGCCGGTGGCGATATTGATCTGCTCCTGGCGCCGGCCCTCGGAGGCGGCGATCAGCGCGCGCTTCTCGCGCTCGGCGGTGATCTGGGCCTGCATCGAGTGCAGGATGGCGGGCGGCGGGGTCAGGTCCTTGATCTCGTAGCGCAAGACCTTGACGCCCCAGTTCAGTGCGGCCTCGTCGAGTGCCTCGACGACCGAGGTGTTGATGACCGCGCGCTCCTCGAAGGTGCGGTCCAGCTCCATGCGGCCGATCACGCTGCGCAAGGTGGTCTGGGCCAGTTGGGTGATGGCGACGATGTAGTTGCTGGAGCCGTAGCTGGCGCGCATCGCGTCGGTGACCTGGAAATAGAGGATGCCGTCCACCGTCAGCTGGGTGTTGTCCTTGGTGATGCAGACCTGGCTGGGCACGTCCAGCGGGATCTCCTTGAGCGAATGCTTGTAGGCCAGGCGGTCGACGAAGGGCACCAGGAAGTTCAGCCCCGGCGTCAGCGTGCCGTGGTACTTGCCCAGGCGCTCCACGACCCAGGCGTTCTGCTGCGGCACCACCTTGACGGCGCGGGCGATGAAGATGGCCGCGATGACCAGCAGCACCAGTGCGATTTCCATGCTCTATTTCCTCCCTGCTTGTGTTTAGCGACGAGTTCTCAGCGGTCCAGCACCAGACAGCTGCCCTCGACCGCACGGATGATGTGACGGCCGGCCTGCGGCGGGTCCGCGCCCTGGTAGCGGGCGCGCCATTCGGCGCCGCGGTACTTGATGGTGGCATGGCCGTCCGGGCCCCATTGCTCGACCAGCACGGTCTGGCCGATGTCCAGATTGACGTCGGGATTGGTCGATGGCGGCGTCTTGGGGCGGCGTTCGCGCCGGCGGTGCCACAGCGCCACGGCCGCGCCGCCCACGACGGCGGCCACGACGATCTGGGCGCTCAGCCCCAGGTCCAGGTGGGCGGCCAGCGCCGCGGCGGCTGCACCCAGGGCCAGCATCAGCAGATAGAAGGTGCCGGTGGCCAGTTCCACCGCCACCAGCAGGCCGGCGGCGATCCACCAGAGGGTGGCCTGATTCATGTCCATGTCACCTCCCGTTTGTCATGATCTCGGTCCAGTGTAGCCGTCCTGTTTGTGCGAAAAAGCGGGCGGGCGGCGGCGCGACGGCGGCGCTTGGCCCTACACTTCGCGCCTTCCATTTTTTGCTGTTCACCCCGCCCTCGGAGGCCCTGCATGCTGCGCTTTCGCTTCCCCATCGTCATCATCGACGAGGACTATCGCTCCGAGAACACCTCGGGTTTGGGCATCCGTGCCCTGGCGGACGCCATCCAGAAAGAGGGCTTCGAGGTGCTGGGCGTCACCAGCTATGGCGACCTGAGCCAGTTCGCCCAGCAGCAGAGCCGGGCCAGCGCCTTCATCCTGTCGATCGACGACGAGGAGTTCACGCCCGGCCCCGAGCTGGATCCGGCGGTCGTGAACCTGCGCAAGTTCATCGAGGAGATCCGCTTCAAGAACGCGGACATCCCGATCTATGTCTACGGCGAGACGCGCACCAGCCAGCATCTGCCCAACGACGTGTTGCGCGAGCTGCATGGCTTCATCCATATGTTCGAGGACACGCCGGAGTTCGTGGCCCGCCACATCATCCGCGAGGCCAAGAGCTATCTCGATGGCCTGGCGCCGCCCTTCTTCAAGGCGCTGATGGACTATGCGCAGGACGGCTCCTACAGCTGGCATTGCCCGGGCCATTCCGGCGGCGTGGCCTTCCTGAAGAGCCCGGTGGGCCAGATGTTCCACCAGTTCTTCGGCGAGAACATGCTGCGCGCCGACGTCTGCAATGCGGTGGAGGAGCTGGGCCAGTTGCTGGACCACACCGGCCCGGTCGCGGCCTCGGAGAAGAATGCCGCGCGCATCTTCAATGCCGACCATTGCTTCTTCGTCACCAACGGCACGTCCACCTCCAACAAGATGGTCTGGCACCACACGGTGGCGCCGGGCGACGTGGTCGTCGTCGACCGCAACTGCCACAAGTCGATCCTGCATTCGATCATCATGACCGGCGCGGTGCCGGTCTTCATGACGCCGACGCGCAACCACTACGGCATCATCGGCCCGATCCCGGAGAGCGAGTTCTCGCCCGAGAGCATCAGGAAGAAGATCGCCAGGAACCCGCTGCTCAAGGGCGTGGATGCGAAGAAGGTCAAGCCGCGCATCATGACCCTGACGCAGAGCACCTACGACGGCGTGCTCTACAACACCGAAACGATCAAGAGCAAGCTGGACGGCTGGATCGACACCCTGCATTTCGATGAGGCCTGGTTGCCGCATGCCGCCTTCCACAACTTCTACGGCTCGTATCACGCGATGGGCAAGAACCGCCCGCGCCCGAAGACGGCCATGGTCTATGCGACCCAGTCGACCCACAAGCTGCTGGCCGGCCTGAGCCAGGCCTCGCAGGTGCTGGTGCAGGATTCGCAGAACGTCAAGCTGGACAAGCATCTGTTCAACGAGGCGTACCTGATGCACACGTCCACGAGCCCGCAGTATTCGATCATCGCCAGCTGCGACGTGGCGGCCGCGATGATGGAGCCGCCCGGCGGCACCGCGCTGGTGGAGGAGAGCCTGGCCGAGGCGCTGGACTTCCGTCGCGCGATGCGCAAGGTCGAGAAGGACTACGGCAAGGCCGACTGGTGGTTCAAGGTCTGGGGGCCGGACAAGCAGCTGGCGGCCGAGGGTGTGGGCAAACCGGCCGACTGGATGCTGAAGGCCAACGAGAAGTGGCACGGCTTCGGCCCGATCGAGGCCGGCTTCAATATGCTGGACCCGATCAAGTCCACCATCATCACGCCCGGGCTGGACATGAGCGGCAAGTTCGCCAAGAGCGGCATCCCGGCCAGCATCGTCACCAAGTTCCTGGCCGAGCATGGCGTCGTGGTCGAGAAGACGGGTCTGTATTCGTTCTTCATCATGTTCACGATCGGCATCACCAAGGGCCGCTGGAACACGCTCCTGACCGCGCTGCAGCAGTTCAAGGACGACTACGACAAGAACGCGCCGCTGTGGCGCATCATGCCGGAGTTCGTTGCCGCCCAGCCGCGCTACGAGCGCATGGGCCTGCGCGACCTGTGCCAGAGCATCCACGAGGCCTATGCCCAGGGCGACATCGCACGCCTGACCACCGAGGTCTATCTGTCCGACCTGGAGCCGGCGATGAAGCCCAGCGACGCCTATGCTCATATCGCGCAACGCAAAACCGAGCGCGTGGACATCGACAAGCTGGAAGGCCGCGTGACGACCTCGCTGCTGACGCCGTATCCCCCGGGCATCCCGCTGCTGATTCCGGGCGAACGCTTCAACAAGAAGATCGTCGACTACCTGAAGTTCACCCGCGACTTCAACGCCAAGTTCCCCGGGTTCGCCACCGATGTGCACGGGCTGGTGGAAGAGAAGGGCGAGGACGGCAAGTCGCGCTACTACGTCGACTGCGTCGCAAATTGATGATTTGAGTTGAGTCGCCCGCCGGGCCGCCCCAAGGGTGATTCCAAAAAAAAGGCGCCGGTCAAGCCGGCGCCTTTTTGCATCCCCTCGGGGGATCGGCCAGGTATGCCCTGGCCGAGGGGCTCAAGTTTCAGGCTTCGCCCGCCAGGGCGACATGGCTGAAGCCGCCGTCCACATAGATGATCTCGGAGCTGATGCCGCCGGCCAGGTTGGAGAACAGGAAGGCGGCGGTATTGCCGACGTCGTCGATCGTCACATTGCGTCTGATCGGCGTGCTGGCGGCAAACTGGGTCAGCAGCTTGCCGAAATCCTTGATGCCCGAGGCGGCCAGGGTCTTGATCGGGCCGGCCGAGATGCCGTTGACCCGCACGCCCTTGGCCCCCAGCGAATGCGCCAGGTAGCGCACGCTGGCTTCCAGCGAGGCCTTGGCCAGGCCCATGGTGTTGTAGTTGGGCACGTAGCGCTCGGCGCCGAGATAGGACAGGGTCAAGAGCGATGCCCCGGCGCGCAGGCGCGGCGCGGCCGCCTTGGCCATCGCCGGGAAGCTGTAAGCCGATATGTCGTGAGCGATGCGGAAATTCTCGCGCGTCAGGCCCTCGAGGAAATCGCCGGCAATCGCCTCGCGCGGCGCGAAGCCGATCGAATGCACGAAGCCGTCGAATTCGGGCCAAACCTCGCCCAACTGGGCAAACAGGCGCTCGATCTGGGCATCGTCGCCGACGTCGCAGTCATAAATCAGGCTGGAGCCAAACTCGGCGGCAAACTCCGTAATGCGCTCCTTGAAGCGTTCCCCCACATAGCTGAAGGCGAGTTCCGCCCCCTCGCGGTGGCAGGCGCGGGCGATGCCATAGGCGATCGAGCGGTTGGACAGCACGCCCGTGATCAGCAATCGCTTGCCGGCGAGAAAACCCATGGTGGCTCCTAATCATTAAAATCGGGGTCGGATTTTCGCATGGCAAGGGCGTCGCGCAAGTCCAGTGGCTTGCCGGCATGGTGCTTGCATAGTACAATCCGCGCTTCGCTGAGAAGCTCCAAGCAGCGATCAATGCGAAAAGTAGGTGGGCGGATTCATCCAGCCCATTTTTTTTGCTTGATCTTTTTTAACGTTCCGCTTTCGTTCAAGTACCAAAGACACGCACGCATGAGTTGGCAAGCCGCTGTTGAGAAGACCGTGACCGGCCTGGGCTATGACCTGGTGGACTGCGAGCGCAGCGCCGGTGGTTTGCTGCGCGTGTACATCGACAAGCTGCCCGAGCAGGCGCTGTCCGGTGCGGTGATCACAGTGGACGATTGCGAGAAGGTGACCCGCCAGCTGCAATATGTGCTGGAGGTCGAAAACGCCGACTATCAGCGCCTGGAGGTGTCTTCGCCCGGGCTGGATCGGCCGCTCAAGCGCGCCTCGGACTATGCGCGCTTCGCCGGCGAACAGGTCGAGATCACCCTGAAGCTGGCCTTCCAGGGGCGCAAGAAGTATCGCGGCCAGTTGCAGGCCCTGGGCGAGGGCGGCGGCGAGGGCTGGCGCGTCGTGTTCCACGACGGCAAGGTCGAGCAGGCATTGGATTTTTCCCTTGAAGAGGTGCGCGATGCGCGGCTGGTGCCCGCCGTGAACTTCAAGGGGCGCAAGACGGGCGGCGCCAACGGCGTCGCACCGGACAAGACAAGCAAGGCCGCCGGCAAATCTGCGAAGAAGAAGCAGAGCAATGCCAAGGCCAGGCAGCAGACGGCCGATGAGGAGCCGGTTGCCGCCGACAAGGATGACAAGGTTGACGGAGGTCTCGATCAATGAACCGCGAACTGTTGATGCTGGTGGACGCCATCTCGCGCGAGAAGAGCGTGGAGCGCGATGTGGTGTTCGGTGCGGTGGAAGCCGCGCTGGCCTCGGCCACCAAGAAGTTGTATGGCGGCGAGGTAGACATCCGCGTCTCGGTTGACCGCGATTCCGGTGCTTACGAGACCTTCCGTCGCTGGCATGTCGTGCCCAACGAGGCCGGCCTGCAGAATGCCGACGCCGAGATCCTGCTGTTCGAGGCGCAGGAACAGATCGCCGACATCGAGGTGGATGACCACATCGAGGAGCCGGTCGAATCGGTACCCATCGGTCGCATCGGTGCCCAGGCCGCCAAGCAGGTGATCCTGCAGAAGATCCGCGACGCCGAGCGCGAGCAGCTGCTGAACGACTTCCTGTCGCGTGGCGAGAAAATCTTCATCGGTACGGTCAAGCGCCTGGACAAGGGCGACATCATTGCCGAGTCGGGTCGCATCGAAGGCCGTCTGAAGCGCGGCGAGATGATCCCCAAGGAAAACCTGCGCACCGGCGACCGCGTGCGCGCCGTGATCCTGGGCGTCGACCCGACCCAGCGCGGCCCGCAGATCATGCTGTCGCGTTCCAGCGGCGAGTTCATGAAGGAGCTGTTCGCCCAGGAAGTGCCGGAAATCGAGCAGGGCCTCTTGGAGATCAAGAGTTGCGCCCGCGATGCCGGCAGCCGCGCCAAGATCGCCGTGCTCTCGCATGACAAGCGGGTCGACCCGATCGGCACCTGCGTCGGCGTGCGCGGTTCGCGCGTCAACGGCGTGACCAACGAGCTGGCCGGCGAGCGTGTGGACATCGTGCTGTGGTCCGAGGACCCGGCCCAGTTCGTGATCGGCGCGCTGGCGCCGGCGAATGTGCAATCGATCGTTGTTGATGAAGAGCGCCACGCGATGGATGTGGTGGTCGACGAGGAAAACCTCGCGATCGCCATCGGCCGCGGCGGCCAGAACGTGCGGCTCGCTTCCGAGCTGACCGGCTGGCGCATCAACATCATGTCGGCCGAGGAATCGGCCGCCAAGCAGGAGCAGGAATCGGAATCGGTGCGCAAGCTTTTCGTCGAGAAACTCGACGTCGACGCCGAAGTCGCCGATATCCTGATCGCCGAGGGTTTTACCAGCCTGGAAGAAGTGGCCTATGTGCCTATGCAGGAAATGCTGGAAATCGAGGCCTTCGACGAGGACACGGTCAACGAGTTGCGCACCCGTGCCAAGGATGCGCTGCTGACCATGGAAATCGCCCGCGAGGAAAAGGTCGAGGAAGTGTCCCAAGACCTGCGCGATCTGGAGGGTGTGACGCCCGAACTGATCGCCAAACTCGCCGACGGCAATATCCATACCCGCGACGACCTGGCCGATCTGGCCGTCGACGAACTCGTTGAACTGGCCGGCATGGACGAGGCCCAGGCCCGCGCCATGATCATGAAGGCCCGCGAACATTGGTTCACCGCCTGAGCCCTGGTGGCCGGCATGACCCAACGATTCGCCCAGCACAGAACGCAAAGTTAAGGACCCCACAATGGCTGTGACTACCGTCGCCCAGTTCGCTGCAGAGCTTCAAAGGCCTGCGAGCACGCTGCTTGAGCAGCTGCAAGCAGCGGGCGTCAAGAAGGCGTCTGCGGAAGACGCCCTGAACGAAGCCGACAAGGAACGTCTGCTGGACTACCTGCGCTCGGCGCATGGCACGTCCGGCGCCGACCGCAAGAAGATCACGCTGACCCGCAAGTCGACCAGCGAGATCAAGCAGGCCGATGCCAGCGGCAAGGCCCGCACCATCCAGGTGGAAGTGCGCAAGAAGCGCACCTTCGTCAAGCGCGACGATACCCCGGGCATGGACGAAGCGGCCGTGGCCGCCGCCGAGGAGGCCGAGCTGCAGCGCCGCGAAGAGGAAGCCCAGGCCCAGGCCGAGGCCCTGCGTCGCCAGGAGGAAGAACTGGCGGCCCGCATGCGTGAGCGCGAGGAAGCCGAGCGCAGCGCCAAGGAAGCCGAGGAGCAGCGTCGCCAGGAGCGCATCGCCGCCGAGGCGCGCGCCGCCGAGGAAGCCGCCGCGCGCGCCGAGGCCGAGGCCGCCGCCGCCAAGGAAGCCGCCGCCGCCGCCAAGGCGAGCGCCAAGGACGCGGCCAAGGACGCCGCCGCCGCGATCAACAAGGCCATGAACAAGGGCAAGTCGGCGCCGGTCGCCGCTGCTCCGGCGCCTACGCCCGCGCCCGCCCCGGTCGAGCCCGTGGCTGCGGCCCCGGCAGCGCCCGCGCCGGCCCCGGCACCTGCCCCGGTCGAGCCGCCCAAGCCCGCGCTGCGCGTGATCAAGGCCGTCGATGTCGGCGCCGAGGAAAAGCAGAAGCAGGTCGACCTGGAGCGCCGCCGCAAGGCCGCCGAGGCCGAAGCCGCCGCCATTCGCGCGATGATGAACGCGCCGAAGAAGGTGCTGATCGCCAAGAAGCCCGAGGAGCCCAAGCCCGCCGCGGCCGAGATCAAGGGCACGATCCACAAGAAGCCGGGCACGCCGGGCGCCGCCACGCCGGCCGCCGCGGGCGCCGGTGCGAAGCCGGGCGACAAGAAGTCGGTCAAGTCCGAGAAGCTGTCGTCCAGCTGGGCCGATGATGCCGCCAAGAAGCGCGGTCTCAAGACCGTGGGCGCCGGTGCGCCCGGCGCGGCCCGTCCGGGCGGCGGAGGCTGGCGCGCCCCCACCCGGGGCGGCGCGGGCGGTCGTCGCGGCGGACGCGACGATCGCGGCGCATCGCAGTCCAACTTCGTGGCCCCGGTCGAGCCGCAGATCCAGGAAGTGCATGTGCCCGAGACCATCTCGGTGGCCGATCTGGCCCACAAGATGTCGGTCAAGGCCTCCGAGGTGATCAAGCAGCTGATGAAGTTGGGCCAGATGGTCACGATCAACCAGCAGCTGGACCAAGAGACGGCCATGATCCTGGTCGAGGAAATGGGCCACAAGGCCTTCCCGGCCAAGCTGGACGATCCGGACGCCTTCCTGGAAGAGGAAGGCCAGGCCGCCGAGCAGGAGTACGAACTGCTGCCGCGCGCCCCGGTCGTGACCGTCATGGGTCACGTCGACCATGGCAAGACCTCGTTGCTGGACTACATCCGCCGTGCCCGCGTCGCCGCGGGCGAGGCCGGCGGCATCACGCAGCATATCGGCGCCTACCATGTCGACACGCCGCGCGGCATGATCACCTTCCTGGACACCCCGGGCCACGCGGCCTTCACGCAGATGCGTGCCCGCGGCGCCAAGGCCACGGACATCGTCATCCTGGTGGTGGCGGCGGACGACGGCGTGATGCCCCAGACCAAGGAAGCCATCCACCATGCCAAGGCGGCGGGCGTGCCCATCGTCGTGGCCATGACCAAGATCGACAAGCCCGATTCCAATATCGAGCGCCTGAAGGGCGAGCTGGTCGGCGAACAGGTGGTGCCGGAAGACTTCGGCGGCGATTCGCCCTTCGTCGGCGTCTCCTCCAAGACCGGCCAGGGCATCGACGAGCTGCTGGAGCAGGTGTTGCTGCAGGCCGAGGTGCTGGAGCTGAAGGCTGCCAAGGAATCGATGGCCAAGGGCCTGGTGATCGAAGCCAAGCTGGACAAGGGACGCGGCCCGGTCGCGACCATCCTGGTGCAGACCGGTACGCTGAAGCGCGGCGACGTGGTGCTGGCCGGTTCGACCTATGGCCGCGTGCGCGCCATGCTCGACGAGGACGGCAAGCCCGCCACCGAGGCCGGTCCGTCGATCCCGGTGGAGATCCAGGGTCTGACCGAGGTGCCGCAGGCCGGCGACGAATTCATGGTGCTGGCCGACGAGCGCCGCGCCCGTGAAATCGCCACCTTCCGTTCGGGCAAGTACCGCGACGTCAAGCTGGCCAAGCAGCAGGCCGCCAAGCTGGAATCCATGTTCGAGAACATGGGCGCCGGCGATGTGCAGTCCTTGCCGCTGATCATCAAGGCCGACGTGCAGGGCTCGCAGGAGGCGCTGGCTTCCTCGCTGCTCAAGCTGTCGACCGACGAGGTCAAGGTGCAGATCGTGCACGCGGCGGTGGGCGGCATCAGCGAGTCGGACGTCAACCTGGCGATCGCCTCCAAGGCCGTCATCATCGGCTTCAATGTGCGTGCCGATGCCGGCGCGCGCAAGCTGGCCGAGGGCAATGCGGTCGACCTGCGCTACTACAACATCATCTACGACGCCGTGGATGAGGTGAAGGCGGCGATGGCCGGCATGCTGGCACCGGAGCAGAAGGAAGAAGCCCTGGGCACCGCCGAGATCCGCGTGGTCTTCGTGGCCTCGAAGATCGGCACGGTGGCCGGTTCGATGGTCACATCCGGCCTGGTGCGCCGTGGCGCCAAGTTCCGCCTGCTGCGCGAGAACGTGGTCATCTACACCGGCGAGGTCGACTCGGTCCGCCGCGAGAAGGACGACGTCAAGGAAGTCAAGGAAGGCTTCGAGTGCGGTATCAAGCTCAAGAACTACAGCGAGATCAAGGAAGGCGATCAGCTGGAATTCTTCGAGATCAAGGAAGTGGCACGGACCCTCTAAGGCCCCTCGGTCGCTTCCGCTCCTGCCCCCAAGGGGCGCCGCCCGCGCCTTGGGGCGGCCCTGCGGCGGGGCGTGGCTTGATCCACAAACCCCGCCTGCTGTTCAGGCGGGGTTTGCCTTTGGAAGTCTGAATCACCATGCGTCATAAGAGAGCAATTCCCAATCGCGGCTTCCGTGTCGCCGACCAGATCCAGCGCGATCTGGCCGATCTGATCCGTGAGCTGAAGGATCCGCGCATCGGCATGGCCACCGTCAATGCGGTCGAGGTCACGCCCGATTACGCGCATGCCAAGGTGTTTTTCTCGGTGCTGGTCGGTTCGCCGGCGGAGACCGAGGCGGCGCTCAACGAGGCCGCGGGCTTCCTGCGCAACGGCCTGTTCAAGCGCCTGCAGATCCATACGGTGCCGACCCTGCATTTCCATTTCGACCGCACCATCGAGCGCGCGGCCGAGATGAGCCAGCTGATCACCAAGGCCAACGCCACCCGTGCGCTGGACGACGAGGCGGAAAGCCGCGAAGACTGAAGAGAAAGCCATGAGCGCGCCGCAGGCCCCTCGCCAACGCATCCAGCGCCGTGCCCTGCACGGCGTGCTGCTGCTGGACAAGCCCCTGGGCCTGTCCAGCAACGATGCATTGCAGAAGGCCAAGTGGCTGCTGCGCGCCGAGAAGGCCGGCCACACCGGCACCTTGGACCCGCTGGCCACCGGCCTGCTGCCGCTGTGCTTCGGCGCCGCCACCAAGTTCAGCCAGGTCAGCCTGGATGCCGACAAGGCCTATGAGGCCACGCTGCAACTGGGCCGGACCACGACGACCGGCGACGCGGAAGGGCAGGTGCTGGAGACCCGGCCGGTGGCCGTGACGCGCGCGCAGATCGAGGCCGCCTGCGCAGGTCTGACCGGCGCGATCGATCAGGTGCCGCCGATGCATTCGGCGCTCAAGCACGAGGGCAGGGCGCTGTATGACTACGCCCGCCAGGGCATCACGATCGAACGTCCGTCGCGCCGTGTGACGATTCATTCGATTGACATCCTGGACTGGCAAGCTGAGTCGCTGACGATTGCCGTGCGCTGCTCCAAGGGTACTTACATTCGCACGCTGGGCGAGGATATCGGCCGCTTGCTGGGCTGCGGCGCCTTCCTGAGCGCGCTGCGCCGCACCGCCAGCGGCCCGGTCCATGTGCGCGATGCCATCAGCCTGGACGCGTTGGCCGCGATGACCGAGGCCGAGCGCGAGGCCATGCTGCGCCCGCCCGACTCGCTGCTGGCGGACTGGCCGGCCCTGCGCCTGGACGGGCAGGAGGCGGCACGGTTCTTGAACGGTCTGCGACGGCGCCTGCCCCCCGGCAGCGCCGCCGCGGATGCTCCCCATGTCAGGGTCTACGGACCCGCTGCCCACGCCCTGCTGGGCAGCGCCTCGATCGCGGCCGGCGAACTGATCCCCGGCCGCTTGTTGAGCCCCCAGGAGGTCGCGAGCCTCCCCAGCGCCTGAATCGTTTCGAAGAATTTTTTGAAAGCGTCGTATGAGTAAGCAGATCCGCAATATCGCCATCATCGCCCACGTCGACCATGGCAAGACCACGATGGTGGACCAGTTGCTGCGCCAGAGCGGCACCTTCGCCGAACACGAGAAGGTGGTCGACACCGTGATGGACAACAATGCCATCGAGCGCGAGCGCGGCATCACCATCCTGGCCAAGAACTGCGCGGTCAGCTGGGAAGGCACCCACATCAACATCGTCGACACCCCCGGACACGCGGATTTCGGCGGCGAGGTGGAGCGCGCGCTGTCGATGGTCGACGGCGTGGTGCTGCTGATCGACGCGCAAGAGGGCCCGATGCCCCAGACCCGCTTCGTCACCAAGAAGGCGCTGGCCCTGGGCCTGAAGCCCATCGTGGTGGTGAACAAGGTCGACAAGCCCGGTGCCAAGCCGGACGCCGTGATCAACGCCGCCTTCGACCTGTTCGACAAGCTCGGCGCCACCGACGAGCAGCTCGACTTCCCGGTCGTCTACGCCTCCGGCATCAACGGCTGGACCTCGCTGGAAGAGGGCACCCCGGGCGAGCAGTGGGGCCCCGACATGTCGGCCCTGTTCAACACCGTGCTCAAGCATGTGCCCTCGCAAAAGGGTGACCCGGCAGCGCCCCTGCAACTGCAGATCTCGGCGCTGGACTACAGCACCTTCGTCGGCCGCATCGGCGTGGGCCGCATCAGCCAGGGCACGATCAAGCCGGCGATGGACGTGCTGGTGATGGAAGGCCCGGACGGCAAGTCGGTCAAGGGGCGCGTCAACAACGTGCTGACCTTCCAAGGCCTGGACCGCGTGCAGACCACCGAAGCCGGCCCCGGCGACATCGTGCTGATCAACGGCATCGAGGAAATCGGCATCGGCGTGACCGTGACCAGCGTGACCAGCCCGGCCCCGCTGCCGATGCTGAAGGTCGACGAGCCGACCTTGACGATGAATTTCTGCGTCAACACCAGCCCGCTGGCCGGCCGCGAAGGCAAGTTCGTCACCAGCCGCCAGATCTGGGACCGCCTGCAGAAGGAGTTGCAGAGCAACGTCGCGCTGCGCGTCAAGGAAACCGACGAGGACGGCATCTTCGAGGTGATGGGTCGCGGCGAACTGCACCTGACCATCCTGCTGGAGAACATGCGCCGTGAAGGCTACGAGCTGGCCGTCAGCAAGCCGCGCGTGGTGTTCCAGGACATCAACGGCGAGAAGCACGAGCCGATCGAGCTGGTGACGGCCGACGTCGAGGAAACCCATCAGGGCGGCGTGATGCAGGCGCTGGGCGAGCGCAAGGGCGAGCTGGTCAATATGGAGCCGGACGGCCGTGGCCGCGTGCGCCTGGAGTACCGCATTCCGGCGCGTGGCCTGATCGGCTTCAGCAACGAGTTCCTGAACCTGACCCGCGGTTCGGGCCTGATCAGCAATATCTTCGATGGCTACGAGCCGCACAAGGGCGAGATCGCCAGCCGCAAGAACGGCGTGCTGATCTCGATGGACGCCGGTGAGATCTTCACCTACGCGCTGGGCAAGCTGGACGACCGCGGCCGCATGTTCGTCAAGCCCAACGATCCGGTCTATGAAGGCATGATCGTCGGCATCCACAGCCGCGACAACGATCTGGTGGTGAACGCCACGCGTACCAAGCAGCTGACCAACTTCCGCGTCAGCGGCAAGGAAGACGCGATCAAGATCACGCCGCCGATCGAGCTGACCCTGGAGTACGGCGTCGAGTTCATCGAGGACGACGAGCTGGTCGAGATCACGCCGAAGAGCGTGCGCCTGCGCAAGCGCCATCTGAGCGAGAACGAGCGCAAGCGCGCGTTGCGCTCTTGAGCGCTCCGCGCGCTGCGCGCGGAGATTGAGCTCCCTCCAGCCTCCCTCCGGGAGGGAGGCTCTAGTCAGACAGACGCCCGCGGCCCCACTGGGGCCGCTCTACATTCATGACCCATCGTCGTGCGGTACTTTTGATGCTTGTCGTCACGCTGCTGTGGAGCACGGCGGGCGTGGTGACGCGGCATCTGGAGGCGGCGCGGAGTTTCGAGGTGACGTTCTGGCGCAGCGCCTTCAATGCGCTGGCGCTGGCGGTGGCGCTGGTCTGGATGCGCGGACCGGCGCTGGCAGGCCAGATCGGACGGGCTTCGGCCAGCGTCTGGATCTCGGGCCTGTGCTGGGCCACGATGTTCACCGCCTTCATGGTGGGCATCACGCTGACCTCGGTGGCCAATGTGCTGGTGACCATGTCGCTGGGACCGCTGCTGACCGCGCTGTTCTCCCGCGTCTTCCTGCACCACCGGCTGCCGGCGCGCACCTGGGGCGCGATCCTGCTGGGCAGTGCCGGCATCGCCTGGATGTTCGGCCACGAGATGCGGGGCGGGGCCGGTTCGCTGCTCGGCATGGGTGTGGCCTTCGCGGTGCCGCTGGCCGCGGCCACCAACTGGACCCTGCTGCAGCATGCGCACCGCAAGGCCGCGGATGCGCAGGACGGGGGCGACATGCTGGTCGCGGTGCTGCTGGGCGCGCTGATCTCGGCCGCCGCGACGCTGCCGCTGGCCTGGCCACTGCGGGCCGGTGCGCATGACCTGAGCCTGCTGGCCGGGCTGGGCCTGTTCCAGCTGGCCTTGCCCTGCCTGCTGGTGGTGCGGCTGACCCGCGTGCTGGCGGCGCCCGAGATCGCGCTGCTGGGCCTGCTGGAGGTGGTGTTCGGCGTGCTGTGGGCCTGGCTGGGTGCCGGGGAAGCCCCGTCTTCCGCCACCCTGACCGGGGGTGTTATGGTGCTGGCCGCCCTGGTGGGCAACGAGGTGCTGGGTCTGCACGCCCGCACCCGCACCGCATCACGAACCGATAGGTAAACAAGAAAGCATGACTTCTGGAGTTGGCATGTCGTCCGCCGCATCGATCCCCCCGCTGCAATCCGAAGGCCAGATTCTGGCCGAGGTCAATGGCTGCCTGGCCCTCATCACGCTGAACCGCCCCGGCGCGCTGAATGCGCTGTCGCTGGCCATGATCCGCGACATCACGACGCTGCTGCGGCACTGGGCCGGCACGCCGGCCGTGCAGGCCGTGGTGGTGCTGGGTGCGGGACGCGAGGGCAAGCCGGCGGCCTTCTGCGCCGGCGGCGACATCCGCTTTTTCCACCAGGCCGCGATGGCCGGCACGCCCGAGTCGCTGGCGGAGCTGGGCGCATTCTTTGCCGAGGAATACGCGCTCAACCACCTGATCCACAACTACCCCAAGCCCTATATCGCCCTGATGGACGGCGTGGTGATGGGCGGTGGCATGGGCATCAGCCAGGGCGCCCGCCTGCGCGTGCTGACCGAGCACAGCAAGCTCGCGATGCCCGAGACCCATATCGGCCTGTTCCCCGATGTGGGCGGCGGCTGGTTTCTGGCGCAATGTCCGGGCCGCATCGGCGAATGGCTGGCCCTGACCGGCCAGGTGATCGGCGCCGGCGACGCGATCGAGCTGGGCCTGGGCGATGTGTTCGTCAAGAGCAGCGAGCTGCCGGCCATCGTCGAGGCCTTCCGTCGCTGCACCCAGGCCAGCGCCGAGCATGTGGTGGCCGAGGTGATGGAACGCGCCGACCTGGCGCCCGCCCCCGATCATCTGGAGCTGCGCGAGCGCATCGACGCGCATTTTTCCAAGCCCACGGTGGCCGGCATCATGGCCTCGCTGGCCGCGGCCGACGACGACTGGGCGCGCCATACGCTGGCGGCCCTGCGCAAGCGCTCGCCGCTGATGCTGGCCGTCACCCTGGAGCAGTTGCGCCGCGCCCGCGCCATGAGCCTGGCCGAAGATCTGCGCATGGAGCTGGACCTGGTGCATCACTGCTTCCATCTGCGTCCCGGCGCGGCCTCGGAGACGGTGGAGGGCATCCGCGCGCTCGCGGTCGACAAGGACCATGCGCCGCGCTGGAACCCTGCCCGCATCGAGGACGTGACGCCGGCCCTGGTCGAAGCCTTCTTCGCCAGCCCCTGGACGCCCGCGAACCACCCGCTGCGCGAGCTGGCCTGACCCATATTCCCGCTGCGCAAGCTCCGCCGACAGGTGGAGCGCGAAGGGGGAGGCGTCCCTGATTGCCGATCTGCGCGGCCGCATCCGCGGCCCGGGGTCCGGCCATGTGGCATCCGGAGCTGTTTGCCGCCCGGTCCCGAGCGCATGTGGGGCAGCGTTCGGTCCTCCGCGAGAGGGTCGGTGCCGGTGTGGATGCCGGTTTGGATACGCCCCCTGGTGCTTAATACATTCTGTTAACCGATGCGCCGCGCCCGATACACCTGAGGCGCCCGAGGATTTGTAACATCGCCTTGCAGTCACCGATTTTCTCCGGCTGATTGCGCGATAGCCGCCGTCACGATCTGTCAATCTGACGGCGCTTTCGATTTTTGAACCACGATCTCTTCCCGACAAAGGCAAAGCCCGAGCAATTGGGCGGCGCAAAGCCACGGGTCCAGCCAAGGCTGGATAGCCGGGTTACCGAAGGAAGACCACAGCGCAACCCCGGTGCTGAAGGGCGGAGGTCTGGACCTGAACAGGACCCCAGATGTACCCCTGCGCCACTCACATTCCCACGCCCACCTCGAATCGATCGCTGCTGCGCAGCTGCTTGACCGCCCTCGTGCTCGGCCTCGCTGCGCTGGGGAGTCAGGCTGCGGGTCAAACGCCCGCAAGCCGCGCCACCGCTGCGGTCGAGGGAACGCTCGAAATCCAGGTTGAAGACCATCCCGGCGGCGGGCATGTCCGGCATTACCTGAAGACCGCCGACGCTCGCCTGGAACTGCGGGCCCAGGGCAAGGCGCTGGCCAAGCTGCGCAGCGGCACGCGGCTGCGGGTGCGCGGCCAGCTGAGCGGCAATGTGCTGGCGCTGAGCAGCACCGACAGCGGCGCGGTCACGGTCACCGCAAGTGCACCGCTCTCGAACACCTTGGGCGAGCAGAAGGTTGCGGTCCTCTTGGTCAACTTTGCCGACGACACCCGGCAGCCCTATACGCTGGCCCAGGCGCAGGACGTGGTTTTCAACCAGGTGAACGGCTTCATGCGCGAGAACTCGTTCCAGAAGACCTGGCTGTCGGGCAACGCCCATGGCTGGCTCACGCTGCCTATCGCCAAGACCTGCCTGACCACCGACATCGCCGACGCGGCCAAGCTCGCCGCGGCCAATGCCGGTATTGCGCTCGCCGGCTACAGCCGCGTGGTCTATGTCTTCCCGCGCAACGACAGCTGCGTGTGGTCGGGGGTCGGCACGGTGGGCGGCCTGCCCTCGAGCGCCTGGATCAACGGCCGGATGGACATCAAGGTCGTGTCCCATGAGCTGGGCCACAACCTCGGCCTGCAGCACTCGCATGCATCGGATTGCGACGCCACGCCCTTCGGCCCCAACTGCGTCGTGCAGGACTACGGCGATGTGGCCGACGTGATGGGCAACACGACGGCCTCGCACTTCAACACCTTCCAGAAGGAGTGGCTGGGCTGGCTGAACGGCAGCGCGCAGCCGACCATCACCACGGTGACGACGAGCGGCTCCTACACCATCGGTGCCTACGAGAGTACCACCGTCGAGCCCAAGGCTCTGAAGATCCTGAAATCCGTCGACCCGGTGAGCGGTGCCAGGTCCTGGTACTACGTCGAGTACCGGCGCCCGATCGGCTATGACAGCGCGCTGAGCACGGTCTATGCCTCCAACCTTGCCAATGGGCTGCTGGTGCGCACCGGCACGGACGGCGACGTGAACAGCAGCTTCCTGCTGGACATGACGCCCGGCACCGTGCCGACCTTCGACATGGGCGATGCCGCCCTGGTCTACGGGCAGGCCTTCAGCGACCCGCAGAGCGGCGTCATGGTGACGCTGGACGCCGCCGCCGAAACGAGCGCGCGCATCAGCGTGACGACAAGTGCGGCCGCCGCCTGCGTGCGGGCGGCGCCGGCCGTGAGCCTGAGCGGTGGCGGCACCGCGGTGAGCGCGGGCGCGTCGGTGGTCTACACCCTGTCGGTCGTCAACAAGGACAGCAGCACCTGCGCGTCGACCGGCATCACGCTGCAGTCGACCAAGCCCGCGGGCTGGAGCGGCACGTTCGCGAACCCCAGCCTGACGCTCGCGCCCGGTGCCACGGCCACGACCACCCTGACGGTCACCTCGCCGGCCACGGCGGTCGCCGGCAGCTATGCGATCACGGCCGGCGCGACCAATGCCGCGAGCACCAGCCTGGTCGGCACCGCGGGCGCCAGCTACACGATCGGCGCGAGCGCGATCAGCGCTGCGGCCGCGACGAACAAGAGCGTCTACGCGCGCAACGACACGGTGCGCATGACGGCGAACGTGAGTTCCGCCGGTCTGCCGCTGGCCAATGCGGCCGTGAGCTTCACCCTCGTCAAGGCCGATGGCACGCAGGTCACGCAGAATGCATCGACCGATGCCAGCGGCGTTGCCAGCTCGTCCTACCGCCTGAGCCGCAAGGACAGCGCCGGGGCCTGGCAGCTGCGCATCAATGCGAGCCGCGGCGGGGCGAGTGCCAGCGCGAGCAGCGGCTTCTCGGTCCAGTGAGCGAGCGCAAATAAAAAGGGCGGGGAGTGATCCCCGCCCTTGGCTTGATGCAGCAAACCGGCGTGCTTAACGCTTCCTGATCAGGCTGCTGCTGGTGGCGCCGGTCGAGGCCGGGCAAACGCCACCCGGGCAGGCGTCAGGCGAGCAGGTCGGGCAGAGCGTGCATTCGGCGGTGGCCGTGTCGGGCTGGACGACGAAGCCCAGCGGGGCCGTGCCGGTCGCGGTGACCGTGTCGCTGAAGCGCGCCAGACCCGGCACCAGCGTGCTCGTTCCCGGTTGCAGGCGGTTCTCCGCCGTCGACGGGAAGTACGAGGTGCTGAAGCTCTTGCATGCGCCCGCGGATCCCGGCAGCGTCAGCGTCTGTGGCGAGCCAAGCAGATTGCCCGCCACGTCGGTGTCGGTGACCGACACGTTCGACAGCACGGTGTCGCCGATGTTGCACACCGAGCCCTCCACCAGCACCTTGACGACCAAGTAAGGCGCGGCCTGGAACAGGGTCGTCGAGCAACTCTTGGTGACATCGAGCGCCGGCGAGAGCTGCAGGTTCGGGCAGTCGGCCCCGGCCTGGGCGGTGACGCTAGCACTGCCGGCGTTGGCCGTGGCGGTGATGGTGTCGTTCTCACCGTTCACCGGCGTCGTGAAGCTGGACTGGTAGCACACCGAAGTCAGCGGGTTCAGCGATCCGCCGAAGGAGATCGGGTTGCCCGTCGGCAGGCCACCGGCGTCGCAGTTGAAGTAAGACACCGGGCCGAGTGGTCGCGGCGCGTCGCTGAGCTGCAGATTGGTCACCGTGCCGAAGCCGGTGTTCTGCACCTGTCCGCGCACCGTGTAGCCGATGGTCGTGCTGGAGGCCAGGATCGGGTTGACGCATTGCTTGGTCACGGCGATGCCGCAGACCGGGAAGCTATGCAGCACGAAGTCCTTCAAGGTGGCGCTCACCGACGATGCGGCGCGCGTCTCGGCCATGAAGGTCGAGAAGCAGGGCGTGCTGCCCGCCCCCGCGGCCGCGAACACGTCGGTGATGTTGATGCCGATCTCGAAGAAGGTCGCGGCCGGGAAGGACGACGAACCGCCCTTGGACAGATAGGTCCAGGGCGGCGTTTCGCCGGCTGTGGTGTTGGTGATGCCGCAGAACAGGTCGTTGGTCAGGCCGCCCGCGCAGGTGGCCGACGTGCCGCCGGCGATGCCGGCGATGCGCTGCAGCGTGCCGTTGACATTGCCGCCGCTGCCGACCCACTTCAGCACCTCAATGTTGACGGTGGTGCCGCCGCCGGTGAAGTTGGCCAGCACCAGCACGTCGCCGACCGCATGCTGGCCGGTGAACGGGCCGGAGTTGCCGGAAACCGGGCCCAGGCCGACCTGGTTCTGGAAGAACCAGAAGCCCATGAACGCGTCGCCGCTGTTGTCGAAACGGTCGGCGCCCGCGTAGATCACCAGCTTGCCATTGACGTTGTAGGCCACGGCATAGGCGTTGGTGATGTCGTCCTTGTCCGGCACGGAGCCGTCCTTGTACTTCCATCCGCCGGCGCCGGACAGCGGGCCGTTGAGGTCCAGATCGTCCTTGGAGCCACCGCCGGTGAAGATGCTTTGAGGCGCCGGATCCGCGGCGACGCCGGTGCGCGCGAGGATGTTCGAGGACCCGCCGGTGGGATTGACGACCGTGGCCCAGTCGTCGCCGCCGCCCGCGGCATCGGCGACATTGCCGTCGAGTTCAAAGGTCAAGATGTCGTGAACGGACCAAGCGATTGGGATCACGAGCACGAAGCCGGCGAGCGCAAGGGCGCATGCGGTCGCCAAGCCGGTGATTGGCTTGCGCAACATAGGACCTCCTCATGGCTGAGGGAATTTTCGAACACAAGTGATCACATCGAGTCAAGCGGTTAAACCCGAATAAATATGAGCACGCGTTCAAAAGATACGACGCGCCCAATCGTTTACAAGCTGATACGCCCCCTACGGTAGGGGGTGGGGCGCGCCGGCGGCTAGGCCCGATCGAAGCGGCAGCGGCTGATGCGGATATCGCCGTTGTGCGAGCGCTGGTAGGTCACTTCGATCAGCCCCGACGAGCCATCGCTGCGCTCGCCGGAATTCAGCACCAGGGTCTCGACGGTCTTGCTGTCCGCACTGCGGCGGCTCAGCTCCAGCCCGACATGCCCCAGTTCCACATCGGCGATCTGCACGCCGTGCACGGCCCGCTCCGGCGTCTTGGCGCCCGCATCGTCGGATTCGACGCTGATTGCATCGCGCGTGCGTCCGAACCTGAACTGGCCTTGCGTGGCCGCGATGCGCAGCGAGCAGGTCTCGGCGCCCATGCCCATCCCGACATACTGTCCGGCCAGGCAATCGATGAGGCTCGGCGAGCGGTTCTCGCCCGTCTTCAGCACCCTGGAGACGCGCTGCATGCAGGAATGCGCCGGCTGGGCGACGGCAACGGCGTTAACGGCATTGGCGACGGTGGCGGCAGCGTTGACGGCGTTGACGGCTTTGGCGGCGTCGGCAGCCTTGGTAGCGGCGGTGGCAGCGGGCGCCGGAGCGGCCTGGGCTTCCCGCTCGCTGAGCTCGTCCATATCCTCGCCGCCGCCGCATGACAGGAGGGCGGCGATGCCGGCGAGCGCCGCGACGCGCGTCGGCCATGACGCGGCAAAAGAGGCGATTCCCTTGCATCGTGTGTCCATGGCGAACCTTCCACTGCAGCAGGCGCTGCAGAACAACTATCGGCCAGCCGCGGGGAAGCGCAAGCCGGGTGGACACCCTTCACCTAGGACTAGGGGCCGCGGGCCGGCCGTCGGCATCCGGCGCCGCTGGCGGCCAAGTCCTGGCATGCGGGCCGGAAACCGGGCTTTGCGATAATCGCCCCGTGCAAACCCCGATCACGACAAACCCCTGGCGCCTGTCGGTCGCGCCGATGCTGGACTGGACCGACCGGCATTGCCGCTATTTCCACCGCCTGCTGAGCCGCCGCACCCGCCTGTACACCGAGATGGTGACCACCGGTGCGCTGCTGCATGGCGACCGGCCGCGCCATCTGGACTTCAACGAGGAAGAGCATCCGGTGGCGCTGCAGCTGGGCGGCTCGGAACCGGCCGATCTGGCGGCCTGCGCCAGGCTGGCCGAGCAATGGGGCTACGACGAGGTCAACCTGAACTGCGGCTGCCCCAGCGAGCGGGTGCAGCGCGGCGCCTTCGGCGCCTGCCTGATGGCCGAGCCGGCCCTGGTGGCCGAGGGCATCAAGGCCATGAAGGATGCGGTGTCGCGCATCCCCGTCACGATCAAGCACCGCATCGGCATCGACAGGGTCGAAAGCTACGAGTTCGTGCGCGACTTCGTCGGCACCATCGCCGAGGCCGGCTGCGAGGTCTTCATCGTCCATGCCCGCAATGCCTGGCTGCAGGGCCTGAGCCCGAAGGACAACCGCGAGATCCCGCCGCTGCGCTACGCGCTGGTGCATCGCCTGAAGCGCGAGTTCCCGCAGCTCACCATCGTGATCAACGGCGGCCTGAAGGGCGACGCGGAGATCGCCGAGCAACTGCAGCATGTGGATGGCGTGATGATGGGCCGCCAGGCCTATCACGAGCCCTGGCAGATGGCCGGCTGGGATGCGCAGTTCTTCGATGCCGCGAACCCCGCCGATCCCGAGAACGGCCGCGAGCAGGTGGAAATGCAGTGGCTGCGCTATCTGGAGGCGCAGCTGGCGCAGGGCCGGCCCTGGTCGCAGGCGATGCGCCATGCGCTGGGCCTGTGGAACGGCGCGGCCGGGGCGCGGCGCTGGCGCCAGATCTGGTCCGACCACAAGCTCAAGCATCTGCCGCCGGCCGAGGTGGCCGCGCTGGCCACGCGCGCGCGCGCGGGCATCGCCCGGCATGTCGCGGAACATCAGGCCGAGCATGCCGCGGTGCTGACGGCGGCCTGAACGGCCATGTCCCCCGTTTTCTTCTTCCACTGCTACGAGACGCCGCTGGGCTGCTGCGGCATCGCCTGGAGCGAGCGCGGCATCGTCGGCTCGCAGCTGCCGGAAGAAAACGCCGGCGCCACGCGCGACCGCATGCGCGCGCGCTTCCCGGCCGCCCGCGAAGTGCCGGACCTGGAGGCCATCCCGGCCACCGTGCTGCACGCGATGCAGGGCGTGCGCGCCCTGCTGGCCGGTGAGCCGCGCGATCTGCTGGAGGTGGTGCTGGACGAGCGCGGCGTGCCCGAGTTCAACCGCCGCGTCCATGAACTGACGCGCCACATCCCCGTCGGCCAGACCCTCAGCTACGGCGAGGTGGCCGCGCGCCTGGGCCTGCCCGGCGGCGCGCGCGCGGTCGGCCAGGCCGAGGGGCACAATCCCTTTGCGCCCATCGTGCCCTGCCACCGCGTGCTGCCCACACCCGGCAGCGGCAGCCGTGGCGGCTTCTCGGCCCATGGCGGCCTGGCCACCAAGCAGCGTATCCTGGCCATCGAGGCGCGCGCCACCGGCCAGCTCGGCGGCGAGCAGGGCAGCCTGTTCGGCTGAACGCCTGGCGCTTACACCTTCTTTTCCTTCTCCGATCCTCTCCATGTCATTTGCTCCCCTGGGCCTCGCGCCTGCGCTGCTGAAGGTCCTGTCCGAGCTCGACTATCAAGACCCGACCGCGATCCAGCACGCCGCGATCCCGCCCGCGCTGGCCGGCCGCGACCTGCTGGGGCTGGCCCAGACCGGCTCGGGCAAGACCCTGGCCTTCGGGCTGCCGCTGCTGCAGCGGGCGCTGGAGGGGGCGGCGCAGGTGGGGGGTGAGGGGCGCCGACTGCGCTCGCTGGTGCTGGCGCCGACGCGCGAGCTGGCCTCCCAGATCGCCGAGGCGCTGCGCGACATCGCGCGGCTGCTGCCGGGCAAGCTGAAGATTTCCGTGGCCTTCGGCGGCGTCTCGATCAACCCGCAGCTGATGGGTCTGCGCGGCGGCTGCGATGTGCTGGTGGCGACGCCGGGCCGGCTGCTGGACCTGGTCGAGCACAACGCCGTCAAATTCGACGCGCTGCGGCTGCTGGTGCTGGACGAGGCCGATCGTCTGCTGGATCTGGGCTTTGCCGAGGAACTGCAGCGCATCCTGGCCCTGCTGCCGGACGCGCGCCAGAACCTCTTCTTCTCGGCCACCTTCGCGCCGGCCGTGCAGGCCCTGGCCGATGGCCTCTTGCGCGAGCCGCTGCGCATCGAGATAGCGCCGGCGGAAGCGCCGCCGGACATCCGCCAGCGCGCGATCCGGGTCGACGAGGCCAGGCGGACGCCGCTGCTGCGCCATCTGCTGCAGACCGAGGGCTGGGAGCGGCTGCTGGTCTTCGTGGCCACCAAGTACGCGACCGAGCTGGTGTCGGACAAGCTCTGGAAGGCCGGCATCAAGGCCGCGGCCCTGCATGGCGAGCTGAGCCAGGGCACGCGGCGCGAGGTGCTGGCGGCGCTGAAGAGTGGCGAGGTGCAGGTGCTGGTGGCCACCGATCTGGCGGCGCGCGGCCTGGACATCCCGGACCTGCCCGCGGTCTTGAACTACGACCTGCCGCGCGCCGCGGCCGACTACACCCACCGCATCGGCCGCACCGGCCGGGCCGGCGCCAGCGGGGTGGCCCTGAGTTTCGTGCCGGCCGCGGCCGAGGCGCATTTCCGTCTGATCGAGAAGCGCCAGGGCCAGCGCGTGGCGCGCGAACAGATCGCCGGTTTCGAGCCCAAGGAGCTCGCCACGGCCGAGGCCGCTGAGCCCGGCGTGGGCGGCATCAAGAGCCGGACCCGCAAGAGCAAGAAGGACAAGCTGCGCGAGGCCGCGGCGGCGGCCAAAGGGGCATCGAATGGGTCTTGAGATCGAACGCAAGTTCCTGGTGGCGAGTGGGGGCGGGAACGAGGGCTGGCGGCAGCCGCCCGAGCGCCAGCAGCGTTTCAGCCAGGGCTATCTGAGCCGCGACCCGGCGCGCACGGTGCGCGTGCGCCTGGCCGGCGAGAAGGCCTTTCTGACCATCAAGGGCCAGACCGTCGGTGCCGCGGGTATGAGCCGCGCCGAGTTCGAGTACGAGATCCCGCCGGCCGACGCGCAGGCGCTGCTGCAGCTCTGCGAGGGACCGCTGATCGACAAGACCCGCCATCTCTGCGAGTTCCAGGGCAAGACCTGGGAGGTGGACGAGTTCTTCGGCGACAACGCCGGCCTGGTGGTGGCCGAGATCGAACTCGGCTCGGAGGACGAGGCCTTCGCCCGGCCGGATTGGTTGGGCCAGGAGGTCACCGGCGACGCGCGCTACTACAACGCGAATCTGGCGGTGACGCCGTACCGGGCCTGGTAGCTCAGGCCCAGGGCGGCGTGTCGTCGGCCATGGCCGGCGTCTGGTCCAGATCCAGCACCGTCACGTCCGGCGGGATCAGTTCGGACACCGGGGCCGAGCCCAGGAAGTCGTGCTCGCCGCCCAGCCCTTCGATCAGCGCCGGGATCAACTCGCCAAGCTCGCCGGCGGCGATCACGGCGTCGGCATCGAACTGCTCGTCCTGCTCGGGCTTGTCGTGGCCCTCGAACACCAGGTCCAGGAAGGCGATCTTCTTGATCTGCAGGGTATCGGTCAGCACGAAGGAGACGCGGTCCTTGTAGCTCATCGCCAGCTTGGTCGGACGCTTGCCGCTCGTGAGGTGCTGGCGCACCTCCTCGATGTCCAGCGCATGGCGGGCGTAGCGCACCACCGACTTCATCTCGTCCTCGCTCTTGAGCTCGCACTCGCGGTCGATCGTGAAGCCCTCCGGCGGCTGGCCGTCCATCAGCCAGGCGGCCATGCAGGCGGCCGGCGTCTCGGCGCTCTGCACCAGGTGCAGGGTTAGGCCGTCCAGGGCCTTGATCAGGAGGCTCACCACCTCCTCGCAGCGCGCCGGGCTGGAGGCGTCGATCATCAAGAGGCGCTGCTCGGGCGCGATCCAGACCCTGATGCTGCTGCGCTTCTTGAAGCACAGCGGCAGCAGCTCCTGGGTGGCCTGTTCCTTCAGGTCCTTCAGCGCCTTCTTGCCGGGCTTGCGGCCGGTCTGCTCCTCGATCTGGGCGGCGATCTCGTCGACCCGCTCCTTGACCACCGAACCCGGCAGCACGCGCGATTCGATCTGCAGCTTCAGGTGCAGATGGCCGTCCACCACCTCCACCAGCGGCGCATGCTCGATGCCGCGCGGCGGCACCCAGCCGACGGACAGCGGCTCGCTGGCGCCGCAGGGCTGGAACTGGCCCTTGGCCAGCGCGTCTTCGACCTCTTCTCGGCCGGGCTGCCAGCTGGCGCCCACGCGGTAAATCGTCAGATTCTTGAACATCGTGCGTCACAAAAAGAAGCGCCCCGGGAGCGGGGCGGCGTCGTTGCGGCTATTGTCGCTCAGGCCGGGCTGGCGGCGATCTGGCGCAGCGCTTTCTCGAAAATCTCGGGCGGCTGGCCGCCGGAGATCAGGTGGCGCCCGTTGATCACGACGGCCGGCACCGAATGGATGCCCTGCTGCTGGTAGAAGGCCTCGGCCTCGCGCACCTCCGGCGCATAGCGCTCGCTCTGCAGCACGGCGCGCGACTCGTCCGCGTCCAGGCCGACGGCGGCGGCGCGCTCCAGCAGCAGTTCATGGCTGCTGGGGTCCTTGCCGTCGGTGAAATAGGCGCCGAACAGGGCCAGCTTCAGATCGCGCTGGTAGCTGCTGCCTTGCAGGCCGGCCCAGTGCAGCAGGCGGTGGGCGTCGAAGGTGTTGTAGATGCGGCCGCGGGCCCCGGGCGTAAAGGTGAAGCCCACCGAGGCGCCGCGCTGGCGTATCGCCTCGCGGTTGAGCTCCAGCTGAGCCGGCGGCAGGCCGTATTTGCGGCCCAGGTGCGCGTCGATGTCCTCGCCCTCGGGCGCCATCTGCGGGTTCAGCTCGAAGGGCTGGAAGCGCAGCTCCACCGGCAGCTCGGGCAGCCGCGCCAGGGCCTGTTCCAGGGACTTGAGGCCGATGGCGCACCAGGGGCAGGAGACGTCGGAAACGAAATCGATCTTCATCATGCGGCCAGTCTAGCCAAGCCGGCGCTGGCTTGCTCGCGCCAGGTAAAACCACTCGCTGCCCGGCTGGGCATTGGCGGCCGGAAAGACGATGCGGCCGTCGTCGGGCGCCAGCACGGGCCTGCCGTCGTGACGGGTGCCGATGGGCTGGCCTTGCGTGACCGGATCGAAGCTGGCCCAGGCTTGCACGAAGCTGTCGCCCTCGTGCTCGCGGTCGATCACCTCGTAGAGCTGCAGCAGCTCGGGTTTCGCGGCCGGGCGGGGTTCGACCACCGAGGGCTCGACCATGCCCAGCAGCACCAGGGTGCGCAGGATCGCCTTGTAAGCGAACTCGGGCGCGTCCGGATCCTCGTGCTGGCCGCATTCCAGCGTGATGCCGTAGCCGCCCTGGGAGCGCATGTACTCTGTGGTGCCGACGCCGTAATGCGGATCCTGCTGCAGCGCTGCGCGACGCGAGCCGTCGCCGGCCTTGGCGGCACGCCGCTGCAGGCCCAGCGCATAGGTGGAGAGCCAGCCCTCGACGATGCGTTCGGTGCCCACGCAGGCGGCCAGCAGGCCCTCGGCCAGCTCATGCGCAAAGGGCTCAAGCTCGCCGCGGTTGTCGCGCGGGCCCAGCATCGCGAAGGGCTTGCCCTGGCCCTGGAAGCTGTGCAGATCCAAGAGCACCTCGTGATCGGCCAGCCAGTGGCACAGCGGCCCGGCGATGCGGTCCTCGAAGTCCTGCGGCACCACCGGCGGGCGCAGATTGCGGTTCAGGTTGCGCTCGCCCTCGCGGCGGCCGAGCCGGTGCGCCAGCGGGTTGACGATGGGGATGAAGCTCAGCGTGCCGCCCAGCAGCCGCAGCCGGCCGCTGTCCAGCTCGTCGATGACGCGCCGGATCGCGGCCACGCCGCAGATCTCGTTGCCATGCACGGCGGCGCTGACCAGCAGGCGCGGGCCGGGCAGCAGGCCGGCGAACTGGTGGATGCGCAGGAAGGAGGGAGGGTTCATCACGCTCACAGGGGGATCTCACGGGGGCATCAGGTCCGCAGCCAGCGGCCGTCGAGGGCGGCATCGGCCGGGCACAGGCGGGGGCTCAGATCTTGTTGGGGGACACCGCGCTCCCAGCGGGTCAGGCGGTACAGGGTCGCGAAGCCATAGGACGGCACGGCGCTGCCGGCGCCGGCGATCAGTTCGCCGCCGCGGCGCACGCCGTCGGCCAGCCAGGCCGGCAGGCGCAGATGGTAGGGGTTGCGTTCGATCTCGCCGCGATGGCAGGCCAGGGCCTGCACCAGGCGGGCGGTGTCGGCCACGCCGGTCTCGACCATCCAGTTGGGGGCGGCCATCGTGGCCCAGAACTCGGTCTCGGCCAGCACGCAGGACAGGCCTGTTTCGCGCAAGGCCTGGCTCAGCAGCTTGTGCACGCCCTTGTGCGTCGGGATGCCGTCCTCGGCATGCGGGGCCAGCAGCAGCGTGGGACGCTCCTCGTCCAGCAGCTCGGCCACGCAGCGCAGATGGGCGCACCAGAGCTGGGGCGAGCGGGCCTCGGTCTCGGGCTTGACCTGCGCCAGGCCATGCTCGGCCAGACGGATATTGTCGAAGCCCAGCAGGTCGCAGGCCGCCTCCAGCTCGCGCCAGCGCGGCTCGCGGCGTTCGGCCTTGCTGCCCAGCGTGACGGCGATATTGGTGACCCGCCAGTCGGCCTCCTGGCGCAGGCGCAGGGGCAGGGCACCGACGATGCATTCGTCGTCCGGGTGGGGTGAGAACACCATGCAATGGCCGGGCTTGGCGGCGCCGCGCGTGGCCGCGGCAAGAGGCCGTTCGGCCGGTACCTGCAGCAGGGCGGCGAAGCTGGCGACCCAGGCGCGCCAGCTGGCGAAGTCGGCGTCGGGTGTTGGGGCGGGAATGGATGCGGGCAACATGCGCGTGCAATGGTAGGGCATTGGTATGGCCGGGTCGGGCCGCCGGGGCATAGCTTTTGTTGCGGGCCTTATGCCTTCCCTGAGGCCCTTCCTGATGCCGTCCCTGATGCTGCCCCAGGTGCCTTCTTGCCCGGGGCCGTGGCCAGCAGCACGCCGGCCAGCGCCAGGCCGTAGGCCAGCAACTGCAGGCCGCTCAGGCTCTCGCCCAGGAAGAGCAGGCCCATCAGAGCCGTGGCGATCGGCAGGAAGACCATGAAGACGCCCGCCTGGGCCGCCGGCACCCGGGCCAGACCGGTCATCCACAGCCAGACCGTCACCATGCTGGCGGCCGTGGCATAGAAGGCCAGCAGCCCCCAGTGCGCGGTCGCGGGCAGGGCGAAGTCAAAGCTCAGCGCCTGCCACAGGCCCAGCGGCGTCACCAGCGCCAGGCCCCAGAGATTGATCAGGCTGCTGATGCGCTTGGCCGAGATCTGGGCGGTCAACTGCTTGCCGATCACCACATAGCAGGCCTCGCAGAACACGGCGGCCAGCAGCAGGGCCGCGCCGAGCGGCGAGGTCGCGCCGCCATCGCGCCCGAGCGCCACCAGCGCGATGCCCAGCACGCAGCAGGCGATGCCGGCCAGCACGCGCCGCGCGATGCGTTCGCCCAGCAGCAGCCAGCTCAGCAGGGCCACGGCCGCCGGGATGCCCGCCATGATGACCCCGGCCACCACGGCCGAACTGCGCTGCAGGCCGAACAGCAGGCAGATCGAGAACAGGAAATTGCCGATGAAGGATTCGAGGAACAGCAGCCGGCGCGAGCGCGCATCGAGCCGTGGTTCATCGGCGGGGCGCCTGACCCAGGGCAGCATCAGCAGCGCCGCGATGCCGAAGCGCAGCCAGGCCAGCAGGAAGACCGGGAACACCGCCAGCAGCAGCTTGGACAGGCCCACATAGCTGCCGACCAGGCCGGTGCTGAGGGCCAGGCAGGCATAGGCCAGCCAGGGGATGGGATGGGGGCGGTGCAAGGCGGTGGTGGGGCGGTGGGCCATGGCGGCGAAGCCCGCATCATGCCCGCAGTTCGCGCCGCCCATGGCTGACCGGCATGGCCGTTTGTCCTACAGGCAACCGCGCCGCCGGCCCACAAGGGGGGCGTAGCAGCATGCCTAGACTGAAGTCAGCCGATTCAAAGCGATCGGTTTTTCCATTTCCTACGCCCCTATCGGGGCCCAACCGCAGGAGTAAGACATGACGACATCCAAGTCTCTCAGCGCCGGTCTGACCGCCGCCGCCCTGATCGGCGCGATCGGCTTTGCCTATGCCCAGTCCAGTACCGATGCCGCCGCGCCGGCCAGCCAGGACATGACGCAGCAGCAGCAGCAGCCAACCCAGGAACAGAGCATGCCGCAGCAAAGCACCCAGCCCGAGCAGGGCTCGACCGTGCAGCCCAGCGACAGTTCGGCTCAGGGCAGCACGCCGAGCCCGAGCAGCGGCACGGACACCCTGCCGTCCGAACGTGCACCGCAGGCCGACCGCAACTGACGAACCTGCATGACCCCGGCCCCCTGGTGCCACCCGGTGCCAGGGGGCTTTTCAAGCGCCGAGCGACACCATGAGCCTTGCCTTGCAGCGACCCGCGTCCTTGCCGGAATGGCTGGATGGTCTCAAGCCGGGCCTGCTGCTTGGTGCCGCCGTCCTGACCCTGCTGATTCCGCCGCGCCCCAGCATCGCGCCCCAGGCACCGCTGCGTCCGGCTCAGACGCGAGCGGCCGCGGAGCCACCTCTGCAGCGCCAACTGGAGCTGGCCGGTACGGCGGTCTCGCCCGCGGCGCGGCGGGTGGCGCAATGGGTGGTGGATGCGGCCGACAATGGCACGCGGCCGTTTGCCATCATCGACAAGCGCCGGGCCCAGGTGCTGGTGTTCGAACCGGACGGCCGGCTGCGCGGCGCCACGCCGGTGCTGCTGGGCTATGCGGCCGGCGATGACAGCGTGGTCGGCATCGGCCAGCGCCCGATCGAGCAGGTGCGGCCCGAAGAGCGCACCACGCCGGCCGGCCGTTTCATGGCCGAGCCCGGGCGCAACTCCCTGGGCGAAGAGGTGGTGTGGGTGGATTACGGGGCGGCGGTGTCCATGCATCGCGTGCGCCTGACCGACCCGCGCGAACGCCGGGCGGAGCGTCTGGCCTCGCCCTCGCCCAAGGACAACCGCATCAGCTACGGCTGCGTCAATATGCCGCCCAACTTCTTCGAGCAGGTGCTCTGGCCGAGCTTCCGCGGGCGCGGCGGTCTGGTCTATGTGCTGCCCGAGGTACGCCCGCTGGAGCAGGTGTTTCCGGCGTTGGCCGGCACGGTTACAGCTTCGCGCTGAGAAGCGTCACTTATTGACGGGGCAAGGCCCGAATTCGGGGCTTTTCCAATCCTTGCAACCGAGAGATTTCGGTAGCATCTGCTTGCAGAGCCTGGCTATCGCGTCCGGCTTCGGCTGGACACGAAGGCGGCAGGCAGTATGGCTTCTTGGATTCGGTGGGCGCACGGCGCCTGGATGGCGCTGGGTTGCGCGGCGGCGCTGGCGCAAGGGGGACTTCCCGCCGGCGCGGCGGCTCCCGATTTTCTGGGCGAATCGGCTTCGGCCGAGGTGCGGCGCACCGCCGACCAGGCCCTTGGCGGCGGCGATGCGGGCGGGCGGCCCTTCGCGATCGTCGACAAGAAGTCGGCGCGTCTCTACGTCTTTTATGCCGATGGCCGCCTGGCCGGCGCCAGCGCCGCCCTGCTGGGCCTGGCGCGCGGCGACGTCTCGCCAGCGGGCATCGGCCAGCGCGTGCTGAGCGGCATCGCGCCGCAGGAGCGCATCACGCCGGCCGGTCGCTTCGACTCCGAACCCGGCCGCAATCTGAAGGGCGAGGCCATCGTCTGGATCGACTACGAGGCCGCGGTGGCCATCCACCGTCTGCGCCCGGCCCCGCCCGCCGAGCGCCGCCCGCAGCGCCTGGCCTCCGACAGCGCCGGGGAGCGGCGCATCTCGCTGGGCTGCGTGGTCGTCAGCGCCGAGTTCTACGACGAGGTGGTGGCCCCGCTGCTGGGGCGCCGACGCGGGGTGGTCTATGTGCTGCCCGAGATGAACGCGAGCAGCCTGGCCGGCACCGTGGCCGACAGCGGCCGGTCGCTCTGAGCCGCCCGATGTCCGCTCAAGCCGTCTGCAGTGCCCGGCCGGCGCCGGCCGACATCTGTTCGCTCTTGTGCTGCAGATAGCTCAGCAGGCGAAAGCGCCGGAAGGTGCGGCGGATGTCGGTGCTGACCGCGTTGACATAGCGATGCGGCTTGTTGCCCAGCAGGTGGCGGCTCGGTTGGGTGGTGGTCATGATGGGCTTCCTTTGAGTTAGTGGCGGACCATGCGTCGGGCCCGTGACTCAACGATAAGGGCGATGGCCGGCGCAAAAAATGGCCGGCTCGGCAAGTGACCGTTTGTGTTTTTGCAATGACGGCCGACGCGACCGCGACATCCGGGTCTCAGCCGGCGCTGCCGTTGATGCGCAGCCAGGTGGTCTTCAGCTCGGTGTATTTGTCGAAGGCGTGCAGGGACTTGTCGCGGCCGTTGCCGCTCTGCTTGTAGCCGCCGAAGGGCACGGTGATGTCGTCCTCGTCGTACTGGTTGACGTGCACGGTGCCGGCCTTCAGCGCACGCGCGACCCGATGCGCCCGATCGATGTGGGAACTCCAGACGCTGGCCTGCAAGCCGTAGCTGGAGGCGTTGGCCTGGGCCACCGCGTCGGCCTCGTCCTTGAAGCGCAGCACGCTCATCACCGGGCCGAAGATCTCCTCGCGGGCGATCTTCATCTCGCCGCTGACGCCGTCGAACACCGTGGGCTCGACATAGAAGCCGCCGCTCTCCAGGCGCGCCTGGCGGCCGCCGGTCACCGCGCGCGCGCCCTCGGCGCGGCCGCTCTCGATATAGCCCATCACGGTGTTCAGCTGCACCTCGTCGACGATGGCGCCCATCACGGTCTCGGCGTCCAGCGGGTCGCCCGGCTGATAGCGCGGCGCCTGGGCCGCGACCAGTTCGACGAACCGATCGGCGATGCTCTCGTGCACCAGCACGCGCGAGGGCGCGTTGCAGCTCTCGCCCTGGTTGAAGAACATCGAACCGGCCACGGTCTTGGCGGCGCGCGCCAGGTCGTCGAAGTCGGGGAAGACGAGGACGGCCGACTTGCCGCCCAGCTCGTTGTAGACCCGCTTCAGATTGGAGCGGCCCGCGTACTCCAGCATGCGCCGGCCGGTGCGGGTGGAGCCGGTGAAGCCGATCGCGTCCACGTCCATGTGCAGGGCCAGGGCCTCGCCGGCCTCATGGCCATAGCCGGGCACCACGTTGAACACGCCCTCGGGGATGCCGGCCTGCAGCGCGATCTCGGCTAGGCGCAGCGCGGTGAGCGGCGATTTCTCGCTGGGCTTCAAGACCACCGAGTTGCCGGTGGCCAGGGCCGGCCCCAGCTTCCAGGCGGCCATGATCATCGGGTAGTTCCAGGGCACGATGACGCCGATCACACCCATGGCTTCGCGCTGGATCAGGGCCAGGGCGTTCGATCCGGTCGGCGCGATCTCGTCGTAGACCTTGTCGATGGCCTCGGCGTACCAGGCGATGCAGCGCGCCGCCGCCGGCACATCGACCGCCAGCGCGTACTGGATGGGCTTGCCCATGTCCAGGGTTTCCAGCAGGGCCAGCTCGTCCTTGGCCGCCAGGATCAGTTCGGCAAAGCGCAGCAGGGTCTTCTTGCGCGCCGCCGGCGGTTTGCCGGCCCAGCGGCCCTCATTGAAGGCGCGGCGCGCGGCGGCCACGGCCGCGTCGATGTCGGCGGCCCGACCGCGGGCCACCGCACCCAGCAGGCGGCCGTCGATCGGCGAGCGTTTCTCGAAGCTCTGGCCGTCCGCGGCGGCAATGCGCTGGCCGGCGATGAAGGCACGGCCGTCGATGGCCAGCTCGGCGGCACGCTGGTGCCAGGTCTTGTCGTTCATAGCAGTTGTCTCTCTCTCAGTTCCGTCCAGGTCAGGTCCAGGCAACGCCGCACCAGGGCCAGCATCTCATCGATCTGGGCATGCGTCATCACCAGCGGCGGCGCGACGATCATGCGGTCGCCGACGGCGCGCATGATCAGGCCTTCGCGGAAACAATGGGCGCGGCACAGCATGCCGACCGCCAGTTGCGGGTCATAGCTTGCCAGGGACGCCTTGTCCCGCACCAGTTGCAGCGCGCCCATCATGCCGCAGCTCTGCACCTCGCCGACCAGCGGGTGTTCGCTCAGCGCGGCCAGGCCGCGGGCCAGGTAGGGGCCGCTGTCTTCACGGACCTTGCGCACCAGATCCAGCTCGCGGATCAGGCGCAGATTGGCCAGGGCCACGGCGCAGGCCGTGGGGTGGCCGGAATAGGTGAAGCCATGCTCGAACTCGCCGCCCTGGTCGATCAGCGCGCGCGCGACGCGCTCGCCGACCAGCACGCCGCCCAAGGGGATGTAGCCCGAGCTGACGCCCTTGGCGAAGCTCATCAGGTCGGGTCGGAAGCCCTGGGTCTCGCAGCCGAACCAATGGCCGTTGCGGCCGAAGCCGCAGATCACTTCGTCGCTGACGACGAGGATGCCGTACTTGTCGGCGATGCGCTGGATCTCGGGCCAGTAGCTGGCCGGCGGCACGATCACGCCGCCGGCACCCTGCACGGGCTCGCCGATGAAGGCGGCGACGTTCTCGGGGCCGAGTTCCAGGAGCTTGGCCTCCAGCCAGCCGGCGGCCTGCAGCCCGAAGTCCTCGCGGCTCAGGGCGCGGTCCGAGCCGAACCAGTGCGGCTGGTCGATATGGTGGATGCCCGGGATCGGCAGGCCGCCCTGGGCATGCATCGCGGCCATGCCGCCCAGCGAGGCGCCGGCCATTGTCGAGCCGTGGTAGCCGTTGATGCGGCCGATGATGACATGGCGCTGCGGCTGGTCTTGCAGGTCCCAGTAGCGCCGCACCATGCGCACGACGGTGTCGTTGGCCTCGGAGCCGGAACAGGTGAAGAACACATGCTCGAAGCCCGGCGGCGCAATCTCGGCCAGCAGTTCGGCCAACTGGATGGCCGGCGGCGTGCTGGTCTGGAAGAAGGCGTTGTAGAAGGGCAGCTCCTGCATCTGGCGCGTGGCGGCGTCGATCAGGGCCTGCTGGCCGTAGCCGAGGTTGACGCACCACAGGCCGCTCATCGCATCGAGGATCCTGTGGCCCTCGCTGTCCCAGAGGTAGATGTTGTCGGCGCGCTCGATGATGCGGGCGCCGCGCTGTCCGAGGGCCTGGTAGTCGGTGAAGGGGTGGAGGAAATGGCTGCTGTCGGCGGTCTGCCAGTCCCGGGTGCTGCGCTTCTCGATCTGGGCGGTGTGGTTCATGGTCGTCCTCCTCAGACATGCAGCAGCAGATGCTCGCGTTCCCAGGGCGAGATCACCTTCATGAACTCGGCGTACTCGATCTCCTTGATCTCGGTGTAGACGGTGACGAATTCCCGGCCCAGCACCGCCGCCAAGTCGTCTGCGGCACGCAGCTGTTCCAGCGCCTCGCCCAGGCTGCGTGGCAGCTGGTAGTCGCCGAGATAGGCATCGCCCTTGCACTCGGGTGCCGGCTCGATGCGGTGCTTCAGACCGAGGTAGCCGCAGGCGAGCGTGGCGGCCAGCGCCACATAGGGGTTGGCGTCGGCGCCGATCACGCGGTTCTCGATGCGGCGATTCGCCGGTGGCGCCACCGGCGCGCGGATGCCGACGGTGCGGTTGTCCGTGCCCCATTGGATATTGATCGGTGCGGCGGTGAAGCGGGCCAGGCGCCGGTAGCTGTTGACATAGGGCGCAAACAGGGCCATCGCGGTCGGCACATATTTCTGCAGCCCACCGATGAACCAGTAGAACTCGCGGCTGGCCGAGCCGTCGGCGTTGCTGAACAGATTGAGCCCGCTGGCCAGGTCCAGCACGCTCTGGTGCACATGCATCGCGCTGCCGGGCTCGCCGGCGATCGGCTTGGCCATGAAGGTGGCGAACATGTCGTGGCGCAGCGCCGCCTCGCGCACCGTGCGCTTGAAGAAGAACACCTCGTCGGCCAAGGCGAGCGGGCGGCCGTGGAAGAAGTTGATCTCCATCTGGCCGGCACCGATCTCGTGGATCAGGGTGTCCACGTTCAGCTCCATCTTCTCGCAGTAGTCGTAGACATCCTCGAACAGCGGGTCGAACTCGTTGACCGCATCGATCGAATAGGCCTGACGCGAGGTCTCGGCACGGCCGCTGCGGCCCACCGGCGGCTTCAGCGGCATGTCGGGATCGGTGTTGCGCGCGACCAGGTAGAACTCCAGCTCGGGCGCGACCACCGGGTCCCAGCCCTCGGCGGCATAGAGTTCGCAGACGCGGCGCAGCACCGAGCGCGGCGCAAAGGGCACGAGCTTGCCGTGCCGGTCGAAGCAGTCGTGGATGATTTGCGCGGTGGGGTCGGCAGCCCAGGGGACGATGCGCGCGGTCGTCGGGTCGGCGCGCAGATGCATGTCCATGTCGTTGGGGCTGATGACGTCGTAGTAGGGCCCCTCGTCGGGAAACTCACCCGTCACGCCCATCGCGACCACGGCCTCGGGCAGGCGCATGCCGCGATCCTCGGTGAATTTCTCGCGCGGCAGGATCTTGCCGCGCGCCACGCCGGTGAGATCGGGCACCAGGCACTCGATCTCGGTGACGCGATGCTCACGGAACCATTGTTCCAGCGCGCTGAAGGTGAACTCGTCTCGGGCCGCCATTGCTTGCTCCTCATCTTGCTGAAGGAATCGGGAAGGGTGATGGGGCCTGGGCGCTAGGTCTCCGGATCGCGCTGCCGATAGTCGTGGCAGGCCCGGCCGAAGGCCTGGAGCAGGCGCATCGACACCGGGTTGCCGGCGGCCTGCCACTCGGGATGCCATTGCACGCATAGCGCGAAGCCTGGGGCGGACTCGACGCTGAAGGCCTCGACCAGACCGTCCTCGGCGCGGGCCTCGATCCTCAGGCCCGGGGCCAGGCGCTTGATGCCCTGGCCATGCAGGGAGTTCACCGCGATGCGCTCCCGGCCGTCCAGCAGCCGGGCCAGCGTGCCGCCCGGCAAGACCTGGACCTCGTGGGCGAAGTCGTACTGCTGCTCGGGCGTGCCGGGGCCGGCGCGATGGTCGTTGAGCCCGGGCTGTTCCTGCACCGCCTGGTGCAGGCTGCCGCCTAAAGCGACATTTGCCTCCTGGAAGCCGCGGCAGATGCCCAAGAGCGGCATGCCCAGCGCCAGGGTCTTGGGGATCAGCGGCAGCACCCATTCATCGCGCACGCGATCCTGGGGCAGACTCTCATCATGCGTGCGCTCGCCGTAATGGCTGGCGTGCACATTGCTCTTGGAGCCGGTCAGCAGCACACCATCGGCCAGGGCCAGCAACTCGTCCAGCTCCTCGGGTGAGGAACTCGGCACGATCAGCGGCAGGCAGCCGGCCAGGCGCACCGCGTCGAGGTACTTCTTGCCGGCCATGTGGAAGGGGTGCTTGCCCATCATGCGGTTGCAGGCCGGCACCAGCACCACGGGTTTATTGCGATCGGATCTGCGGCTCGTCATAGACAACCAGGGCCAACATCGTTGACCCCATCATGCACCGAAATCAGGCTGCCCGTTTCAAGGCGCCGCGCAAGGTATCGATGATCTGGTCGATATGCGAGCGCTCGATGATCAGCGGCGGCGAAAGCGCGACGGTGTCGCCGGTGGTGCGGATCAGCACGCCTTTCTCCCAGCAGTCCAGGAAGATGTTGAAGGCGCGCTTGGCCGGCTCGCCGGGCAGGGGGGCGAGCTCCACGCCGCCGACCAGGCCGATATTGCGCACGTCGATCACGTTGGGCGCATCCTTCAACGCATGCAGGCACTCTGAGAAATAGCCCTGCAACTCGGCCGCGCGCGTCAGCAGGCCTTCCTCGGCATAGGTGTCCAAGGTGCCCAGGGCCGCGGCGCAGGCCAGCGGATGGGCCGAGTAGGTGTAGCCATGGAAGAACTCGATCAGGTGCTCGGGCCCGTTCATGAAGGCGTCGTGGATCTTGTTGGACGCAAACACCGCGCCCATCGGTACGCAGCCATTGGTCAGGCCCTTGGCCACGGTCATCAGGTCGGGCGTGACGCCGAAGGTCTGGGCCGCAAACGGCTTGCCGGTGCGGCCGAAGCCGGTGATGACCTCGTCGAAAATCAGGAGGATGCCGTGCTTGTCGCAGATCTCGCGCAGGCGCTGCAGATAGCCTTGCGGCGGGATCAGCACGCCGGTGGAGCCGGCGACCGGCTCGACGATCACCGCGGCAATGGTGCTGGCGTCATGCAGCGCGATCAGGCGCTCCAGGTCGTCGGCGAACTCGGCGCCATGCGCGGGCTGGCCGACCGTGAAGGCATTGCGCGCCGGGTCGTGGGTGTGGCGGATATGGTCGACGCCGCCCAGCATGGTGCCGAACATCTTGCGGTTGGCGACCATGCCGCCCACCGAGATGCCGCCGAAGTTGACGCCGTGGTAGCCGCGCTCGCGGCCGATCAGCCTTGTGCGCGCGCCCTCGCCGCGCACCCGGTGGTAGGCGATCGCCATCTTCAGGGCCGTGTCCACCGACTCGGAGCCCGAGTTGGTGTAGAACACCTTGTCCAGCCCCTCGGGGCTGATCTTGGCCAGACGCTCGGCCAGCTCGAAGGCCTTGGGGTGGGCCATCTGGAAGGGCGGCGCGAAATCCAGCTCGGCCGCCTGATCCTGGATCGCCTTGACGATCCTGGGCCGGTTGTGGCCGGCATTGACGCACCACAGGCCCGCGATGCCGTCCAGCACCTGGCGGCCCTTGTCGTCGGTGAAATACATGCCGTCGGCACGGGTCAGGAGGCGCGGCGCCTTCTTGAACTGGCGGTTGGCGGTGAAGGGCATCCAATACGCGTCGAGTTTGGCGTCGAGTTTGGCGTCGAGCTTGGTGTCGGTCATGGCGGGCTCCTGAAGATCGCTCCAGTCTAGGCAAGCGCGCGCGCAATGTGCATGCGTCCCCGGGCCGCGTAAACCCGAGGTTTTGCATCTTCATGCGATAGTCCGGCGACTCAATCGCAGGAAATTCGAACGATGGGCTCGGAAGTGCAACTGGATGCGATCGACCGCGGCATCCTGAACGAACTGCAGCGCGACGGGCGCCTCTCCAATGTGGAGCTGGCGCAGCGCGTGCACCTCAGCCCCTCGGCCTGCCTGCGGCGGGTCAAGCAGTTGGAGGAGGTCGGGGTGATCGCGCAATATGTGGCGCTGGTGAACCCCAAGGCCGTGGGCCGGCCGGGCACCAGCTTCACGATCATCAATCTGGAGCGCACCACCCCCCAGGTGCTGGCCGCCTTCGAGCAGGCGGTGCGCGACGTGCCGGAGATCCTGGACTGCTTCTTCGTCGCCGGCAGCAACGACTACCTGGTGCGCTTCGCCTACAAGGACGCCGAGGACCTGGAGCGGGTGCATGGCGAGGTGCTGATGCACCTGCCGGGCGTGGCGCGGGCCAACTCGATGCTGGTGCTGCGCACCGTCAAGAAGACGACAGGCTTCGAGCTCTGATGCCCTGCCACAAGGGCAGCAGCTGGATCAGCAGCATGCTGCCGAGGATCAGCGCGCAGCCGGCCAGCCCGGCGGCATTCAAGCGGTCGCCCATCATCAGGTAGCCGAAGATCGCCGCGAACAGGGTCTCGGACGAGAGGATGATGGCCGCGTCGGCCGCATGCGCATAGCGCTGGGCCACCACCTGGGCCGTGAAGGCCACGCCCACCGACAGCACGCCGGTGTAGACGATCGGCAGGGCCGCCGCCTGCAGGCCTTCCCAGGACATCGGCTCGAAGGCCAGCGCATAGGCCAGGGCCAGCAGCCCGCAGACGAGGAACTGGCCGCCGGCCACCAGGAAGGGCGCGGCCATGCGGTCGGCCACCCGGCCGACCAGCAGCACATGCAGGGCCCAGGGCAGGGCCGAGGCGATCACCCAGGCATCGCCCGGGCCGATGTTCAGCTCATGCGCGCCTGACAGCAGGAAGGCGCCCACCAGGCAGGCCAGCGCGCCCGGCCAGACCGACCAATGCGGCAGATGCCGCATCAGCAGCCAGCCCAGCACCGGCACCAGGGGCACGTACAGGGCCGTCAGGAAGCCGGCATTGGTGACCGTGGTCGAGACGATGCCGATCTGCTGCATCGCCGCGCCCAGCAGCAGCAGAGCGCCCAGGCCGGCGATCTTCAGGCCGTCGCCGCGCCGCAGCGGCCGCCTTTGACCCTGCAACTCCTGCCGGGACTTCTTCCATTCGCACCACATTAGCGGCGCTACCACCAGGGCGCCGATCAGGAAGCGCACGCCGGTGAAGGCCATCGGACCGATGTCCGCCATGCCCTGGCTTTGCGCCACAAAGGCCGAGCCCCAGATCAGGGCGATGACAACGAGCAGCAGATTGGCTTGGACGCGGGACAAGGTGGCACCGGATTTGCGGGAAAACCCGCGATTCTACGGGCGACCTGGCTCGGGCTACTCGGCCTGCAGATAGGCCAGCTCCTCGGCGCTGAAGCCGGCCGCATGGCGTGCGGCGAGGTTGAAGGGCGGCCGCAGGCGCGGCGCCTCGTACCGCTTGACCAGGCCCGGATAGATGGCCACCGGATCCAGGCCGCGCTGGCGGCATAGATGCCGGTACCAGCGGTTGCCGATCTCCACATGGCCGATCTCGTCGCGCAGGATCACGTCCAGGATCTCGACCGCGCGCTGGTCGCCGGCCTTGGCGAGCTTGGCCTGCAGCGGCGGCGTGGCGTCCAGCCCGCGCGCCTCCAGGGTGCGCGGCACCAGGGCCATGCGGGCCAGCACGTCGCCGGCGGTACGCTCGGCCATGGTCCAGAGGCCGTCGTGGGCGCCGAAGTCGCCATAGGCAAAGCCCAGGCCCTGCAGATGCTCGTGCAGCAGGCCGAAATGCAGCGCCTCCTCGGACGCGACCCGCAGCCAATCCAGATAGAACTCGCGCGGCATGCCGGCGAAGCGCCAGACCGCGTCGAGCGCCAGATTGATCGCGTTGAACTCGATATGCGCGATCGCATGGATCAGGGCGGCGCGGCCCTCGGTCGTGAAGGGCGAGCGCTTGGGCACCTGCAGCGTGGGCACCAGCAGCGGCCGCTCGGGCCGGCCCGGCAGGCCGTCCGGGCGTTCGATCGCGCGCTGCGGATCCGGCGCGCAGGCAGGGCTGCCGTCGGCATGCAGCGCCCGGGCCGCCGCGGCTTTCTCGGCCGGGTCGCGCAGGCAGAGGATGCGCAGGGCTGCGGTGCGGAGCTCGCTATCGTTCATGGCAGGGGCGGGATGATACGCCGGCCGCCCCTGCCGGGGCGAACCGCCCGGCGTCAACGCAAGTCGCCCCAGGGCCTCAGCGCAGCTCGCTCCAGGCCTTGGTGCTGCGGGTCTCGAAGTTGCCATCGCCGTCGGCGTCCAGCTCCAGCAAGGCCTGGGCGGCGTTCTGGGCGCTGAGACGCAGCTTCGAGCCGTTCGCGCCGCTGATCAGCATCTGGCCGCTGGACGGAAATTCGGCATTGGCCGTGGTCACGAAGGGGGTGGGGGTGTCGATGCGCACGCTCTTGCCGTCCAGCAGGCTGCTGGTCACCGTCGCGCTGGTGCTGCTGGTGCTGCCGCCGGCGGCGGGGACGCGCAGGCTCAGGCGCGTGTCGCGCAGGCTGTGGCTGAAGGGCTGGCCGGCCTCGGTGCCGGCAATGGTGAAGGCGTCCACCACCAGGGTGAACTCGGTCGTGCCGCTGGCCACGCTGAGCAGCATGTCCAAGCTGCCGTTGCCGGTGGCGGTGTCGCTGCCCTCGGTCACGGTGAAATCGCCCAGGGTCAGTTGCAGCGTGGCACTGTAGCTGCTGCTGCCGAAGCTGCCGCTCAGGGCCTTGGTGTTCAGCCCCAGCTTGCCCTGCAGGGTCAGGCCATCCTCGCGGCAGCTGCGGGCTTCCGCGCTGAGGCTGTCGCCCACGTCCCAGTTGGCGTTGTTGTTCTGGTCGTTGAAGCTGACCAGCAGGCTGCCGCCCTGCGAGCAGGCGAGGGTGTCGCTGCTCACGGCGGCGGGACGCACCTGCTGCGCCTTGGCCAGGCGGCTGTTCTGCCGCGCGGCGGCGCTGCCGGGCTGCTCGCCGAGCGCGAAATCGCCGGTGTCCAGCAGATAGCCGGACGAGGACACCACGACCCGGGCCACCTGCTGGTAGTTCGCCGCGCCGATGCTCAGGCTGCTGGCGGGGGCGGGCGAGCTGGGCGTGCCGCTGTCGCCGCCCCCGCCGCCGCAGGCGGCGAGCAGGCTCAAGCCCAGTGCGCCGAGGGCAAGGCGGATGGCGTGGTGGCGGCCTACGGCCCGTTTCGGCTGCTTCGATGTCATGTTGCTTCCTCCCTTGTTGATGCGCTCGCCCGGCCGCGGGGCGGCCGCTTTGGCGCGGTTTGGCGCGGTTTATAGCACCGGCCGAAGGGCGCATACGAGCCCCCGAGGGGGTGAAGGACAGCCCCCTTAAAATCCGCTATTGCCACAAAATTCGGGAGCCTCGATGGCCATCTATCAACTGGGCGAGCATGTGCCCGATGTCGCGGACTCGGCCTGGGTGGCCGAATCGGCCCAGGTGATCGGCCGGGTCAGCTTGGCCGAGGACTGCAGCGTGTGGTTCAACGCCACCTTGCGTGGCGACAGCGAGCACCTGACGATCGGCCGCGGCACCAACATCCAGGACGGCTCGGTGCTGCATGCCGACGCCGGCTTCCCGCTGGTGCTGGGCGAGGGCGTGACCGTCGGTCACCAGGTGATGCTGCACGGCTGCAGCGTGGGCGAGAACTCGCTGGTCGGCATCGGCGCCGTGGTGCTGAACGGCGCCAGGATCGGCAAGAACTCGCTGGTGGGCGCCGGCGCCCTGGTGACCGAGGGCAAGGAATTTCCTGACGGCGTGCTGATCGTCGGCAGTCCGGCCAAGGTGCTGCGCGAGCTCAGCCCGGCCCAGATCGAGGGTTTAAAAGCCAGCGCTCGCCACTACATAGCGAATTCGCGCCGCTACGCGGCGGACCTGAAAAAGATTGCTTGAGATCCCCAATGAGTGAACTGCACAAATTCCTGTTCGAGGGCCTGCCGGTGCGCGGCATGCTGGTGCGCCTGACCGAGGGCTGGCAGGAGGTGCTGAAGCGCCGCGCCAGCCGCGAGGCCTACCCGGCCGAAGTGCGCCAGCTGCTGGGCGAGATGGCGGCCGCGGGGGTACTGATGCAGTCCAACATCAAGTTCAACGGCGCCCTGGTGCTGCAGGTGATGGGCGACGGCCCGGTCAAGCTGGCCGTGGCGGAGGTGCAGCCGGACCTGGCCTTCCGCGCCACCGCCAAGGTGGTGGGGGCGGTGCCGGAAGGCGCCAAGCTGGAGGCGATGCTGAACGTCCATGGCCGGGGCCGCTGCGCGATCACGCTCGATCCCAAGGACAAGTTTCCCGGCCAGCAGCCCTACCAGGGCGTGGTGCCGCTGCATGGCGACCAGCGCGAGCCGCTGCAGAAGGTCTCCGAGGTGCTGGAGCATTACATGCTGCAGTCGGAGCAGCTCGACACCAAGCTGGTGCTGGCCGCCAACGACGAGATCGCCGCGGGCCTGCTGATCCAGCGCCTGCCGGTGCAGGGTGAGGCCAATCTGGAGGGCCGGGCGCCCAGGAACGAGGACGACATCGGCCTGTCGGATGCCTTCAACCGCATCAGCATCCTGGCCGCCACGCTGACCACCGAGGAACTGCTGACGCTGGACGCCGACACCATCCTGCGCCGCCTGTTCTGGGAGGAGACGGTGCGCCGCTTCGAGCCGCACAAGGGCGAAAACGGGCCGCGCTTCGCCTGCAGTTGCTCTCGAGAAAGAGTCGGTCAGATGCTCAAGGGCCTGGGCCGCGAGGAGGTCGATTCGGTGCTGGAAGAACGCGGCCAGGTCGAGATCGGCTGCGAGTTCTGCGGCCTGCAGTACCACTTCGATGCGGTGGACGTGGGCGGGCTGTTCACCGCCGGGCTGCAGCAGCAGCCCAGCAGCGACACGTTGCAGTAGCCGGCCTGCCGGCGCTGGCCGGCGCCATCCCCCCGGCTGCGTAGGCCGAAGCGGCTTTCCCCATCCTGCACGATGACCGGGGCGAGCCGAGCTGCCAGTTTCCGAGCCAAGCCCATGGCGCCGCGGTGCCATGGCCTGCGATGGCGATGCGCGTGTGCGCATGAGGACGCGGGAGCTTGGCATGTCGGACGGTCGTGGCACCTCATTTCCCTGGGCCAGCATGGCGGTGCTGGCCGCCTTTGTCACCAGCACCCAGCTGGTGCCACAGGCTTTCGAGCAGTTCCGCCCGCCGGAGAAGGAACGCGGCGTCAGCAGCAGCAGCGTGATCGACCAGCAGATCGATGCCCGGCTGTGGGAGGACCCCTTCCTGGCGCTGCGGCGCTTCGAGTCCGAATGGCTGGAGCGCTGCGAGAAGCGCGACAAGGAGGCCCGCGACTTCCAGGCCTGCAAGGACCGCGCGCTGCGCGGCCGCAATCAGGTAGACGATCTTCGCGCGAGCCTCGACCTGGCGAATGATGGCCCGCAGGACGACAGCCTGGTGGTGGCCGTGATGATGCCCGGCAACCCCTTCGTCGGCGCCGAGGAGAGCCGCCGGCGCAGCCGCTATGCGGTGCTGGCCGGCCTGCAGGCCCAGGGCTATGTGCCGCGCCAGGCCGAGCGCCTGGGGCTGCTGCGCGTCGAGCTGGCGAGCCTGTCGGCGTCCGCGCCGCAAGGGCCTGCGGCCACCTCGGCCGCTGCCCCGTCCACCACAGCGCCATGTCCGTCGGCGATGCAGCCGGCCATGCCGCCGCCTGCTGCTGCTGCGTCGGCGGCGGCGTCGGCGCCGCGTCAGCCGATGTTCTATCTGCCCTACGAGCTGCTGACCGACGGCGCGCCGCCGAGCCCCGGCCAGGCCAAGACGCGCTACCGTCGCATGCTGCTGCTGTGGCTGGACGAGACCGCCATGCCGGCCCCCAGGCTCGATGCGCTGGCGCTGCTGTTCCAGCAACTGCTGATCACCCATGCGGATCCGCCGGATCACAAGCATGTCTGGCCGCGGCTGCCGCGGCTGGCCGTCATCGGCCCCTCGTCGACCGACGCGCTGCGCAATGCCCTGGCGGACCTGAAGCGGGTGGCCGCGCTGTGTCCCTCGCCGGCGCGTGCCGAGCCCCGCCGCACAGATGGCAGCCCGACCGAGGTGCCCGAGGCGATCCATCGGCGCGGCACGCTGGTCGAGGGCTACTGGCATCTGTCGCGGGCCGAATTCCTCAGCCCCGCCTCGACGGCCCCGAACAAGCTCCTTGAGGAGCTGGACACGCAGCGCCTGCCGCAGTTCCTGAACACGCAGTTCGAGCATTTGCTGCATCCCCATGCGCCGCCGGAGATCGACTTCAAGCGCACGATTGCCACCGACAACAAGCTGATCGGCGAGTTGCTCGATGAGCTGCGCCTGCGTCTGCCCGAGCAGGGGCCGCGCCGGGTGGTGCTGGTGGCGGAGCGCGATTCGCTGTACGCGCAGGCGCTGGTGAGCGAGTTCAGGCAGCGGCTGGAGGGCGATGCGAACCTGCGGGTCGAGCCGGCCTACTTCTTCCGCGGCGTCGACGGCGTGACCGTGCGCGAGGGGGGCGCCAAGGAGGGCGCGGTGCCCGCCGCGGGCACGGCGCGCGCGCCGGATGCCGACCGGCACATCGAGTGGCCGGAGTCGCGCGATCAGCTCGACTATCTGCGCCGCCTCTCGCAGTCCCTGCAGCGCAGCGAGCTGGAGGTGGGCCGGGTTCCGATCGGCGCGATCGGCGTGTTGGGCAACGACGTGCACGACAAGCTGCTGGTGCTGCAGGCCCTGCACGACAGCTTCCCCGACAAGGTTTTCTTCACGACCGACATGGATGCGCGCTATCTGCATCCGCGCGCGCGGCCCTTCACGCGCAATCTGGTGGTCGCCAGCAGTTTGCCGCTGGAGCTTCCCAATGGGCTGTCGCCCGCGGCGGGCACGGACCTGCAGGCCGGCACACCGCCCTTCCGCGATGTCTACCAGGCTTCCATCTACCTGGCCGCGCGCCGCGCGGCCTGCCGCAGCGAGGACTGCAAGAGCACCGAACTGCGCGCCGCCAAGCCGCTGCTGGACCGGCCCTCGCTCTATGAGGTGGGGTTGAACCGTGCGGTGCCGCTCGGCGGCTATGCGCGCGAGCAGGCGCCGCCGCGCTTCACGACCCAGGGCCTGGTGGCGGCCCTGCTGGCGGCCGCGATCAGTTCGGCCCTGCTGCTGTGGCCCTCGACGCCGGCGCTGCGCCGGGCCCGTCAGGCCCTGCTGAACCGGCCCGGCGCGGACGAATGCCTGGACCTGCCGAGCCTGGGCCTGGTGGCCTTGCATCTGGCCCTGCTGGCCTATGCCCTGGGTACGCTGGTCGAGCTGGTGCGGCCCGGACGCCTGGAGTTTCTGCATATCCTGCTGATGGCGGCCATGGCGGCCGTCGTGGCGCTGCTGGCCTTGGCCTCGCGCTTGTGTGGCGCGTCGCGCCTGCCCGCCGTGCCGGCGCCGACGGCGGCGCGCGACTGGTTCTATCCGGCCGTGCTGACTTGCGTGGCCGTGGCGGTGCTGGGCATGGCCTGGCCGCGCGCGGACGGCATGACCTGTCCCGAGTGCGAGCCGGTGGCCTGGCTGGAGGGCGTCAGCGCCTGGCCCTCGCAACTGCTGCACCTGCTGGCGCTGCTGGCCATCCTGGGCACGCTGGACCATGTCTGGGCGGCCTGCCTGCACGGCCAGGGTGAGGATGAGGCCTGGCTGGGTCTGGCGGTGTCCCGCGAGGCCGACGAGGAAGCGGATGCGATGCGGCCCGGCGTGACACGCTGGTTCCGGCATTTCACCGTGCTGGGCTGGCGGGTGCCGGCGCGGACGCAGCGTTTCGTCGAGCTGTGGCGGCAGTACCAGCGGCGCGGCGCCAGCCGGCCGCGGGTGCTGCGCACGCTGGCCGGCTATCTGCTGACCGTGCTGCTGGTGTCGGCGCTGTTCCTGGCAATGAGCGGCGGTCAGGTGCCCGAGGTGCCGGTGCGCGGTCACGAGCATCGCCAGCTGGTGCGCTGGACGCTTTACGCCATCCTCTTGCTGCTGCCCTTGGCGGTGGTGGCGGTGGCCGACGCCACGCTGCTGCTCTACCGCTTCGTCCACCATCTGAACAGCCGGCGCAGCGCCTATCCGGCGCCGGTGCTGCGGCGCTTCGCCGACGAACTGGGTGCGGCACATGGCCCGCTGTGGTGCACGCCGCTCGCGGCCGCGCCGGCTGCGCGCCATGACGCGAACGCCGCGGGCGAGCACAGCCTGCTGGACAACTGGATCGATGTGGCCGTGGTGGCGCGCCTGAGCGAGCGCATCGCGCCGCTGGTGATCGGGCCCTTCGTGGTGCTGGCCCTGCTGCTGGTGGCACGCAGTCGCCTGTTCGACAGCTGGGCGCTGACCGTACCGATGGCGGTGGCGGCCAGCGTCTTCCTGCTGGGGCTGCTGGTGCTGGCGGCGATGCTGAAACTGACGGCCGAAAGTGCGCGGCGCTGCGCCCTGATCAGCATGGAGGCGGATCTGCGCTGGCTGATGGGCAGCGACAACAAGGAGCTGCTGGTGCTGGTCGAGCCCTTCAAGCGCCTGATCCTGGCGGTCGAGCACAACCGCCGCGGCGCCTTTGCCGATTTCTTCGACCAGCCGCTGCTGAAGGCCCTGCTGGTGCCGCTGGGCGGGGCCGGCGGCGTGCAGCTGTTCGACTACATGATGCTGGCGCGCTGATGAGTCCCGGGCGGGGTCAGTTCAGGCGCTGCACCCGGTCCAGCGCGGCGGGCTGCAACTGGGGCCTGGCCCTGATGTAGAGCTCCAGCGCGTCGACATCCATCGGGCCGATCAGCGGATCCCTGCCTTCGGTGAAGACGCGGAAGGCATCGCCGCCGCTGGCCACGAAGCTGTTGATCGTCACGCGATAGCTGGCCGCCGGGTCCAGCGGCTGGCCCTTGAGCCTGATGCTGCCCGGCACGACGCGCGCGCCCAGCGGTGCCCTGGCGTCCCAGGTGTAGGCAAAGCCCTCGGAGACCTGCAGGATCTGGTTGCCCTGGCCCTCGGAGCGGAACTGCTGCTCGAGCACGCGGCGGATCTGCTCGCCGCTGAGGCTGAGCGTCACCAGGTTGTTGGAGAAGGGCTGGACCGAGAACACATCGCCATAGGTGATCTCGCCGCCGGGGCGGCGCGTCAGGGCCTCGCGCACGCCGCCGATGTTCATCAGCGCGATCACCGCGCCGCCCTTGTCGGGGCCGCTGCTGGCCGCCAGCTGGGCGTCGGCCACCAACTGGCCCATCGCGGTGGCGCCGGCGGGGCTCGGCTCGCGCGAGATGGTGGCGCCGAGGCTGCCCACCACGCGGCCGGCCAGCGGCGCGGCGAGCTTCTCGTAGGTGGCGATCAACGCGCTCTGGGCCGGGTCCTTGGCGTAGCGGTCCAGGCGCACCACCACGTTGTTGGCGCGCGCGCCGATCACGTCGCGGCTCTTGGGGTCGAGCTGCAGGTCGATGTCGGTGACCAGGGTGCCGTACTTGTCGCCGCTGGTGACCAAGCGGCCGTCGATCTGACAGGTGTAGGCGCGGTGCGTGTGGCCGCTGACCACCAGGTCGACGGCCTTGTCGAGCTTCTTGACGATGTCGACGATGGGGCCTGAGATGCCCGGGCATTCGTTGGGGCCGCCGGTCGGCACGCCGCCCTCGTGGATCAGCACCGCGATCGCCTCGATGCCCTTGGCCCTGAGCTCGGGCACCAGCTTGTTGACGGTCTCGGCCTCGTCGTCGAAGCGCAGGCCGGCCACGCCGGCGGGCGTGACGATGTCCGGCGTGCCCTTCAGGGTCAGGCCGATGAAGGCCATCGGGATGCCCTGGAAGTGCTTGACGTAATAGGGCGGCAGCACGGTCTTGCCGGTCCGGGTGTCCCAGGTGCTGGCGGCCAGGTACCGGAATTGCGTGCCCTTGAAGCGGGTCGGGCCCCGGCAACCGTCCTTGGGATGGCAGCCGCCGTACTGCTTGCGCAGCAGCTCGGCGATGCCGCCGTCGAATTCATGGTTGCCCACGGCGGCCACGTCCAGGCCCATCAGATCGAGCGACTCGAGCGTCGGCTCGTCATGGAACAGGGCCGACAGCAGGGGACTGCCGCCGATCAGGTCGCCGGCGGCGACGAAGATATGGTTCGGGTTGGCGCGGCGCAACTCGGCCACCGCGGTGTGCAGGCTCTCGGCGCCGCCGGCCGGCACGACGACCAGCTTGTTCGGATCGGCCGGGTCTTCGCCCTTGAGCCGGATGCCGCCGGGCGAGGGCCTCAGGTTGCCGTGGAAGTCGTTGATCGCCAGCACCTTGACCGAGACGGGCCCGGTGGGCGTCGGGGCCTGCGTGGCGCAGCCGGCGAGGAGCAGGGCGCTGGCGACAACGGGAAGGGTGCGGCCAAGGGGACGGGTCTTCATTGGAGTTCTCGGAAGTGCGGGCGGGATGGCCGCAAACTATAGCTGGCAAACGTTTGCTGCCGCAAAGCAGGAAGGCCCGGATTCAGCGCAGGCGTGCGCGCAGCAGGGTGGCATGCTCGCATTCCGGCACATCGCAGTCCTGGCAGAACCAGGCTTGCTCGGGCAAGCCGTCCTGGCGCGCCTGCAGCCGGGTGAAGAGGCCGCCCGAACGTTGGCCCGGCGGGGTGCGGCGTAGCAGCAGGGTTGTGATGGCATTCAGCGCGGATTCCAGCCGGGCGCCGTCGCGGCCGGTGACGCTGCTCCAGCCCAGGCCGGCGCCCAGCAGGGCGCTGCGCAGTGCGGCATCCACCGGCTGCTGCACCTGCGGGCCGTCGCGCTGCAGGCCGTCGGCGACCCAGGGCAGGTCCAGCGCGGTCAAGAGGGTCAGCGCGCAGCGGCGCTGGAAGGCCAGGGCCTCGGCGGCGAGGCTGGTGTCGCCGAACAGCAGCTGGCTGTAGACGGCGGTCATCAGCGGCGTGGTGTCGCAGATCACGAGCTCGTGGGCCTGCGCCGCGGCGTCGATCCGGCGGGCCTGTTCGGCGGCGATGGCCGCCTGCTCGTCGGCGCGCGGCGTGCGGCCGTGCTGCTCGCACCAGGCGCGCAGGTACTCGGGCACGACGCTGCAGGAGAGCCCGGTGTCGGCCGCAAGGCGCAGGGCCAGGTCTTGCGCCAGCCGGCTCTTGCCGGTGCTTTCGGCGCCGACGATGGCGATCTTCACGCGCGAGCCCTGGCGGGCGCCAGCTGCCGCTGCCAGGCGCGCCAGCCGGCCACCGACATCGGGATGAAGACCGCGTAGAGCAGCACCGTCAGCCAGTAACCCTTGTAGGCGAACAGCGCGACGCTGACCGCATTGACCAACACCCAGACGCTCCAGTTCTCCTGGTACTTGCGGCCCAGCAGGTACTGGCCCAAGAGGCTGGCGACCGTGGGGAGGGCGTCCCAGTAGGGCAGGGGCGAATCGGTCTGGCGGTCCAGCAGCAGGCCCAGCAGCGGCCAGGCGGCCAGCACGGCCACCAGGGCCAGCCAGCGGCCGCGCGGGCTGAGCAGGCGCACATGCAGCTTCTGTCCGCTGGCGTCGCGGCCGCGCAGCCATTGCCACCAGCCCCACAGCGCCAGGCTGGCGAACACCAGCTGCAGCGAGGCCTCGCCATAGAGCTTGCCGTCCCAGAACAGCAGGAAATAGAGCAGGGAGCTCAGCAGTGCCAGCGGCCAGGCCAGCACATGGACGCGCATATTGCAGATCACCATCCAGACCGCCAGGCCGAAGGCCAGGATCTCGGTCCAGGTGATGGGGCTGCCCAGCAGCTCGAAGGCGGGGACGAAGAGGGGGTGCAGCAGCTGCAGCAACGCGTCCATGACTATCGGAGTTTGCCTTCCCAAGCGACGCTCGAGGGTCCGGCTTTGCCGGCCCTACGGGCGTGCCCCCTTGAGGGGGTGCGCGAAGCGCGTAGGGGGTGGGCCATCAATGCCGGACCTGGACGTAGATCTCGTCGGGCTTGATCATGCCCAGCTCGGAGCGGGCCTTTTCCTCGACCATCTCCAGGCCCTCGCGCAGGTCGCGCAGCTCGGCGTCGAGCTGGGCGTTGCGCGCGCGCGCACGATCGTTGGCGGCCTGCTGCTCGGCCAGCTCGGACTTGAGCTGGGCCACGCGTGCGACGCCCCCCTTGCCCAGCCAGAGCTGGGCCTGGATGGCGAGCAGGAACGCCGCGAGGATCAGGCCGATCAGTTTCACGCGCGCAAGTGTAGCGGCAGCGCCCGCGTGGCCGCGGGCGCGAGCCGGCTTACTTGAGGTTGTAGAAGGCTGCGCGGCCGGGGTACACGGCCACGTCGCCCAGGTCTTCCTCGATGCGCAGCAGCTGGTTGTACTTGGCCATGCGGTCCGAGCGGCTCAAGCTGCCGGTCTTGATCTGGCCGGCGTTCAGGCCCACCGCGATGTCGGAGATCGTGGAGTCTTCCGTCTCGCCCGAGCGGTGCGAGATCACGGCGGTGTAGCCGGCGCGCTTGGCCATTTCAATCGCGGCGAAGGTCTCGGTCAGGGTGCCGATCTGGTTGATCTTGATCAGGATCGAGTTGGCGATGCCCTTGTCGATGCCTTCCTTCAGGATCTTGGTGTTGGTGACGAACAGGTCGTCGCCGACCAGTTGCACCTTCTGGCCCAGCACCTCGGTGATGTGCTTCCAGCCGTCCCAGTCGCCCTCGGCCATGCCGTCCTCGATCGAGATGATCGGGTACTTGTCGACCCAGCTGGCCAGCATCGAGGTCCATTCCTGGGCCGTCAGCTGGATGCCGCCTTCGCCTTCCAGCACATACTTGCCGTCCTTGTAGAACTCGCTGGCGGCGCAGTCCAGGCCCAGTGCGATCTGCTCGCCGGCGGTGTAGCCGGCCTGGTCGATCGCCTGCAGGATCAGCTGGATCGCGGCCTCGTGGCTCTCGACGCTGGGGGCGAAGCCGCCCTCGTCGCCGACCGCGGTGGAGATGCCCTTGTCGTGCAGGATCTTCTTCAGCGCGTGGAACACCTCGGCACCCCAGCGCAGCGCTTCACGGAAGCTCGGCGCGCCGACCGGGATGAGCATCAGTTCCTGCAGGTCCAGCGAGTTGTTCGCGTGGGCGCCGCCGTTGATCACGTTCATCATCGGCACCGGCAGCTGGTTGCCGCCCATGCCGCCGAAGTAGCGGTACAGGGGCAGGCCGCTTTCCTCGGCGGCGGCGCGGGCCACGGCCATCGAGACGGCCAGCATCGCGTTGGCGCCCAGGCGGCTCTTGTTCTCGGTGCCGTCCAGGTCGATCAGGGTCTTGTCCAGAAAGGCCTGCTCGGAGGCGTCCAGGCCCAGCACGGCTTCCGAGATCTCGGTGTTGATGTGCTCGACGGCGCGCAAAACGCCCTTGCCCAGGTAGCGGCTCTTGTCGCCGTCGCGCAATTCGATCGCCTCGCGCGAGCCGGTCGAGGCCCCGCTCGGCACGGCCGCGCGGCCCATCACGCCGGACTCCAGCAGCACGTCGCATTCGACGGTGGGATTGCCGCGGCTGTCGAGGATCTCGCGGCCGACGATGTCAACAATGGCGCTCATTCAAAAGTCTCCGGGGGAAAGTTGGGAATTCTTCGGCGCGGATGGTGCCGGGTTTTCGTTTCCTGCGCTGAACAAGAGGACCTGCGTTCAGACGCCTTCGATCAGCACCATGCGCATCACGGCCGCACCCTGGCGCGCGGCGCGCGCCAGGCCGTATTCGGGCGAATCGTTGAAGGCGCGGGCGGCCTCGACCGAAGGGAACTTCAGGAGCACCACACGCTCCGGCGTCCAGTCGCCTTCCAAGACCTCGACCTTGCCGCCACGCACGCAGACCTCGGCGCCATGCCGCTGCATCGCCGCGCTGGAGAGCTTCTTGTACTCCTCGTACTGCGCGGGATTCGTGACCTGGACATGGGCGAGGATGTAGGCGCTGGGCATGAGGTTCAGCAGGAAAAATCGTTCTCGAGCAGGGGCTGGGTCTTGACCACGCGGTCCAGCGCGACCAACTGCTCCAGCAGCGTCCGCATATGCCGGAGAGGCACGGCGTTGGGGCCGTCGGACCAAGCCTCGGCCGGGCGCGGATGGGTTTCCATGAAGAGACCGGCCACGCCGGCGCCCACACCGGCGCGCGCCAGTACCGGCACCATCTCGCGGGCGCCGCCGCTGCTGGTGCCCTGACCGCCGGGCTTCTGCACCGAGTGGGTCACGTCGAACACCACGGGCGCGCCGGACTTGCGCATCTCGGCCAGGCTGCTCATATCGGCCACGAGGTTGTTGTAGCCAAAGCTCACGCCGCGCTCGCAGGCCAGGAAGCGGTCTTCCGACAAGCCGGCTTCGCGAGCCGCTTCGCGCGCCTTGTCGATGACGTTCTTCATGTCCCAGGGCGCGAGGAACTGGCCCTTCTTGATGTTCACCGGCTTGCCCGACTTGGCCACCGCGCGGATGAAATCGGTCTGGCGGCACAGGAAGGCCGGGGTCTGCAGCACGTCGACCACGGCGGCCACATCGGCCACCTGGGCTTCGTCATGCACATCGGTCAGGATGGGCAGCTGCAGCTGGCGGCGCACCTCGTCGAGGATCTTGAGGCCGGCCTCCATGCCCACCCCGCGCTTGCTGCTGCCCGACGAGCGGTTGGCCTTGTCGAAGGAGCCCTTGTAGATCAGGGGGATGCCCAGGGCGGAGCAGGCCTCCTTGAGTCGGCCCGCCACATCCAGCGACATTTCCAGGCTCTCGATCGAGCAGGTGCCTGCGATCAGGAAGAAGGGTTGGTCGATCCCGACCTCAAAATCGCATAGCTTCATGGCAAGTGGTCCTTCAGGCCTGTTTGTGATCCAGCGCCGCCTTGATGAAGGCGGTGAACAGCGGATGGCCGTCCCAGGGCGTGGACTTGAACTCGGGGTGGAACTGCACGCCCACATACCAGGGGTGCGCTTCGCGCGGCAACTCGACGATCTCGGTCAGCTTCTCGCGCTGGGTGATGGCCGAGATCACCAGGCCGGCCTCCTGCAGCTTGTCAAGGTAATGCTCGTTGGCCTCGTAGCGGTGGCGATGCCGCTCGGTCACCACATCGCCGTAGATGTCGTGCGCCAGCGTGCCGGGCTTGACGTCCGAGCTCTGCGCGCCCAGGCGCATGGTGCCGCCCAGATCGCTCTTCTCGTCGCGCTTCTGGATGGTGCCGTCGGCGTCCTGCCATTCGTCGATCAGCGCGATCACCGGATGCGGCGCATCCGGTGCGAACTCGGTGGAGTTCGCGCCGGGCAGGCCGGCCATATTGCGGGCGTACTCGATGGTCGCGACCTGCATGCCCAGGCAGATGCCCAGGTAGGGCAGCTTGTGCTCGCGGGCGTATTTGGCGGCCAGGATCTTGCCCTCGACGCCGCGCTTGCCGAAGCCGCCGGGCACCAGGATGGCGTCGTACTGGGCCAGTTGCTCGACGTTGTCGGCGCTCAGCAGCTCGGAGTCGACATACTCTATCTTCACGCCGGCATGGTTGTGAATGCCGGCATGGCGCAGCGCCTCGTTGAGCGACTTGTAGGAATCGCTCAGGTCGGTGTACTTGCCGCACATCGCGATCGTGACGTTCTTGGCCGGGTGTTCGACCTCGTGCACCAGGGTGTCCCAGCGCTTCAGGTCGGCGGACTTGGTGTTCAGCTGCAGCTTGGTGCAGATCAGCTGGTCCAGGCCCTGCTCGTGCAGCATGCGCGGCACCTTGTAGATGGTGTTCACGTCCCACATCGAGATCACGCCGTACTCGGGCACGTTGGTGAACAGCGAGATCTTCTCGCGCTCGTCGTCCGGGATGCGGCGGTCGGCGCGGCACAGCAGGGCGTCGGGCTGGATGCCGATCTCGCGCAGCTTCTGCACCGTGTGCTGGGTCGGCTTGGTCTTCAGTTCGCCGGCGGCGGCGATCCAGGGCACGTAGGTCAGGTGCACGAAGGCCACGTTGTTCGGGCCGGCCTTCAGGCTCATCTGGCGCGCGGCTTCCAGGAAGGGCAGGGACTCGATGTCGCCGACCGTGCCGCCGATCTCGACGATGGCCACGTCCACCGCCTCCGGCGTGCCCTGGCCGGCACCGCGGCGGATGAACTCCTGCATCTCGTTGGTGATATGCGGGATCACCTGCACGGTCTTGCCGAGATAGTCGCCGCGGCGCTCCTTCTCCAGCACCGACATATAGATCTGGCCGGTGGTGAAGTTGTTGCTCTTCTTCATCCGCGTGGTGATGAAGCGTTCGTAGTGGCCCAGGTCCAGGTCGGTCTCGGCGCCGTCGTCGGTGACGAACACCTCGCCATGCTGGAAGGGGGACATCGTGCCCGGATCGACGTTGATGTACGGATCCAGCTTGATGAGGGTGACTTTGAGGCCGCGCGATTCGAGGATGGCAGCCAGAGAGGCCGATGCGATGCCCTTGCCGAGAGAGGACACCACACCGCCGGTGACGAAGACGTACTTGGTCATTGTCTTGCAGCGCTCCCGGTTCTATTCAAGAACGCTGTGGTGGTAAAAAGTGATTATAGCGAGGTCGCCCCGGCCGGGCTCGGCCTGGGCTGCTGCAGGGCCGTCAGCAACTGCAACACCAGGGCAGCCGTCTCGTCGGGGCGCTCGAAGGGGTAGAGGTGCGAACCCTCCATCCAGTGGAAATGCTGGCGTGCCAGCGCCTTGGAGGCCGCCGCGCCCGCATGGCGCAGCTCCTCGGACTGGGTGCCGGCAATGAAGCCCACCGGGCAGCGCAGCGGATGGCGGCGCAGCACCCGGTCCAGATGATGGGGCAGGGTGTCGTAGATGCGGGTCTCCACCTCGCGCGCGAAGCGCAGATGGGTCTTGCCGTCGTCGCGCTCCTCGAAGCCGCTGGCCACATAGTCGGCCAGCACGCGCGGGTCCCAGCGGGCGAACTTGTGCTTGGCGGCGAAATGTTCGTGCACCGCCTCGCGCGCCGGCCACTCATGGCGGCGCTGGCGCGAGATCTTGCCGGGCGAGACCTTGGGCATCAGGCGTGTGGCCTTCATCACCTGCACGCTGTGGGCGCGCCAGCCGCTGATCACCGGCGAGTCCAGCATCAGGAGGCCCTGGGCCAGGTCGGGCCGGCGGCTGGCGGCCAGCAGGCTCAGCATGCCACCCAGCGAATGGCCGACCAGCATCACCGGCGCATCCTCTTGCATCCGGGGTTTCACCTCCCGCTCGATGAAATGGATCAGCTGGTCGCGCAGATGCGGCCAGTTGCTGGTGACCGGATAGGCCGGGTCGTGGCCGAACTGGGGCAGGGCGTGGACCTCCCAGCCGGCCTTGCGCCAGGCCTCGAACAGCACGCGATAGCAGCCGGCGCCGAAGCCGTTGGCGTGGGAAAAGACGATCGTGGCTTGATTCATGTTCAGCGAGTCTTTCGCCAAAAGCCCGGGGCACCTGGGATCATGACTTGCCCAGCTTCTTCAGTCGATACAGCGTTTCCAGCGCCTCGCGCGGGCTGAGCGAGTCGGGGTCCAGGTCCCGCAGCGCCTCGAGCGCGGGGTGATCGGCCTCCGCGACGGCGGCAACGGGCTCGGGCGGCGGCGCAAACAGGTCGATCTGCGCCTCGCCCTCGCTGGCCTTGGCCTCCAGGGCCTCCAAGGTCGAACGGGCCTGGCGCACCAGGCTGGCCGGCATGCCGGCCAGGCGCGCCACCTGCACGCCATAGCTGCGGCTCGCCGGGCCGGGCTGGATCTCGTGCAGGAAGACGATGTCGTCGCCGCTCTCGACCGCCGAGACATGGTGGTTCTGCGCCTGGCCATGCCTGGCCGGGAACTCGGTCAGCTCGAAGTAATGGGTCGCGAACAGCGTGAAGGCGCGGTTGCGGTCGTGCAGATGGCTGGCGATCGCGCCGGCCAGGGCCAGACCGTCGAAGGTGGAGGTGCCGCGGCCGATCTCGTCCATCAGCACCAGCGACTGGTCGGTCGCGCCATGCAGGATCGCGGCGGCCTCGGTCATCTCCAGCATGAAGGTCGACTGGGCATTGGCCAGGTCGTCGGCCGCGCCGATGCGGGTGTGGATCGCGTCCATCGGGCCGAGGCGGCAGCCGGCGGCCGGCACATAGGAGCCGATCGCCGCGAGCAGCGCGATCAGCGCCACCTGGCGCATGAAGGTGCTCTTGCCGCCCATGTTCGGGCCGGTGATGACCAGCAGCTTGGTGCGGGCATCGAGCCGGCAGTCGTTGGCCATGAACTCGCCGCCGCCGGTTTCGCGCAGGCGCATCTCGACCACCGGATGGCGGCCGGCCTGGATCTCGATGCAGGGCTGGGGCACGAAGTCGGGCCGGCACCAGTTCAGGGTGGCGGCGCGCTCGGTCAGGGCCGCCAGCGCGTCCAGGCTGGCCAGCGCGCGACCCAGGCGGGTCAGCGGCTGCAGCTCCTCGACCAGATGGTCGATCACCAGCTCGTAGAGCAGCTTCTCGCGCGCCAGCGAGCGCTCCTGGGCCGACAGCGCCTTGTCCTCGAAGGCCTTCAGCTCGGGCGTGATGTAGCGCTCGGCATTCTTCAGGGTCTGGCGGCGCTGGTAGTCCATCGGCACCTTGTCGACCTGGCCCAGCGTGACCTCGATATAGAAGCCGTGCACCTTGTTGAACTGCACGCGCAGATTGGCGATGCCGGTGCGGGCGCGCTCCCGGGTTTCCAGGTCGAGCAGGAAGGCGTCGCAGTTCTGCGCGATGCCGCGCAGCTCGTCCAGCTCGGCATCGAAACCGCTGGCGATCACGCCGCCGTCGCGCAGCAGCACGGCCGGCTCCTCGGCGATCGCGCGCTCCAGCAGCTCGCGCACATGGGGCGAGGCCGCGAGGCCCGCGGCCAGTTCGTCGATCAGGGCCGCGCCGCCCGGCAGGGTCTCGCGCAGCTCGGGCAGGGTCTGCAGCGTGGCGCGCAGCCCGGTCAGCTCGCGCGGCCGCACCTGGCGCAGCGCCACGCGGGCGGCGATGCGCTCGACGTCAGACACACAGCGCAGCGCCTCGCGCAGCGGTTCGAAGCCGGCGGCCATCAGCGCGGCCACCGCATCGTGCCGGGCCAGCGCCTCGCCGCGTTCGCGTTTGGGATGCATCAGCCAGTGGCGCAGCGCACGGCTGCCCATGCCGGTGCGGCAGCTGTCCAGCAGCGACAGCAGGGTCGGCGAGCTCTCGCCGCGCAGGGTCTGGATCAGCTCCAGATTGCGCTGGGTGGCCGGCGGCAGGTCCAAGAGCTCGCCGCCGCGCAGCACCTGCAGGCTCTTCACATGGGCCAGGGCACGGCCCTGGGTGTGCTCGGCATAGCTCAAGAGGGCGGCGGCGGCGGCCTGGGCCGCCGTCAGCGCCTGGGCGTTGAAGCCGGCCAGGCTGGCCACGCCCAGCTGCTCGCAGAGCTTGCGTGTGCCCAGCAGGGTGTCGAACTGCCAGCCGGGCCTATTGGTGATCGGCAGCCGCGCCGCCAGCACGGCCGGGGGCTGGCGCTCGCGGTCCACCAGCACCTCGGCCGGACTCATGCGGGCCAGGAAGGAGGGCAGCTCGCGTTCGCTGCATTCGGCCAGGCCCAGCTGGCCCTGGGTCAGCGACAGCCAGGCCAGGCCCAGGACGGGATTCGACTTGGAGCCTTGCTGCACCACCGACAGCAGCACCGAATCCTGCTTGTCGGCCAGCAGCTCGGTGTCGGTGACCGTGCCCGGCGTGACCACGCGCACGACCTTGCGCTCCACCGGACCCTTGGCGGTGGCCACATCGCCGACCTGTTCGGCGATCGCCACGGCCTCGCCCAGCCTGATCAGCTTGGCCAGATAGCTTTCCAGCGCATGCACCGGCACGCCGGCCATCACGACCGGTTGGCCGGCGCTCTGGCCGCGCGTCGTCAGGGTGATGTCCAGCAGGGCATTGGCCTTGCGCGCATCGTCGAAGAAGACCTCGTAGAAATCCCCCATGCGGAAGAACACCAGCACATCGGGGTGTTCGGCCTTGATGCGGAGGTATTGCGCCATCACCGGCGTGTGGGCGCTGAAATCCGGGGTCGCTGCGGGTGCTTGGCTCATGGACGAAGGCGGGCTGAAAACGAACAAAGCCCTCGGGCGAGGGCTTTGCTGAGGCTGGGAGCGGAGTTTAGCGTCAGGCGGCGCTGTTGCCCCCGATATCGCCCTCGGCGTCCGCCTTCTTGATGCGCACCGGGCCGCGCTTCCTGGGAGCGGCGGCCTCGGCCACGGCATCGGCGGCCGTCGCGGCCGTCGGCTGCTTGGCCTCGGTGGCCGGTGCGGCCTCGTCCGCGGCCTTGATCACGCGGGTGTAGGGGCTCAGGATCTGCACCAGCTGGCCGTAGATCTTGGGGCTGCCCGCCACCACCTCGCGCTGGTTCAGGAAGTCGGCCTCGCCGGTGAAGTTGCCGATCAGGCCGCCGGCCTCGGTGATGATCAGCGAGCCCGCGGCCACGTCCCAGGGGTTCAGGCCGGTCTCGAAGAAGGCGTCGTAGTAGCCGGCGGCCACGTAGCAGAGGTCGAGTGCTGCGGCGCCCGGGCGACGCAGGCCGGCACATTGCTGCATCACCTCCTCGAACATCTTGACGTAGCGCTTGAAGTTGTCGCCGCGGCGGAAGGGGAAGCCGGTGCCGATCAGGGCGTCGCTCATGCGGGTGCGCTTGGAGACGCGCAGGCGCTTGTCGTTCAGGAAGGCGCCGCGGCCCTTGGTGGCGTAGAACAGATCGTTGCGGGTCGGGTCGTAGACCACGGCCTGCTGCACCACGCCGCGGTGCGCCAGCGCGATCGACACGCAGTAGACCGGGAAGCCGTGGATGAAGTTGGTCGTGCCGTCCAGCGGATCGATGATCCAGACGAACTCGGAATGCTTGGCGCCATGCGCGCGGCCCGATTCCTCGGCCAGGATTCCATGGTCGGGATAGGCCTGCAGCAGGGTCTCGATGATGGCGTTCTCTGCGGCCTGGTCCACCTCGGTCACGAAGTCATTGGGCGACTTGGTGTTGATCTTCAGGATGTCGAGGTCGAGCGACGCGCGGTTGATGAGGGAACCTGCTGCACGGGCCGCCTTGATGGCGACATTGAGCATGGGATGGAGAGCGGCTTGCGTCATTGCGGTGAACCTGCAAACGAGAAGAGGGTGGACTGGCGAAGGCAAAGAACGGGCGGCTGTACCCAGACAACGGGGTCTGGCCGCGGATAATCCAGCATTTTAGCCGATGCGGCCAAGGCCTTCAGTGGATTCCAGCACACGTTTCATCCTGATCCAGACCAGCCACCCCGGCAATGTCGGCGCCGCGGCGCGTGCGATGAAGGTGATGGGCTTCTCCGAACTGGTGCTGGTGCGGCCGCGCTTTGCCGATGTGCTGTCCCAGGAGGAGACCATCGCGATGGCCAGCGGCGCCGCCGACATCCTGGCCCGTGCCCGCATCGTCGACACGCTGGCCGAGGCGCTGGACGGCGTCACCTTTGCCTGCGCGACGGCGATGACGCCGCGCGACTTCGGCCCGCCCACCCGCGAGCCGCGCGCCCTGTTCGCCGAGCTGGCGGCCGCCCCCCCATCGTCTGCGCACAAGATCGGCCTGATATTCGGCTCCGAGCGCTATGGCATGAGCAACGAGGACGTCTACCGCTGCCATGCGGTGCTGTCGATTCCGACCCATCCGGACTACGGTTCGCTGAACCTGGCCCAGGCGGTACAGCTGCTGGCCTACGACCTGCGCCAGGCCCTTGGCGGTTTCGCGGTGCAGCCGCGCACCGCCGATCCGAACCTGGCCGACGGACTGGCCGTGCAGGGGCTGCTGGGGCACCTGGAGCGGGCCCTGACCGAGATCGGCTACCTGGACCCGGCGGCGCCGAAGAAGCTGATGCCGCGCCTGAACCAGCTGTTCAACCGCGCGCAGCTGACGGCCGAGGAGGTGCACATCCTGCGCGGCATCGCCCGCGCCATGGCGAAGACGGCGAAGGCCCGCGCCGGCGAGGGTTGATCCCCGCGGCTAAACTGGCCGCCCCCTATCGTTTCTTCAGCCCCATGTTCCAGCGCCTCCGCGAAGACATCGCCTGCATCCTCGAGCGCGATCCGGCCGCCCGGTCGACTTGGGAGGTGCTGACCTGTTATCCGGGGCTGCATGCGCTGGTGCTGCACCGCCGCGCGCATTGGTGCTGGACCCATGGCCTCCGGTGGCCGGGACGCTTCATCTCGCACCTCGGCCGCTGGCTGACGGGCATCGAGATCCATCCCGGCGCCACGATCGGCCGCAAGGTCTTCATCGACCATGGCATGGGCGTCGTGATCGGCGAAATGGCCGAGATCGGCGACGGCTGCACGATCTACCAGGGCGTGACCCTGGGCGGAACCTCCCTGGTCAAGGGGGCCAAGCGGCATCCCACGCTGGAGGCCGGCGTGATCGTCGGTGCCAATGCCTGCGTGCTGGGCGGCTTCACGGTGGGCGCCGGTGCCCGGGTCGGCTCGCTGGCGGTGGTGACCAAGCCGGTGCCGCCGGGGGCCACCGCGGTGGGCAACCCGGCGCGCATCATCGAGGCCAGGGCGGATGCCGAGCGCGAGGCCGCCGCGGCCAAGATGGGCTTCTCGGCCTATGGCGTGACGCAGAGCGACGACCCGCTGTCCCAGGCCCTGCGCGGCCTGATCGACAATGCGGCCGGGCAGGAGCACCAGATCGCGCTGCTGTGGAACGCGATCGAGACCCTGTCGAGGAAGGCCGCGGCCGAGAAGGACTGCCTGCCCGCCGATGCGGCCCGCGAGGAGAACTTCGAAGCCTCGAAGTTCAATCAGCTGGTCGGGAAGTAGTGGCAGGTCAGCCGGGCCATGCGAGACATGGCCCGGCCTTCGACGGGCGTCGGCCGGTCCGCAGGGACCGGCCTCGGTCCCGTCTCAGTGATGATGCCCATGGTCGCCGTGGGCGTGACCATGGGCCAGTTCCTCGGCCGATGCGGCGCGCACCGAGACGACCTTGAGCGTCACGGTCAGGCCCAGGCCGGCCAGCGGGTGGTTGCCGTCCAGCAGCACCTGGTCGCCCTTGATCTTGACGACGTTGAAGAGCTGGAACTGGCCGCTCTCGCTGTCGCGGATCTCCAGCTGGCCGCCGACCTTGACGCCGGGCGGGAAATCCTTCTTGGCGATGCTGCGCAGCAGCTTGTCGTCGCGCAGGCCGAAGGCGGTCTCGGGCGTCAGCGTCAGCATGGTCTGGAAGCCGGCCTCCTGGCCTTCCAGCGCGGTCTCGATGGCGGGCAGGGTATTGCCGTAGCCGCCGATCAGCACGGCTGCCGGTTCCTTGGCGTCCTCGATCAGGCGGCCGCTGGCGTCGGCCACCTTGAGCTTCAGGGTGGCGATGGTGTCTTTCGTGATTTTCATGAAGGGCTCAGTTCTTGGGACGGAGGGCGGACTTGGGACGGAAAGCCTTGCAGACCTCGTCCCGCGTCTCGAGATAGGGGCCGCCGATCAGGTCGAGGCAGTAGGGGACGGCGGCGAAGATGCCGCTGGCCTTCTCATGCCCGGCCAGGGTCTCGGCGATGGCCTTGGGCTGGCCCGGCAGGTTGATGATCAGGGCGCGGCCGCGGATCACCGCGACCTGGCGCGACAGGATGGCGGTGGGCACGAAATGCAGCGAGATCTGGCGCATCTGTTCGCCGAAACCGGGCATCTCGCGCTCGGCCACGTCCAGGGTCGCCTCGGGCGTGAGGTCGCGCGGCGCCGGGCCGGTGCCGCCGGTGGTCAGCACCAGGTCGCAGCGCGCCTCATCCACCAGCTCGCGCAAGGTGGCGGCGATGCGGGCGCGTTCGTCGGGAATCAGGCGCGGCTCGAAGCTGATCGGGTTCAGCAGCGCGCCCGACAGCCATTCCTGCAGCGCCGGCAGACCCTTGTCCTCGTAGACCCCGCCGGAGGCGCGGTCGCTGATCGAGACGATGCCGATGCGGACGGAATCACTCGACATCGCCCGGCTCCTGGCGCAGCTGCTCGGACTTGATCAGCTGGAACAGCTCGCGGAAGGCGCGGCCATGGCGTGAATCCTGCTGCTCGGGCTTGGCGGCCGCGGCGTCCTTGCGGGCCGCGCGCACCAGGCTGCGCAGCTGCTGCACATCGACCTGCGGATGCTCGGCGATGAAGGCCTGCAAGGCCTCGTCGTTGTCCAGCAGGCGTTCGCGCCAGCGTTCGGACTCGTGCAGGGCCAGGCTGTCCTTGGCATGGCCCAGCTTGAAGGCGGCCACGGCCTCGCGGATGGGCTCGGGATCGACCTTGCGCATCAGCTTGCCGATGTACTGCATCTGGCGGCGCTTGCCTTCGAAGTTGGTGATCTTCTTGGCCGCCTGCAGCGCGTCCAGCAGGATCTCGGGCAGGTCCAGCGGCTCGACGCGGCTGGCCGGCAGGGCCAGCAGGTCCTCGCCCAGGGCCTGCAGCTCGTGCATATCGCGTTTCTTCTGGCTCTTGCTGGGACGCTCATCGAAGTCGGCGTCGAAATCGTCGGGAAAATCGCTCATAAGTATGATTGTCGCCCACTCCGACTCCAGAGCCTCGCCTCATGCCTATTCGTTCCGCCCCCGCTGCCACATCCGACGCCGGCCCGGTCGAGACCGCCAGCGGTTTTGCCTACAGCCAGGAGCGTTTTCGCGAGCTGGTGGAGACGGTGCTGGCCGAGGCCGGGGCCCTCGGCGCCAGCGACGCCGGCGCCGAGGTGTCGGAGGGCTGCGGGCTGTCGGTCTCGGTGCGCCGCGGTGCGGTCGAGAATGTCGAGCGCAACCGCGACAAGTCGCTGGGCATCTCGGTTTATCTCGGACAGCGCCGCGGCAATGCCAGCACCTCGGACTTCTCGCCGCAGGCGCTGAAGGACACGGTGCGCGCGGCCTACGACATCGCGCGCTTCACCGCCGAGGATCCGGTGGCGGGCCTGCCGGACGCTCAGGATCTGTCGCTGGACCCGGCGGCGCGACCGGCGCTGGACCTGTTCCATCCCTGGGCCGTCGATGCCGAGGCGGCGGCGGCGCTGGCGCTGCGCTGCGAGGACGCGGCCTTCGCCACCGACAAGCGCATCACGAACTCGGAAGGCGCGGCGGTGTCGGCCCAGCAATCGCATTTCTATGCGGCCAACACGCGTGGCTTCGGCGGCGGTTATGCCAGCTCGCGCCATTCGGTCTCGGTGGCGCCGATCGCCGGACGCGGCGCCGGCATGCAGCGCGATGCCTGGTACAGCTCGATGCGCGACGCACACGATCTGTCCGCGCCCGAGGCCGTGGGCCGCTATGCCGCCGAGCGTGCGCTGTCGCGCCTGAAGGCGCGCAAGGTGAAGACGGCCGAGGTACCGGTGCTGTTCGAGAGTACGGTGGCGGCCGGCCTGCTGGGCGCGCTGGTGCAGGCCACCAGCGGCGGGGCGCTGTACCGCAAGGCCAGCTTCCTGCTGGACAGCCTGGGCCAGCCGGTGCTGGCACCGCATATCGACATCCACGAGGATCCGCATGAGCGCAAGGGCAAGGGCAGCGCCCCCTTCGACGACGAGGGGGTGCTCACGCGCGCGCGCAGCGTGGTCGAGGCCGGCGTGCTGCAGGGCTATTTCCTTTCCACCTACTCGGCGCGCAAGCTGGGTCTGCGCACCACCGGCCATGCCGGCGGTTCGCACAATCTGCGCATGACGAGCCGCGTCAGCGCGCCCGGCGACGATCTGCGGACCCTGCTGCGCCGCCTGGGTCGCGGCCTCTTCGTCACCGAGCTGATGGGGCAGGGCGTCAACTACGTGACCGGCGACTACTCGCGCGGCGCCAGCGGCTACTGGGTCGAGAACGGCGAGATCGCCTACCCGGTGCACGAGGTGACGATCGCCGGCAATCTGCGCCAGATGTTCCAGGACATCGTCGGCATCGGCACCGACACCTATACCCTGGGCAGCAAGACCATCGGCTCGGTGCTGGTGGCGCGCATGAAGCTGGCGGGCAGCTGAGAGGCCGTCGTGCCTTCATTGTGCGAACGTCGTTGCCGTGATGCTCCATTTCGGGTGTCGGCGTCAGCCTGCTGAAAGCCAAGGTAGGGTCGTATTTTTGCTACCCTGAAGATGGCCGTTTGTCACTCTGGTTTTCACGGGTTTCTCCCGGTCAGCCTCTCTAAGTCGACTCCTAGAATCGGTGCGCTCTCAAGCATTCATCAATACGAGGAGATCAACTGATGGAGCGTCGTTCCTTTGTCAAGCAGGCCGGTCTGGCCGGCGTGCTGGCGGCAGGTGCTGCCCCGGCCTTTGTGCAGGCCCAGGCGAATGTCCGCTGGCGCTTGGCTTCCAGCTTCCCGAAGTCGCTGGACACCATCTACGGCGGTGCCGAGGTGTTCGCCAAGGCCGTCAAGGCCATGTCGGGCGGCAAGTTCGAGATCTCGGTGCATGCCGGCGGCGAACTGGTGCCGCCCTTCGGCGTGGTGGACGGCGTGCAGAACGCCACCGTCGAGATGGCCCACACCGTGCCTTACTACTTCTACGGCAAGAACCCGGCCTTCGCGCTGGGCTCGGCCATCCCCTTCGGCCTGAACTCGCGCCAGATGACGGCGTGGATGATGCACGGCAACGGCCGCAAGCTGATGAACGAGTTCTATGCCGGCTACGGCATGCTGAGCTTCGCCGGCGGCAACACGGGCTGCCAGATGGGCGGCTGGTTCCGCAAGGAGATCAAGTCGCCGGCCGACTTCAAGGGCCTGAAGATGCGCCTGGGTGGCGGTCTGATCGGCGAGGTGATGCAGCGTCTGGGCGCGGTGCCGCAGAGCATTCCCGGCGGCGAGATCTACCAGGCGCTGGAGAAAGGCACGATCGATGCGGCCGAATGGGTCGGCCCCTATGACGACCAGAAGCTGGGCTTCAACAAGGTGGCGCCGTTCTATTACTACCCTGGCTGGTGGGAAGGCGGTCCCGAGGTGGATTTCTACATCAACCAGAAGGCCTTCGACGGCCTGTCCGCCGAGTACAAGGCCATCATCGAGGCCGCGGCGGCCCATGCTCACACGGACATGCTGGCCAAGTACGACGCGCTCAACCCCACCGCGCTGAAGCAGCTGGTGGCCGCCAAGACCAAGGTGCTGCCCTTCTCGCAGGCCGTGCTGGACGCTTCGTTCAAGGCCTCGATGGAGACCTTCGAAGCCAACGGCGCCAAGAGCCCGGAATGGAAGAAGATCTACGCCGACCTGCGCGCCTTCCAGCGCGATCAGGTGCTGTGGTTCCGCTTTGCCGAAGGCCGCTTCGACTCCTTCATGGCCGCGCAGAAGCTGTAATCGGCGCTTCTCTCCTGCCATGACAAAGGGCGCCCCGCGGGGCGCTCTTTTTTTGCGAACGTTCCTCGCTGTTTGCCGCGAGGCGCCTGACGGGCCGCGCGGCTTTTGCAGCTTTCGCGGAAGGGCCGCTCGCTACTTCTTCTCGCCGGACATCGAGTCCTGCAGAGCCTTCAGCGGGTCGTCCTCGGCCGGCTGGGAGGCGGCGTCTTCCGCGTCGGGGGCCGAGGCGTCGGGCAGCGGCGGCGCGCCGGTGTCCGCCGCAGGCATGCTGGCCTCCATTTCCCGCTGGACCTTCTCCAGGTCATAGACCTCCTTCTTGTCGAGGCCGCTGGAGACGATGCCCGGGAAAGCGATGATCAGGCCCACCATCGCGATCTGGATCAGCACGAAGGGCACGGCGCCCCAGTAAATCTGGGTGGTCTTGACCGGTTCGATCGGCTTCTTGGTGATCTTGTCGGTGTAGGCCTTGTCCGGCGCGACGCTGCGCAGATAGAACAGCGCGAAACCGAAGGGCGGGTGCATGAAGGAGGTCTGCATGTTCACGCCCAGCAGCACGCCGAACCAGATCAGGTCGATGCCCAGCTTCTCGGCCACCGGTGCCAGCAGGGGCACGACGATGAAGGACAGCTCGAAGAAGTCCAGGAAGAAGGCCAGCACGAAGATCAGGATGTTCACCGCGATCAGGAAGCCCAACTGGCCGCCCGGCAAGCTGCCCAGCAGGTGCTCGACCCAGCGCGGGCCGTCCACGCCCTGGAACACCAGGCTGAACACGGTGGAGCCGACCAGGATGAACACCACGAAGCATGACAGCTTGGTGGTCTGGTGCAGCGCCTGCTTCAGCAGGCCGAAGCTCAGGCGGCCGCGTGCCATGGCCATCGCGAAAGCCCCCATCGCGCCCATCGCGCCGCCCTCGGTGGGGGTGGCGATGCCCAGGAAGATCGTGCCCAGCACCAGGAAGATCAGCAGCAGTGGCGGGATCAGCACGAAGGTGACGCGCTCGGCCATCTTGGACAGCAGGTTGAGGCGCGTGATCTTGTTGATCACCGCGATCACGAAGGCCAGCATCACGCCGGCGCACAGCGAGACGACGATGGTCTCGTCCGTCGCCACCTGAGTGATGGTCTCGCCCTTCCACCAGCTCTGCACGTCGGCATAGTGCTCGCCGAAATACACCGCGATGGCGGTCGAGGCGATGGTCAGCAGCAGCAGCGAGACGAGGCCGCTCTTGCCGTTGTCCTCGCGGATGGTGCGCGCCTCCATCGGCAGGGCCGGCACCCATTTGGGGCGGAACACGGCGATCGCCACGATGTACAGGCAGTAGAAGCCGGTCAGCACGAAGCCGGGGATGAAGGCGCCCTTGTACATGTCGCCGACGCTGCGGCCCAGTTGGTCGGCCAGGATGATCAGCACCAGGGACGGCGGGATGATCTGTGCCAAGGTGCCCGAGGCCGCGATCACGCCCGAGGCGACGCGCCGGTCATAGCCATAGCGCAGCATGATGGGCAGCGAGATCAGGCCCATCGAGATCACCGACGCCGCCACGACGCCGGTGGTGGCCGCCAGCAATGCGCCGACGAAGATCACCGCGAAGGCCAGGCCGCCGCGGATCGGGCCGAACAGCTGGCCGATGGTGTCGAGCAAATCCTCGGCCATGCCCGAGCGTTCGAGGATCAGGCCCATCAGGGTGAAGAAGGGGATGGCCAGCAGGGTGTCGTTGCGCATGATCCCGAAGATGCGCAGCGGCAGGGCCTGCATCAGCGAGGCTGGCAGCACGCCCAGCTCGATGCCGATGAAGCCGAAGAACAGGCCGCAGGCGCCGAGGCTGAACGCCACCGGGAAGCCTACCAGCAGAAAGATCACCAGGCCCGCGAACATGATCGGGGCCAGATTGGTCGCTAGAAATTCCATGCGTTGTACCTCAGGCCTTCTTGTTCTCTTTTTCGGCCAGCAGGCGGATGGCTTCGGCCAGCTCCTCCTCGGCGCTCTTGCTTTCGGTCTTCTTGGTCGGGTCGTCGATCAGCCCCTGCAGAAAGGCCAGGCGCTTGATCAGTTCGCTGATGCCCTGCAGCAGCAGCAGCGCGAAGCCCAGGGGCATCAGCATGTAGACGGGCCACAGGATCAGGCCGCCGGCATTCGACGACATCTCGTTGGAGCGCCAGCCCTGCAGGAAGAAGGGCACGCTGTAGTACAGCACCACGCTGCACAGCGGCAGCAGGAAGACCGCAAAGCCGAACACATCGATCCAGGTTTGCACCCGCTTGGAAAAGTGGCTCACCACCACGTCGATGCGCACATGCTCGTTATTCAGCAGCGTGTAGCCGGCCGCCAGCAGGAAGGAGCCAGCGAACAGATACCACTGCACCTCGAGAAAGGCGTTGGAGCTGTAGTTGAAGACCTTGCGGATGACGGCGTTGACGGCACTGATCAATGTCGATGCCAGGACGAGCCAGATGACCCATTGGCCGATCCAGCGGTTCAAACCGTCGATCAGTCGGGATAGCGGGAGAAGGGGTGACACAAGTACTCCTGGATTCATATCTGCAAATCGGTTTGCGCTCCTTTTTCGAAGGCGCAAAACCGGCAGCGTGGAATGTAAGAGACTTGTGCTGACTTCAGGCTGAATTCGGACCGAACAAAGGCCCATCCTAGGGCATGCCCTAGGAAAAGGCCGCACCGCGCTGGTGCTGTTAGAGCTGGCTGGCGGCCGTGAACAGCTTGGTCGAGCGTGCGCCGGAGCGGCAGAAGGCCAGGATGGGGCGTGGCAGGCTGTCGATCAGCTCGCGGAATGCGGCGATCTCTGCGGGCGACTGATAGGCACCGTTGACCGGCAGGTACCGGTATTCCAGACCGGCGGCGCGCGCCGCGGCCTCGATCTGGGCACTGGTGGGTTGATCGGGGCCGCCCTCGTAGTCGGGGCGGTTGTTGATCACGCTGCGGAAACCGGCGGCTGCGGCTTCGGTCATCGCGCTGGGATCCAGCTGCGGCGCGACGCAGAACTCGGGATTCAGGGTTTGCAGGGGCAGGCTCATGGCAGACCTCGCGCTTGCGTTCAGGGGTTGAGGGCCTTCTTAACCGCGGCCGAGACCAGGCCCATATCGGCCTTGCCGGCCAGTTGCGCCTTGACCGCGCCCATTACCTTGCCCATGTCGCCCGGACCCTTGGCGCCAAGTTCAGCGACGATGGCGTTCACCGCGACCTGGATCTCATCGGCCGACAGGCGTGCGGGCAGATAGGCCTCCAGCACCGTCAGTTCGGCGTTTTCCTTGTCGGCCAGATCCTGGCGGCCGGCGGCGGCAAACTGGCTGATCGAATCCTTGCGCTGCTTGATCAGCTTGTCGACGATGGCTACCAGGGCGACGTCGTCCACCACGATACGCTCATCCACTTCTTTCTGCTTGACGGCGGCCAGCAGCATGCGGATGGTGCCCAGACGCTCGGTCTCCTTGGCACGCATGGCGTTCTTCATGTCTTCGGTGATGCGGTCTTTCAGGCTCATGGCATGGTTCTCGTTGGGGGACGGACGATGAAATGGAAAAAGCCCGCGGCAGCGTCCTGCGCGGGCTTTCTCGGGCTGTAATCGGTGGCTGCCTGGCAGCCCGCGAAATCAGTACAGCTTCTTGGGCAGCTGCATGCTGCGCACGCGCTTGTAGTGGCGCTTGACGGCGGCGGCCTTCTTGCGCTTGCGCTCGGCGGTGGGCTTCTCGTAGAACTCGCGGGCGCGCAGATCGGTCAGCAGGCCCAGCTTTTCGATGGTGCGCTTGAAGCGGCGCAGGGCAACATCAAACGGCTCGTTCTCTTTGACGCGAATGGTGGTCATGAAACTCAGTTTCCTTCATTAAGCGCTCGGTGTTCGCTAAGCCTTGGTACTCGGTTCGAGCAGGCCTTAAGCAGAAGTATCCGGATTCTGCTTCCGAATCGACGCGCAGGGTTTGCTAGCAAAGACGGCGAGTATAACCATAATTTCAGGACGTGGCCAGGGTTTCTGTCTGGGGTGCCAGCGCGCGGGCGCAGGCGGCAGCGCTGGACCATGCCCATTGGAAGTTGTAGCCGCCCAGCCAGCCGGTCACGTCCACCACCTCGCCGATGAAATGCAGGCCTGGCACCTTTTTGCTTTCCAGGGTCTGGGAGCTGAGTTCGCGGGTGTCGACGCCGCCACGCATCACCTCGGCCTTGCGCCAGCCCTCGCTGCCGTCGGGCGCCAGTTGCCAGGCCTGCAGCTGTTCGGCCAGGCGCAGCAGGTCCTTGTCCTTGCTTTCGGCCATCGGCCGGTTGCCGGGCAGCTCCAGCCGGGCCAGCCAGGCCTGGGCCAGGCGGGTCGGGAGCAACTCGGCCAGCTCGTTGCCGAGCTGGCGCTTCGAGCCGTTCTTGGCCGCCAGCAGGGCCGGGGCCAGTGCCTGCTCGGGGGCCAGGTCGAGGTTCAGGGCCTGGCCTTCCTGCCAGAAGCTGGAGATCTGCAGGATGGCCGGGCCGCTCAGGCCGCGGTGGGTGAACAGCAGATCCTCATGGAAGCGGCCGCGCTGCTTGCCGGTGCCGGTGCTGACGACGACCGGTAGCGACAGACCGGCCAGTTCGGCGAACGGCGCCCAGTCGGCCGGTGCGAAGGTCAGCGGCACCAGGGCCGGACGCGGCTCGACGATGCGGTGGCCCCAGCGCTGGGCCAGGCGCAGGCCCCAGTCGCTGGCGCCGATCTTCGGGATCGACAGGCCGCCGGTGGCAACCACCAGCCGGCTGGTGAGCAACGGCCCGGCGCTGCTGTCCAGCTCGAAACCGCCACTTGCCAGCGGGCGTACGTCGGCCACGCTGCAGGGCTGCCAGCGCTGCACGCCGCCCGCCTCGCATTCGCGCAGCAGCATCTGGATGATCTGCTCGCTGGAGTCGTCGCAGAACAGCTGGCCCTTGTGCTTCTCGTGAAAGGCGATGCCGTGCTGCCTCACCAGCGCGATGAAGTCCTGCGCGGTATAGCGGGCCAGTGCCGAGCGGCAGAAACTCGGGTTCTCCGACAGGAAATTGGCCGGCCCGGCCTCGCGGTTGGTGAAGTTGCAGCGCCCGCCGCCCGAGATACGGATCTTCTCGGCCAGGCGCGGCGCGTGGTCCAGCAGCAGCACGCGCAGGCCCCGTTGTCCAGCAATGCCGGCGCAGAGCAGGCCGGCCGCGCCGGCGCCGACCACGATCAGATCGAAACGTTGCATGCCGGGCTACTTCAGCTGCACGCCGTCGGCGTCGAACACGCTGACCGTGACGGGAATGGCGGTGCGCACGCTTTGCGTCACCGTGCAATAGCTTTCGAACTGCTCCAGCACCCGGTCCAGGTGCGCCAGGCTGGCGGCGGGCACGCCCAGGCGCAGGCGCGCAACAATGGCCAGCACGCGCACCCGGCCCTCGGCGTTGCGGCCGACGCTTGTCTCCAGTTCGCAACCCACCGGCTCGGGAGCCTGCTTGAACTTTCGCAGAGCGAACAGCAACGAATTGCTCAGGCAGCTGCCGACGGCCGAGCTCAACAGCTGCACCGGCGACGGGCCGCCGGCCTGACCCAGCGGTGGCGCTTCATCGGACAGCAGGGGCGGCACGCTGCCGTCGAACTGGGCTTCGAACTGGTGATCGCGGTGCTGCTGCAGGCGCACATGGATCGTCTCATCGGCCATGGTTTTCCTTCATCCTCGGTGCTGGGCGAGCGCGGATTGTAGTTTTGCGCCGTTCCGGTCGCCTTGCTGGACGGAGGTGGCCGGTGCCCTACCATTCGGGAGAGCCGCCCCCACGGATAGGGTGAGCCAGGCCGCAGAGCGCCGGGTTCTTCGCTAACATCACTCTTCAAGCTAGGGAGGGATTGTCGAACAGGGGGTGCCGCGCACTTGCCGCTGTTTGGGCTCGCCCTCTACATTGCTCGAAACCCAACCGAATCCAAGCCGCGACCGGCTCCGCATCTTGCCCGCCAGCCAGGACCCCATGCAAACACCCGCAGCCACGCACCCCGGTGCCCCGCCCCAAGCCGGCACTCCCGAGGGGTGGCTGGCAGGATTGAACCTGACCCCCGGTGAACTGGCCGGCGGCCTGCCGGGCCTGGTCGAGCCCCTGGGTCTGTTCGCGGCAGTCAAGTCGCTGGCCACCGGTCGCTATGTCCATGCCAGTCCGGCGATGAATGCCTTGTTCGGGCGCGTCGAGGCCGGCATCGTCGGCTGCAACGACGGTGAGCTGATGCGTGCCGACGAGGTGCTGGCGATGCGCCGGGCCGAGCAGGCCGTGATGGCGCAGCGTACGGTGGTGCTGAGCGAGCACCGGCTGGAGCTGGACGGGCGGCGGCGCGAATTCGCGGTCACGCGCATGCCGCTGGGCGGCGAACACCTGATGGCCCTCTGGGTGGAGCGCACCGAGGAACGCCACCGCGAGACGCATCTGCAGCGCGCGCTGACCCAGATCGAGCAGCAGCAGAAGGCGCTGGAGCAGGCCCGTCGCGAGATGCAGCAGGGCAGCGGCCGGGACGAGGTATCGGGCCTGTATCTGCGCGCCCAGTTCGACGACCAGCTGCTGCGCGAGATCGACCTGTCGACCCGCGAACATCGGGAGTTCGCGCTGGTGCTGATTGCGCTGGATCCGGCCCCGGCCGCCGTGCAGGAATTGGGGCCCGAGGCGCATCAGCGCATGCTGGAAGGCTTGGGTCGCATGCTGCGCGCCAACACGCGGGCGATGGACGCGGCCTGCCGCATCGGTGAACAGACCTTCGCGGTGCTGCTGTCGGGCGTGGGTCTGGCGACGGCCCATGCGCGCATGGAGCAGTTGCGCCGCCAGTGCACCGCGCAGATCGTGGTGCTCAACGGCCAGGACCTGGGCCTGTCGCTGTCGATGGGCGTGGCCAGCTTCCCGCATACCGCGGCCAAGCAGGAAGAGCTGCTGAGTGCCAGCGAGACGGCGGTGCAGGAAGCCCAGCGCCGCGGCGGCAATCAGGTGGTGCTGGCGCCCATTCCCTTCGGGAATCTGGCCTGAGGGCCAAGGATCAGGCCGCGAGGCCCTTGTAGAACATATAGGCCGCGAGCACGAAGAGCAGCAGCGCGAAGATGCGCTTGAGCTGCTTCACGTTCATCGCGTGGGCCGCCTTCGCACCCAGCGGCGCCATCGTGATGCTGGCCGCGCCAATCACCACCAGCGCGGGCAGGAACAGGTAGCCCAGCGCGCCCGGCAGGGCCGGCGGCAGGTGCCAGCCCCCGACCACATAGCCGAGGGTGTTGGCCAGCGCGATCGGGAAGCCCAGGGCGGCGCTGGTGGCCACCGCGTTATGCATGGCCACATTGCACCAGGTCATGAAGGGCACCGAGACGAAGCCGCCGCCCGCGCCGACCAGGCCGGACAGCAGGCCGATGCCGGTGCCGGCACCGATCTGGCCCGCGGTGCCCGGCATCTGGCGGCTGGGTGCAGGCTTCTTGTCCCGCAGCATCTGGAAGGCCGAGAAGCTGACGAAGCCGGCGAAGATCAGCGCCAGCCAAGCGCCCTTGAGCAGGGCGAAGATGCCGGCGCCGGCGATCAGGCCGCCGATCAGGATGCCCGGCGCCAGGCCGCGCACCAGGTCCCAGCGCACCGCGCCGCGCTTGTGATGGGCGCGCACGCTGGAGATCGAGGTGAACATGATGGTGGCCATCGAGGTGGCGATCGCCATCTTGACCGCAAGGTCGGCGCTCACACCCTGCGTGGACAGCATCCAGGTCAGGAAGGGCACCATCAGCATGCCGCCGCCGATGCCCAAGAGGCCGGCGAGGAAACCGGAGCACAGGCCGAGTGCCAGCAGCTCGGCCAGAAACAAGGGGTCGAGATTCATCGGGAAGGGACGGCTAGCAGTTGCAGGATCTGGGCCCATTCGGCCGGCGTTACCGGCGTGATCGACAGCCGGTTGCCGGGCCGCAGCACGCGCATCTGCGCCAGACCGGGTTCGGCGCGCAACTCTGCGAGGCTCAGCAGCCGGGTCTTGCGCAGGAAGCGCACGTCCACATGCAGCCAGCGCGGCGCCTCGGGATCCGACTTGGGATCGTGATACGGGCTGGCCGGGTCGAACTGGGTGGCGTCCGGGTAGGCGGTGCTGCAGACCTCGGCCAGGCCGGCTATTCCAATGTCAGCGGGCTGGGGGCAGGAGGAGTGATAGAACAGCACGCCATCGCCGATGCGCATGCCGTCGCGCATGAAGTTGCGGGCCTGGTAGTTGCGGACCCCGGTCCAGGGCACGCTGCCGAGCCGGGCCAGATCGTCGATCGAGACCTCGTCGGGCTCGGACTTCATCAACCAGTAGTTCATGCGCCCCGTTGTTCTTATGAGGGTGTCCACCGCAAACCGTGAGCCGCATTCCTGAACCCAGGGGATTCAGGTGGGCGAGGTCAACCGGGCTTCGGGTTCATCTGACGCGAGACGATCACGCCCGCCGGGTATTTTCCAAGCCCTTGCTCGTAGAGCATCGGTTCAAGGAACTATAGAACTCACGCGAATGCGATGGACGCGTTCATTCTAAGCCTCAGAGCAGTTGGCCGTCGTGTCCCAATGCTTCATCCAGGCGGCGAATCAGGGCTTCCAGTTCGGGCGACGAGGCCTCGGTGGAGGCTTCGGTCTTGGCGGCCGCCGGAGCCGCGGCCGTGGCCGGTGCGGCGCTCGGGCCTTCGGCCAGCTGGTAGGCCAGGTTCAGCGCGGCCAGCACGGCGATGCGCTCGCGCGCCTTCACCTTGCCGGCGTCGCGGATCGCACTCATCTCGCGGTCCACCTGGGCCACGGCGCGCGTCAGCGTCGCCTCACCGCCTTCGGGGCAACCGAGCAGATAGCTCTGACCCATGATGGTGACTTCCATTTGTTTCATGACTTCTCGTTCTTTGCAGGTTCGCCTTCGACCGGCAGCCGCTCCAGCAGCGCATCGATGCGCTGGCGTGCCGCGCCCAGGCGCGAGCGCAGGCTGTCACGTTCCTGCGTCACGATGTGCAACTGCTCTTGCAGCAGGTCATTGGTGCGCTTGAGTTCATCGTGGCGCAGCAGCAGGCGCTCAACCCGCTCGAGCAGATCGGTGATGCTAGGCATGGCTTCCTATGTCAAGACGCAGTGCGGCCCATTGTAGAGGCCGGGTAGTCGCAGTACGGCCGCACCTGGCAGCGTTCGCACAGCGGCTTGCGGGCCTGGCAGATATAGCGGCCGTGCAGGATCAGCCAATGATGCGCGTCCACCAGATACTCGGCCGGCACGCGCCGCATCAGCGCCTGCTCGACCGCCAGCGGCGTCTTGCCCGGCGCCAGGCCGGTGCGGTTGCCGAGGCGGAAGATGTGCGTGTCCACCGCCATCGTCGGCTCGCCGAAGGCGACGTTGAGCACCACGTTGGCGGTCTTGCGGCCGACGCCCGGCAGGGCCTCCAGCGCCTCGCGCGAGCGCGGCACCTGGCCGCCATGCTGCTCCAGCAGGATGCGGCAGGTCTTGATCAGATTGGCCGCCTTGGTGCGGTACAGACCGATGGTCTTGATGTGCCGGGCCAGGCCCTCCTCGCCCAGCGCCAGAACCTTGGCCGGCGTGTTGGCCACCGGAAAGAGCTTGCGCGTGGCCTTGTTGACGCCCACGTCGGTGGCCTGGGCCGACAGCAGCACGGCGGCCAGCAGCTCGAACACGCTGCTGTATTCCAGCTCGGTCTGCGGCGAGGGATTGGCGGCCTTCAGGGTGGCGAAGAAGCCCTCGATGTCTTGCTTGTTCATGCGGACATTGTGCCCGCTGATCCAGGGCAGGGTGCGGGGGTCAGGTCTTGCCTTGGTCGTCACCGCGCTTGGCGCGGGCGCGCGCCAGCGCGGCCTCGATCACGGCGCGCTTGGCCGCCAGCGCGGCCGGATCGCTCAGCTTGCTGGCTTCGGCCAGGTTGGCGAGCTTGGCCTCTGCCTTGGTCTGCAGGCGCGCGTCGTTCTCGCGCTTGTCGCGCAGCAGGCGCTGCTGGCGGAAGCGGTAGCGATCCCGCGCCTCGTCGGCCTGGCGCTGGCTCCAGGCCTGCCAGCCGGAGGCGTCGCCGCTGGCATTGACCAGCGAGATGCAGTCCACCGGGCAGGCGGGAATGCAGAGCTCGCAACCGGTGCACTGGCTGGCCACGATCAGGTGCATGGCCTTGGGGGCGCCGACGATGCAGTCGGCCGGACAGGCCTTGATGCACAAGGTGCAGCCGATGCACCAGTCCTCGTCGATCACCGCCAACTGGCGCGGCGCCTCCGGCCCGTACTCGGGGTTCAGCGGCAGGGCGGGGCGGCCGGTCAGTGCGGCCAGGCGCGCGACGCCTTCGGCCCCGCCGGGCGGGCATTGATTGATTTCGGCGCTGCCCGCGGCGATCGCCTCGGCATAGGCCTGGCAATCGGGGTAGCCGCAGCGGGTGCACTGGGTCTGGGGCAGGGCTCGAGCAAGGCGCTCGGCCAGGCCCGTGGCTGTCTCGGTCGTGGTGGGGCTCAAGCGCTCCTCTTGCTGCGCGACTTGCGCGTCGCCGGCACGGCCTGCGCATGGTCGTACTTGGCGATGAAGTCGCGGATGGCCGGATAGACCTTCTCGCGCCAGCGGCGGCCCGAGAAGATGCCGTAATGGCCGGCGCCGATCGCGTCGTAGTGGTACTGGTGTTCGGGCAGGATGCCCGAGCAAAGCTCGTGCGCGGCGCGGGTCTGGCCGGCGCCGGAGATGTCGTCCAGCTCGCCTTCGACGGTCAGGAGGGCCGTGCCCTGGATGTCCTGCGGGCGCACCAGCTGGCCGTCCACCTCCCAGGTGCCGTTGACCAGCGCGAAGTCCTGGAACACGGTCTTGATCGTGTCCAGGTAATACTCGGCCGGCATGTCCAGCACGGCGTTGTACTCGTCGTAGAAGGTGCGGTGGGCCTCGGCGCTGTCGTCGTCGCCGCGCACCAGGTCCAGGAAGTAGTCGTAGTGCGAGCTCAGGTGGCGGTCGGGGTTCATCGCCACGAAGCCCGTGTGCTGCAGGAAGCCGGGATAGACCGCGCGACCGGCGCCCGGGTAATTGGTGGGCACGCGATAGATCACATTGGTCTCGAACCAGCCGAAGCTGCGGTTCATCGCCAGGTTGTTCACCGCGGTGGGGCTCTTGCGAGCGTCGATCGGGCCGCCCATCATGGTCATCGAGCGCGGCGTGGTTTCGCCGCTCGAGGCCATTAGCGAGATCGCGGCCAGCACCGGCACGGTGGGCTGGCAGACCGAAATCACGTGGCAGTCGTCGGCGCCGACATGGCGGATGAATTCCTGCACATAGGCGATGTAGTCGTCCAGATGGAAGGGGCCGGCCTCCAGCGACACCATGCGGGCGTCGGTCCAGTCGGTGATGTAGACCTTGTGGTCCTTCAGCAGCTGGCGCACGGTGTCGCGCAGCAGCGTGCTGTGGTGGCCCGACAGCGGTGCCACCACCAGCACGGTGGGCTGATCCTTCATCTTGGCCAGCACGGCCAGATCGTCGGTGTAGCGCTTGAAGCGCAGCAGCCGGCAGAAGGGCTTTTCCAGCGGCACCAGTTCCTGCACCGCCACTTCCACGCCGTCGACCTCGACGCCGCGGATATCGAACTCCGGCTTCTCGTACTCCTTGGCCAGACGGTGCATCAGATCCAGACCGGCCGAGACGCGCTGCGACACCGGGGTATGTGCGAACGGCGACAGCGGATGGCTGTAGAGCTTGGCCGAGGCGCTGGCGAATTCCGAGAACGGACTCATCAGCGCGCGCTGGGTTTCATAAAGCTGATACAGCATGGTCGGACCTCGGGTGGCTTAGGGCTTGTAGTAGCGACAATACTGCCAGAAATTGTGCGGCGCAGCAGGGACGGGTGCCGCCGGCCGGCAAACCCGTCAAGATTGCGCGGCCGGGCCGGCCTTGTCGGCCCTTGTCGGCCTGTCAGCCCTTCAGCACCGTCGCCATCGCCTGGGCGACCGCCGGCAGGTTCTTTTCGTTGAGCGCGGCGACACAGATGCGGCCCGAATCCACGCCGTAGACGCCGAATTCGGCGCGCAGGCGCTGCATCTGGGCGGCCGTCAGGCCCGAATAGCTGAACATGCCCTTCTGGCGGGTCACGAAGCTCAGATCCTGGCTGACGCCGGCGGCCTGCAAGGCCTTGACCAAGGCCTCACGCATCGCGCGGATGCGCAGGCGCATGCCGGCCAGCTCCTCTTCCCACATGGCGCGCAGCGCCGGGGTCGACAGCACGCTGGCCACCACCTGGGCGCCATGCGTCGGCGGGTTGGAGTAGTTGGTGCGGATCACGATCTTCAGCTGGCTCAGCACCTTGACGGTCTCCTCGGCCGAGGCGCAGACCACGCTCAGCGCGCCGACGCGCTCGCCATACAGCGAGAAGCTCTTCGAGAAGCTGGTCGAGACGAAGAAGTCCAGGCCGGCCGCCAGGAACTGCTGGATCACCGCGCCGTCCTCGGCGATGCCTTCGCCGAAGCCCTGGTAGGCCATGTCCAGGAAGGCGACCAGATCGCGCGCCTTGACGGCGGCGACCACCCGATCCCACTGGGCCGGCGTCAGGTCGTAGCCGGTCGGGTTGTGGCAGCAGGCATGCAGCACGACCACGGTGCCGGCCGCGGCGCCGTTCAGAGCGGCGAGCATGCCCTCGAAGTTGATGCCCAGCTTGGCGGCGTCGTAATAGGGGTAGGTCTCGACCGGGAAGCCGGCGTTGGTGAACAGGGCGCGGTGGTTTTCCCAGCTGGGGTCGGAGATCAGCACCTTGGCGCCGGGGTTCAGGCGCTTCAGGAAGTCGGCGCCGATCTTCAGGCCGCCGGTGCCGCCCAGGGCCTGCACGGTGGCAACGCGCTTGGCGGCCAGGATGGCGCTGTCGGCGCCGAACACCAGGGCTTGCACGGCCTTGTCGTAGGCGGCGATGCCGTCGATCGGCAGGTAGCCGCGCGCCTTCGGGTCGGCCTGCATCTGGGCCTCGGCCTGGGCCACGCACTTCAAGAGGGGCAGCTTGCCGTTCTCGTCGTAATACACGCCCACGCCCAGGTTCACCTTGGCGGGGTTGGTATCGGCGTTGAACTGCTCGTTGAGGCCCAGGATGGGGTCGCGGGGGGCCATTTCGACGGCGGCAAACAAGCTCATGGGGGCTTTCCTGACAAGACGGTGGCAGTAAATCGGGGTAGGGCGGGCGCTGCCGGGGCGGCGCGGACGGGACGCCTGCGCTACCCTGTCGGATTGCGCGGCCCGTGAATTCTAGGCGGGCTGGCGCGATCATCCAGGGATTACCCCATGCAAGAAGCTTCTAACGTCACACCGGTCCCCGCGGCAGACAACGATGCGCCGAAGGGCGAGTTCGTGTCTTTCGAAGGCTCGCCGTTCCAACTGTTCCAGCCCTTCCCGCCGGCCGGCGACCAGCCGAGCGCGATCGCCCAGCTCTGCGAGGGCATCAACGACGGCCTGAGCTTCCAGACCTTGCTGGGCGTCACCGGCTCGGGCAAGACCTACACGATGGCCAATGTGATCGCCCGGCTGGGCCGGCCGGCCATCATCTTCGCGCCCAACAAGACCCTGGCGGCCCAGCTCTACAGCGAGTTCCGCGAGTTCTTCCCGAAGAACGCGGTCGAGTATTTCGTCAGCTACTACGACTACTACCAGCCCGAGGCCTATGTGCCGCAGCGCGACCTGTTCATCGAGAAGGACAGCGCGATCAATGAACAGATCGAGCAGTTGCGCCTGTCCTGCACCAAGAGCCTCTTGGAGCGGCGCGATGTGGTGATCGTGGCCTCGGTGTCGGCGATCTACGGCATCGGCAACCCCAGCGACTACCACCAGATGGTGATGACCCTCCGGGTGGGCGACAAGATGGGCCAGCGCGACGTGATCGCCCAGCTGATACGCATGCAGTACACGCGCAACGAGATGGAATTCAGCCGCGGGGCGTTCCGGGTGCGCGGCGACACCATCGACGTCTTTCCCGCCGAGCATTCCGAGCTGGCCCTGCGCATCGAGCTGTTCGATGACGAGGTCGAGCAGTTGCAGCTGTTCGACCCGCTGACCGGGCAGGTCCGGCAGAAGATCCCGCGCTTCACGGTCTACCCGAGCAGCCATTACGTGACGCCGCGTGAGAAGGTGCTGGAGGCGCTGGAGGGCATCAAGACCGAGCTGCGCGAGCGGGTCGGCCAGTTCGTTGCCGACGGCAAGCTGGTCGAGGCCCAGCGCCTGGAGCAGCGCACCCGCTTCGACCTGGAGATGCTGCAGGAGGTGGGCCATTGCAAGGGCATCGAGAACTACACCCGCCATCTCTCGGGGGCCGCGCCCGGCGAGCCGCCGCCGACCCTGGTGGACTACCTGCCGAGCGACGCGCTGATGTTCCTGGACGAGAGCCATGTGCTGATCGGCCAGTTCGGCGGCATGTACAACGGCGACCGGGCGCGCAAGACCACCCTGGTTGAGTATGGCTTTCGCCTGCCCTCGGCGCTGGACAACCGGCCGCTGAAGTTCGCCGAGTTCGAGCGCAAGATGCGCCAGGCCGTGTTTGTCTCGGCCACGCCGGCCCAGTACGAGAAGGACAACGCCGGCCAGGTGGTCGAGCAGGTGGTGCGCCCCACCGGCCTGGTGGATCCATCGGTCGAGGTGCGGCCGGCCACGCAGCAGGTGGACGATGTGCTGCAGGAGATCCGGCTGCGGGTCGAGGCCAAGGAGCGGGTGCTGATCACCACGCTGACCAAGCGCATGGCCGAGCAGCTGACCGACTATCTGTCGGACAACGGCGTCAAGGTGCGCTATCTGCACTCGGACGTGGACACGGTGGAGCGGGTCGAGATCCTGCGCGATCTGCGCCTCGGCACCTTCGACGTGCTGGTGGGCATCAACCTGCTGCGCGAAGGCCTGGACATCCCCGAGGTGTCCCTGGTGGCGATCCTGGATGCCGACAAGGAGGGCTTCCTGCGCGCCGAGCGCAGCCTGATCCAGACCATCGGCCGCGCGGCGCGCAACCTGAACGGCAAGGCCATCCTCTACGGCGACCGCATCACCGACTCGATGCGCCGGGCCATCGACGAAACCGAGCGCCGCCGCGCCAAGCAGATCGCCTTCAATACCGAGCATGGCATCACGCCGCGCGGCCTGAACAAGCGCATCAAGGAGCTGATCGAGGGAGTCTATTCCGACAAGCCGGGGCGCGACGATCAGAAGCTGCTGCGGGCCGCCCAGGTGGAGGAACTGTCCGAGAAGGATCTGGGCAAGCGCATCGCCCAGCTGGAGAAGCAGATGCTGGAGCATGCCCGCAATCTGGAGTTCGAGAAGGCGGCCCGGGTGCGCGACCAGCTGGCGCAACTGCGCGAGCAGGCCTTCGGTGCGGCGGTGCACGACAATATCGTGCCGATCCAGCCGGAGCTGCGGCCAGCCAAGCGCGCCTGAGGGCCGGGCGCCGCTCTCGCCTCGGCGATGCAGGGGAAACCCGCAAGGGTTTCCGCCCCTCGCGTCGGCGCTCCGGGAGGGCGCGCCGGCAAGCTTTCCGATAATTGAGTAAAATGGTCGGGCATACCCAAGGGTTAACCCGTGAGCCTCGCTCGGCGCGCCCCGGTCTGTCCAGTTCGCTGGCCCATTTTGCTGTTGCCGAGGCCGTTGGTCCGATTGGACCGAAGGAGTTGTTTCATGCGTCTCACCACCAAAGGTCGTTTTGCCGTCACCGCGATGATCGACTTGGCCCTGCGCGAGAACAGTGGCCCGGTGGCGCTGGCGGCCATCAGCCAGCGCCAGCAGATTTCGCTGTCCTATCTGGAGCAGCTGTTCGGCAAGCTGCGCCGCCACGAGTTGGTCGAGAGCACGCGCGGCCCGGGCGGCGGCTATTCGCTGGGGCGCAAGTCGGAGGAGATCACCGTCGCCGACATCATCGTCGCCGTGGATGAGCCGATCGATGCCACCGGCTGCGGCGGCAAGGAAAACTGCATGGGCGAGGACACCGGCCGCTGCATCACGCACGAGCTCTGGACCAGCCTGAACGCCAAGATGATCGAGTACCTGGATTCCGTCTCGCTGCGCAAGCTGGTGGAAGACCAGCTCGCCAAGGGCGTGACCATCGAGGAAGCGCCGATCAAGCGAGCAATCTCCTCCACGCCGGTGGTCAAGCCGATCCGCATCACCGCGCCCAACTCGGTCTTCGCCCTCGGCAACGCTTTCACCAAATAAGACGAAGTCAAGAACACAATGGATATGACGCCTCACTTTCCCATCTATCTGGACTATGGCGCGACGACGCCGGTCGATCCGCGCGTGGTCGATGCGATGGTGCCCTGGTTGCGCGAGCATTTCGGCAACCCGGCATCGCGCAGTCATGCCTGGGGCTGGGAAGCGGAAGCCGCGGTGGAAAAGGCGCGCGAGCAGGTGGCGGAACTGATCAATGCCGATCCGCGCGAAATCGTCTGGACCTCCGGCGCCACCGAGTCGATCAATCTGGCCATCAAGGGCGCGGCGCAGTTCTACAAGACCCGTGGCAAGCACATCATCACGCTGAAGACCGAGCACAAGGCCACGCTGGACACCTGCCGCGAGCTGGAGCGCCAGGGCTTCGAGCTCACCTACCTCGACGTGCAGGACAACGGCCTGCTGGACCTGGAGGCCTTCAAGGCCGCGCTGCGCGAGGACACCATCCTGGTCTCGGTGCTGTTCGTCAACAACGAAATCGGCGTGATCCAGGACGTGACCGCGGTCGGCAACATCTGCCGCGAGAAGGGCATCATCTTCCATGTCGATGCGGCCCAGGCCACCGGCAAGATCGCGATCGACATGACCCAGCTGCCGATCGATCTGATGAGCCTGGCCTCGCACAAGACCTATGGCCCCAAGGGCATCGGCGCGCTGTTCGTGCGCCGCAAGCCGCGCGTGCGCCTGGAGGCCCAGATGCACGGCGGCGGCCATGAGCGGGGCATGCGCTCGGGCACGCTGGCCACGCACCAGATCGTCGGCATGGGCGAGGCCTACCGCATCGCCAAGGACGAGATGGCCATCGAGGGCGAGCGCATCCGCATGCTGCACCAACGCCTGCTGGACGGGCTGACCGGCATCGAGCAGGTGTTCGTCAACGGCGACCTGCAGCAGCGCGTGCCGCACAACCTGAATATCTCGTTCAACTATGTCGAGGGCGAGTCCCTGATCATGGGCGTCAAGGGTCTGGCAGTCTCGTCCGGTTCGGCCTGCACCTCGGCCAGCCTGGAGCCCAGCTATGTGCTGCGCGCGCTGGGCCGCAGCGACGAACTGGCGCATTCCTCGCTGCGCATGACGATCGGCCGCTTCACGACCGTCGAGGAAATCGATTACGCGGTGACGGTGCTGAAGGACCGTGTAGCCAAGCTGCGCGAACTCTCGCCGCTGTGGGACATGTACAAGGACGGCATCGACATCAGCACCATCCAGTGGACCGCCCACTGAACCGAACATCGTTGGAGAAACATCATGGCATACAGCGAAAAAGTCGTTGATCACTACGAGAACCCCCGCAACGTCGGCGCCTTCGAAAAGGGTGACGAGTCGGTGGGCACCGGCATGGTGGGCGCGCCGGCCTGCGGCGATGTGATGAAGCTGCAGATCAAGGTCAATCCGGCCACCGGCCTGATCGAGGACGCCAAGTTCAAGACCTATGGCTGCGGCTCGGCCATCGCCTCCAGCTCGCTGGTGACTGAATGGGTCAAGGGCAAGAGCCTGGATCAGGCGCTGGAGATCAAGAACACCCAGATCGCCGAGGAACTGGCGCTGCCGCCGGTGAAGATCCACTGCTCGATCCTGGCCGAGGATGCGATCAAGGCCGCGGTGGACGATTACCGCACCAAGCACGCTCAGTGAGGTATCTGGTATGTCCGTGACCGTGACCGAAGCCGCAGCACGCCACGTGACGCGCTACATCAGCAAGCGCGGCCGTGGCGTCGGCGTGCGCCTGGGGGTCAAGACCACCGGCTGCTCGGGCCTGGCCTACAAGCTGGAGTATGCCGACGAGGTGGCGCCCGAGGACGTGGTGTTCGAGGGCCATGGCATCAAGATCCTCATCGATCCCAAGAGCCTGCCCTATCTGGACGGCACCGAGCTGGACTTCGTGCGCGAAGGGCTCAACGAGGGCTTCAAGTTCCGCAACCCGCGCGAGAAGGATCGCTGCGGCTGCGGCGAGTCCTTCCGCGTCTAGCGTCCCGCTTTTTCGCATGGGCGCGGCTTGGGCCGCGCTTTTTTCATGATGGTTTCCCTCCGATGAAACTCGACGACGACGATTTCAGCCTGTTCGGACTGCCGCCGCGCCAGGCCCAGGAGCGTGCCGAGATCGACGCGCGCTGGAAGGCCCTGCAGGCGCAGGTGCATCCGGACAAGTTCGCCGCCCAGGGAGCCTCGGCCCAGCGCCTGGCGATGCAATGGGCGCTGCGCGTCAACGAAGCGCACCAGCGCCTGCGCGACCCGCTCAGGCGCGCCGCCTACCTGTGCGAGCTGCGCGGTGCGGCCTTGCGGATGGAGAGCAACACCCGCATGCCGGCCAGTTTCCTGATGGAGCAGATGGCCTGGCGCGAGGCGCTGGACGAGGCTGCCGGCGTCGCGGCGGTGCAGGCCTTGGACGAGGAGGTGGCGGCACGCGAGCGCGCCTTGCTGGCCGATACCGCACGCCTGCTGGACGAGGCCGATGACGCGTCCGCCGCCGCCGAGCAAGTGAGAGCCCTGATGTTCATTGCGCGCTTTCGCGCCGACATCGACCGGCGCCTGGAAGCGCTAGGACAATAACGACATGGCCCTGCTACAGATTTCCGAACCCGGGCAATCGCCCAACCCGCACGAGCGCCGCATCGCGGTGGGCATCGACCTCGGCACCACGCATTCGCTGGTGGCCGCGGTGCGCCACGGCGTGGCCGAATGCTTGGCCGACGAGCAGGGTCGCGTGATCCTGCCCTCCGCCGTGCGCTATCTGCCGGAGGGCCGGCGCCAGATCGGCGCCGAGGCGCTGGCCGCGCAGGCCGACGATTCCGAGAACACCGTGGTGTCGGTCAAGCGTTTCATGGGCCGTGCGCTGGCCGATGTCGAGGGCCGCGACAAGCTGCCCTACCGCTTCGAGGACACGCCCGGCATGCTGTCGATCGCCACGCGCGAGGGCCTGAAATCCCCGGTGGAGGTCTCGGCCGAGATCCTGGCCACCCTGCGCTTCCGTGCCGAGGACAGCTTTGCCGACGACGTCTTCGGTGCCGTGATCACGGTGCCGGCCTACTTCGACGATGCCCAGCGCCAGGCCACCAAGGACGCCGCCCAGCTGGCCGGTCTGAAGGTGCTGCGCCTGATCAACGAGCCGACGGCCGCGGCCATCGCCTACGGCCTGGACAATGCCAGCGAAGGACTCTACGCGGTCTACGACCTGGGCGGCGGCACCTTCGACATCTCGCTGCTGCGCCTGGCCAAGGGCGTGTTCGAGGTGGTGGCCACCGGCGGCGATGCGGCCCTGGGCGGCGACGATTTCGACCGCGCGCTGGCCGACTGGGCCTTGGCCGAGGCCGGCCGCACGGCCGTCAGCGCCCACGACAAGCGCGCCATGCTGGTGGCGGCGCGGGCCGCCAAGGAAGCCCTGTCCGCTGCCGAAGGCGCGACCCTGGTCGCCCGGCTGGATGGCGGCGAGCTGCGTGCCGAGGTGACGCGCGAGCGCTTCGAACAACTGATCAAGCCCCTGGTCGACAAGACCCTGGCCTCGGTGCGCCGGGTGCTGCGCGATGCCAAGCTCAAGGCCGACGAGGTGCAGGGCACGGTGATGGTGGGGGGCTCCACCCGCATGCCCTGCGTGCGCGCCGCGGTCGGCCAGCTCTTCGGTCGCGAGGTGCTGACCAATCTGAATCCCGACGAGGTGGTGGCCCTGGGGGCCGCCATCCAGGCCAATCAGCTGGCCGGCAACAGCGCCGACGGCGACATCCTGCTGCTGGACGTGATCCCGCTGTCCCTGGGACTCGAGACCATGGGCGGCCTGGTCGAGCGCGTGATCGAGCGCAATGCAACGATTCCGGTGGCCAAGGCCCAGGACTTCACCACCTTCAAGGACGGCCAGACCGCGATGGCCATCCATGTGCTGCAGGGCGAGCGCGAGCTGGTCGGCGAGTGCCGCTCGCTGGCGCGCTTCGAGCTGCGCGGCATTCCGCCGATGGTGGCCGGCGCCGCCCGCATCCGCGTCACCTTCCAGGTCGACGCCGACGGCCTGCTGAGCGTCTCGGCCAGGGAGTTGACCTCGGGCGTCGAGGCGGCGGTGCAGGTCAAGCCCAGCTACGGCCTCAGCGACGAGCAGATCGCCGGCATGCTGCGGGATGGCTTTGCCAGCGCCGAGGCGGACATGGGGGCCCGCAAGCTGCGCGAGGCCCAGGTCGAGGCCGAGCGCATGACCCTGGCCACCCATTCCGCGCTGGCCGCCGACGGCGACCTGCTGAACGCCGGCGAACGGGCCGCGATCGATGTGCTGCTCAAGGCCCTGGCCGTGGCGGCCGAGGGCGAGGATGCGCATGCCATCGACGCCGCCGTCGAGGCGCTGGCCAAGGGCACCGAGGCCTTTGCCGCCGAGCGCATGAACCGCGGCATCCAGCAGGCCCTTACCGGCCGCAGCATCGAACAGGTCTGAAGACCCCGAACACCATGCCCATCATCAAGATTCTTCCGCACAGCGAGTACTGCCCCGAGGGCGCCGAGATCGAGGCGCCCGCCGGCACCTCGATCTGCGAGGCCCTGCTCGACAACAAGATCGAGATCGAGCATGCCTGCGACCAGGTCTGCGCCTGCACCACCTGCCATGTGATCGTGCGCCAGGGAGGGCGTTCGCTGTCCGAGATGGAGGAGGGCGAGGAAGACATGCTGGACCGCGCCTGGGGCCTGGAGCCCGACTCGCGCCTGTCCTGCCAGGCCATCCTGGGGCAGCAGAACGTGACGGTCGAGATTCCCAAGTATTCGATCAACCACGCCAAGGAAAAGCACTGAATGGGCAGGGCCCACCCCCTACGCGCTGCGCGCGCCCCCTCAAGGGGGCGAGCCCGCAGGACCGGCGGAGCCGGGTCCTCGGGCTCCGCTGGGCTGGGTTCTCCGCATGCCGCGTGTGTGCCGCAGCGCTGAGAAAAAGATGATCGTTCTTGGTTTTGAGTCCTCCTGCGACGAAACCGGCGTGGCCCTGGTCGAGGTGCCTGCCGCCGGTGAGCCTGGCGCCCCGACCCTGCTCGCCCAGGCCCTGCACAGCCAGATCGCAATGCACCAGGCCTATGGCGGCGTGGTGCCGGAGCTGGCCTCGCGCGACCATATCCGTCGCGTGCTGCCGCTGACCCGCGAGGTGCTGGCCGAGGCCGGCGTGACCCTGGCCGATATCGACCTGATCGCCTATACCCAGGGCCCGGGTCTGGCCGGCGCGCTGCTGGTCGGCGCGGGCGTGGCCGTGTCGCTGGCCGCGGCCCTGGACAAGCCGACCCTGGGCATCCACCACCTGGAAGGGCATCTGCTGTCGCCCTTTCTCTCCAGCGACGCGCCGGAGTTTCCCTTCGTGGCGCTGCTGGTGTCGGGCGGGCACACGCAGCTGATGCGGGTCGACGACGTGGGTCGGTACGAGATCCTCGGCGAGACCATCGACGATGCCGCCGGCGAGGCCTTCGACAAGAGTGCCAAGCTGCTGGGCTTGCCGTATCCCGGTGGCCCGCATCTGTCGGCACTGGCGCTGCAGGGCGATGCCAAGGCCTTCGAGCTGCCGCGGCCGCTTTTGCACAGCGGCAAGCCCGATTTCAGCTTCGCCGGCCTGAAGACCGCGGTGCTGACCCGGGTGAAGAAACTCGGCGATGCCCCGACCGCGCAGCAGCGCGCCGATCTGGCGGCGGCCACGCAGGCCGCGATCGTCGAGGTGCTGGTGAAGAAGTCGCTGCTGGCGCTGAAGGAGACCGGGCTGAAGCGCCTGGTGGTGGCCGGCGGCGTGGGGGCCAACAGCCTGCTGCGCGAACAGCTGAATGCGGCCTGCGCCAGGCGCGGCGTGCGCGTGCATTACCCGGAATTGAGCCTGTGCACCGACAACGGCGCGATGATCGCGATGGCCGCCGCGCTGCGGCTGCAGCGCGGCATGGCCGATCCGCAGCCGCCGGGCGGCGGCTTCGAGGTGCGGCCGCGCTGGCCGCTGGGCACGGCTTAGCTGACGCTCAACTCGCCCGAGCCTTCCAGCTGGCGCTTGGCCAGGGTCAGGGTCAGCACGCCGTTCTCCAGCTTCGCGATGGAATCGGCCTGGGTCACTTCCTTGGGCAAGGCCACGCTGCGCGAGAAGCGGGTGACGGCGCGCTCGCGGTACAGGCTCTTCGGCTCGCCTTCCTTGGCTTCGCTGCGGGCCTGTTCGGCATCGATGCTGACCTTGCGGCCCTCGATGCGCACCTTGACCGCTTCCTTGGCCACGCCGGGCAGGTCCAGCTGCAGGATGTAGCGGCTCTCGGTCTCGCTGACGTCCAGCGCCGGGCTGCGCAGCGCCACGGCGTCCTGGTCGACATTGAACAGGCGCTCGATGCGGCGGCTCAGCTCGGCGGAATGGGCGTGGCGGGCAACGGGAATCACGAACATGACAGGCTCCTAGAATTTGAGGGATCGATGCTGCTCGGATCGGTGGGGAGCAGCGCCCATGACACCGAATTTGGAGCGCCCGACGCGCTTTCAAGACCCTTAAAAATTAGAGTTCCCGATGACTTGGAATCCCCATTCCCGCCACTATCTGCGCCGCCTCGCCGCGGCCGCGCTGTTGCTTGCTGCCGGCCTGGCGCAGGGCGCCGAGCCGATCAGGCTGGCCCTGATCGAGGGCCTGTCCGGCCCCTTCGGCAATGCCGGCGAGGCGGTCTACCGCAATCTGGTCTGGGCCACCGAGCGCGTCAATGCGCGCGGTGGCGTCGGCCTGCCCGGCGGCGCCCGGCCGCTGCAGCTGCTGCGCTTCGACAGCAAGGGCGCCACCGAGGAGGCGCTGTCGATGCTGCGCTCGGCCGTCGATCAGCGGGCCGGCTTCATCCTGCAGGGCAACAGCTCCGCGACCGCCGCGGCCCTGATCGACGCGCTGAACAAGCACAACGAGCGCGAGCCCGCTCGGCGCGCGCTGTTCCTGAACTATTCGGCGGTCGACCCGGCACTGACCAACGAGAAGTGCAGCTTCTGGCATTTCCGCTTCGACGCCCATGCCGACATGCGCCTGGCCGCGCTGACCGACGAACTGGCCGAGGACCACTCGGTGCGCAGGATCTACCTGATCGGCCAGGACTACAGCTTCGGCCAGCATGTGCTGCGGAAGGGGCGCGAGATGATCGCGACCAAGCGCCCCGACATCCAGATCGTCGGCGACGAGCTGCACCCGGTGGGGCGGGTGAAGGACTTCATTCCCTATGTGACCAAGATCAAGGCCAGTGGCGCCCAGGCGGTGCTGACCGGCAACTGGGGCAATGACCTGACCCTCCTGATCAAGGCGGCGCGCGACATCGGCCTGGATGCGCGTTTCTACACCTTCTACGGCAATGGCCTGGGCGCGCCGGCGGCACTGGGCGATGCCGGTATCGACCGCGTGCTGGCGGTGGCCGAGTGGCACCCCAATGTCGGCACGCCGAGCTCGGACAGGTTCTACGCGGCCTTCCGCCAGCGCTTCCCGCGCCCCGAGGACGACTATGTGCACGCCCGCATGCAGGCCCTGGTGGAGGTGCTGGTGGCCGGCATGGAGCGCGCGAAGAGCGTCGACCCGACCGCCGTGGCGCGGGCGCTGGAGGGCCTGCGCTATGACGGCAGGACCCTGGGCGGCATGCATTCGGGCCAGATGCGCGCGGCCGACCATCAGTTCATCCAGCCGCTCTATGTCAGCGTGATGAAGAAGGCCGGCACCGCCGGCGTGCGCTTCGACAACGAGGGCTCGGGCTACGGCTTCCGCACGGTGCGATTCGTGGAGGCGGCGCGCGCCGAGCAGCCGCATCAATGCCGCATGCAGCGGCCCTGATGCGGCGGTGACACGGCGGTGATGCGGCACACTGGGCCCATGCGAGACCTGATCACCCATCTGCCTGCCTCCAAGATCCGCGAGGTGGCCAACGCGGCCCTGGACAGCCCCCGTCGCGAGGACATACTGGCCTTCTGGTTCGGCGAGAGCGACGAGGTCACGCCGCTGGCGGTGCGCGAGGCGGCGGCGGCATCGCTGGCGCGCGGCGAAACCTTCTATTCCCACAACCTGGGTCTGCCGGAGTTGCGCGAGGCGCTGGCGGGCTATGCCGGTGCGCTGCATCCGGGCGTCGGCAGCGAACGCATCGCTGTCACCTCGTCGGGCGTCAGCGCCTTGATGATCGCGATGCAGGCGCTGGTGTCGCCGGGCGACGAGGTGGTGGCGGTGGTGCCGCTGTGGCCGAACCTGACGGCGCAGGCCCAGATCATGGGCGCGCGGCTCAAGCGCGTGGCGCTGAAGGCGGAGCGGGGCGCCTGGAGCCTGGATCTGCAGGCGCTGCTGGATGCGGTGACACCCGCCACCCGGGTGCTGATCGTCAATGCGCCGAACAATCCGACCGGCTGGACCCTGAGCCGCACCGAGCAGCAGGCGCTGCTGGAGCATTGCCGGCGCACCGGCACCTGGATCGTGGCCGACGAGGTCTATGAGCGGCTGTACTACGCCGAAGGCGCCCGCGCGGCGCCCAGCTTCCTCGATCTGGCGGCGCCGGACGACCGCGTCATCGTCGTGCACAGCTTCTCCAAGAGTTTCCTGATGACCGGCTGGCGCCTGGGCTGGCTGGTGCTGCCTCCGGCGCTGCTGGATGGGGTGGCCAAGCTGATCGAGTTCAATACCTCCTGCGCGCCGGTGTTCGTGCAGCGTGGCGGGCTGGCCGCGGTGGCGGCCGCCGCGGCCGAGGTGCCGGCCCTGGTGGCGCGCCTGAAGGCCTGCCGCGACACCCTGCTGCCGGCGCTGGCCGCGCTGCCGCGCGTGCAGGTGCGCACCCCGCTGGGCGGCATGTACGCCTTTTTCCGCATCGAAGGGCAGGACGACTCCCTGGCCCTGGCCAAGCGCCTGGTGCGGGAGGCCGGCCTGGGGCTGGCGCCGGGCGCCGCCTTCGGCGACGAAGGCGAGGGCTGGCTGCGCTGGTGCTTCGCCTCCCGCGATCCGCAGCGTCTGCTGGCCGGGGTCGATCGCCTGGCCGGCGCACTTGGTCTATAATCATCGTGTTTTGCGGCTCCGGGTCTGTTTCGGGGCGGCAAAACAAGGCACGGCTCGGGTCGGTTTCACCCGCGACCGCAAGTAAACCCCAGGAAACCGTCTGTGTGTGCCGCAGGGATAGTTGATCCCGTTGCCCCAGCGGAATCCATATTCAGGAACACACATGTCGATCAACAAGGCAGAAATCGTTCAAGCCAACGCCCGCAGCGCCAACGACACCGGATCTCCGGAAGTCCAGGTCGCCCTGCTGACCGCCCGCATCAACGCGCTGACCCCTCACTTCAAGGCCAATGCCAAGGACCACCACGGTCGTCGCGGCCTGCTGAAGATGGTCAACTCGCGCAAGAGCCTGCTGGCCTATCTGAAGAACAAGGACGCCGCTCGCTACACGGCCCTGATCCAGAAGCTGGGCCTGCGCAAGTAAGCTGTACCCGATGACGAGGAGCCTGTCTGGACTTTGACCAGCACAGGCTCTTTGTCTTTTTACCCGACCCACTGGAGTCGAGCTGACGTGGCGCTGCTGTGTCATTCCAACAGGGCTTGAGGCCGATCGATCGATGACGAGGCCTAGCTTTACTGGAATGGCATCCCGCCAAACCCAGCCCCATTCCCGGTTCTTCGCGGCACCGCAAGCCGCTTGCGACAAGAGGAGATAGAACATGAGCATGTTCAACAAAGTCACCAAGACCTTCCAATGGGGCCCCCACAGCGTCACGATGGAAACGGGCGAGATCGCCCGCCAGTCCAGCGGCGCCGTGCTGGTGAACATCGAGGACACCGTGGTGCTGGCCACCGTCGTGGCCAAGAGCGCTCCCAAGGCCGGCCAGGATTTCTTCCCGCTGACCGTCGACTACATCGAGAAGACCTATGCCGCCGGCAAGATCCCCGGCAGTTTCTTCAAGCGTGAAGGCCGTCCCAGCGAGTTGGAGACCCTGACCTCGCGCCTGATCGACCGCCCGATCCGCCCGCTGTTCCCCGAAGGCTTCTTCAACGAAGTGCAGGTGGTCATCCATGTGCTGTCGCTGAACCCCGAGGTGCAGGCCGACATCGCCGCGATGATCGCGACCTCCGCCGCGCTGTCGATTTCCGGTATCCCGTTCAACGGCCCGATCGGCGCCGCCCGCGTGGGTTATGTGAACGGCGAGTACGTGCTGAACCCGGGCAAGACCCAGCTGCTGGATTCCAAGATGGATCTGGTCGTGGCCGGCACCGAGGCCGCCGTGTTGATGGTCGAGTCGGAAGCCGACCAGCTGAGCGAAGAGCTGATGCTGGGCGCCGTGGTCTATGGCCATGAGCAGGGGCAGATCGCCATCAACGCCATCCATGAGCTGGTGCGCGACGCCGGCAAGCCGGTGTGGGATTGGAAGGCTCCGGCCAAGGACGAGCCCTTCATCGCCAAGGTCAACGGTCTGGCCGAGGAGGCGCTGCGCGCCGCCTACCAGATCCGCTCCAAGCAGGCCCGTACCGAAGCCTGCCGCGCCGCCTACGCCAACGTCAAGGACGCGCTGAAGGCCGAGGGCGTGGAGTTCGACGGCGTCGAAGTGGATGGCCTGCTGTTCGAGATCGAGGCCCGCATCGTGCGCAGCCAGATCCTGGCCGGCGAGCCCCGCATCGACGGCCGCGACACCCGCACCGTGCGCCCGATCGAGATCCGCGCCGGCGTGCTGCCGCGCGCTCATGGCTCCTCGCTGTTCACCCGCGGCGAGACCCAGGCCCTGGTGGCCGCCACCCTGGGCACCGAGCGCGATGCACAGACCATCGACGCGCTGGCCGGCGAGTACAGCGAGCGCTTCATGCTGCACTACAACATGCCTCCGTTCGCCACCGGCGAAACCGGCCGCGTGGGTTCGCCGAAGCGCCGCGAGATCGGCCATGGCCGCTTGGCCAAGCGCGCCCTGGTGGCCGTGCTGCCCAGCAAGGAAGACTTCCCGTACTCGATCCGCGTCGTCTCGGAGATCACCGAGTCGAACGGCTCCTCCTCGATGGCCTCGGTGTGCGGCGGCTGCCTGTCGCTGATGGACGCCGGCGTGCCGATGAAGGCCCATGTGGCCGGCATCGCGATGGGCCTGATCAAGGACGGCAACCGCTTCGCCGTGCTGACCGACATCCTGGGCGACGAAGATCATCTGGGCGACATGGACTTCAAGGTGGCCGGTTCGACGACCGGCATCACCGCCCTGCAGATGGACATCAAGATCCAGGGCATCACCAAGGAAATCATGCAGGTCGCCCTGGCCCAGGCCAAGGAAGCCCGTCTGCACATCCTGGCCAAGATGGTCGAGGCCGTGTCGGGTGCATCCACCGAGGTGTCGCAGTTCGCGCCGCGTCTGTACACGATGAAGATCAATCCGGAGAAGATCCGCGACGTGATCGGCAAGGGCGGCGCCACCATCCGCGCGCTGACCGAAGAGACCGGCACGCAGATCGACATCGCCGAAGACGGCACGATCACGATCGCCTCGACCGACGCCGACAAGGCCGACCTGGCCAAGAAGCGCATCCAGGAGATCACGGCCGAGGCCGAGATCGGCAAGGTCTACGAAGGCCCGATCACCAAGATCCTGGACTTCGGTGCCCTCGTCAACATCCTGCCCGGCAAGGACGGTCTGCTGCACATCAGCCAGATCGCCCATCAGCGCGTCGAGAAGGTCACCGACTTCCTGCAGGAAGGCCAAGTGGTCAAGGTCAAGGTGCTGGAGACCGACGAGAAGGGCCGCATCAAGCTGTCGATGAAGGCCCTGATCGACCGCGACGCGGCTCCCGCTCCGGTGGCGCCTGCCGCCGAAGAAGGCGCGGCTGAGTAAGCCGAGCGGCGCCATGAAGGCCATCGCCATCAGCCGCCCCGGCGGCCCCGAGGTGCTGCAGCCGATCGAGCGTCCCGACCCCGTCGCCGGGGTCGGCGAATGCCTGATCGCGGTCGAAGCCTATGGCATCAACCGCCCCGACGTGCTGCAGCGCAAGGGCGCCTATCCGGCGCCCGCCGGTGCCAGCGATCTGCCCGGCCTGGAAGTGGCCGGCCGCATCGTCGCCGGCGATGTCGCCGGGCTGGCTGCTGCCGGCCTGAAGCTCGGCGATGCCGTGTGCGCGCTGGTGGCGGGTGGCGGCTATGCCGAGCTGTGCGTGGCGCCGGTCGGGCAATGCCTGCCGGTACCGGCAGGCTGGTCCATGGCCGAGGCCGCGAGCCTGCCCGAGACCTTCTTCACCGTGTGGAGCAATGTTTTCGAGCGCGCGCGCCTGGCGGGCGGCGAAAGCCTGCTGGTGCATGGCGGCAGCAGCGGCATCGGTGTCACGGCGATCCAGCTGGCCAAGGCCTTCGGGTCCCGGGTGCTGGTGACGGTGGGGAGTGCCGACAAGGCCGCAGCCTGCCTGAAGCTGGGCGCCGACGTGGCGATCAACTACCGCGAGCAGGATTTCGTGGTCGAGGCCAAGGCCGCCACCGGCGGACGCGGCGTCGACGTGATCCTGGACATGGTGGCGGGCGACTATGTGGCGCGCAATGTGCAGTGCCTGGCCGACGACGGTCGGGCGGTGATCATCGCGGTGCAGGGTGGGGTGAATGCGGAGTTCGATGCGGGGCAGGTCTTGCGCCGGCGCCTGACGATCACCGGCTCGACCCTGCGGCCGCGCTCGCTGGATTTCAAGGCCGGCATCGCCCGTGCGCTGCGTGACAAGGTCTGGCCCCTGCTGGTCGAGCGCCGCATTGCGCCGGTCATCTATCGCGAGCTGCCTGCGGCCGATGCCGCCCGGGCGCATGCGCTGATGGAGTCGGGCGAGCATGTCGGCAAGATCGTGCTGAGCTGGTAAGACGAAAAGAAAGCTATGCGCAAGAAGCTTGTTGTTGGCAACTGGAAGATGCATGGCAGCCGTGCCGCGAACGCGGTGCTGCTGGCCGGGTTGAAGGAGGCGGGGCCGTGGAATGCCGATGTGGCGGTCTGTGTGCCCTTTCCCTATATCACCGAGACCGCGCTGGCGCTGACCGGCACGACCGTGGCCTACGGCGCGCAGGATTGCTCGGCGCAGGAGCAGGGCGCCTTCACCGGCGAAGTGTCGTCGGCGATGCTGCACGACATCGGTTGCCGCTACGTGATCGTCGGCCACTCGGAGCGTCGCGCCTATCACCATGAAGGTGATCAGCTGGTGGCCGACAAGGCCAAGGCGGCGCTGGCGCATGGCGTGACGCCGATCGTCTGCGTCGGCGAAACGCTGGCCGAGCGCGAAGCCGGGCGTACCGAGGAGGTGGTGAAACGCCAGCTGGCCGCCGTGATCCATACGCTGACGCATTGCATCGGCGAGATCGTCGTGGCCTACGAGCCGGTCTGGGCCATCGGCACCGGACTGACCGCCACGCCCGAACAGGCCCAGGCGGTGCACCATGTGCTGCGCCAGCAGCTGCAGGCGGCGACGCAGAAGGCCGACGCGATGCGTGTCCTGTATGGCGGCAGCGTCAAACCCGACAACGCGGCTCAGTTGTTCGCCCAGGCCGACATTGATGGCGGCCTGATCGGTGGTGCGGCGCTGAAGGCGGCGGACTTCGCCGCCATTTGCCGAGCCGCCGGCTGATCCAACAAGAAGCAAGTTACTGGAGTGTTTTGAGATGCAAGTTCTGATGAATCTGGTGCTGGTGGTGCAACTGCTGAGCGCGCTGGTCATGATCGGTCTGGTGCTGGTGCAGCATGGCAAGGGCGCCGACATGGGCGCATCCTTCGGCAGCGGCGCCTCGGGCAGCTTGTTCGGTGCCACCGGCAGTGCCAACTTCCTGTCGCGCAGCACCGCGGTCTGCGCCACGCTGTTCTTTGTCTGTACCCTGGCGCTGGCCTATATGTCCAACAACCGCGCAAGCGGGCCGGTCGGCGACAGCGTGCTGGATCGTGCCGTGCCTGCATCGGCATCGGCGCCGGCTTCCGGGGCAGCGGCCATTCCGGGTGCCGCGCCGGTCGTGGTCGTGCCGGCGCCGACCGCGTCCGCGGCCTCCAACTGAGGTCGCTGGCATGCAGGGCGCACAAGCCTGTGCGCTCCGTGCCTGCCCGAGCTAAATCCTGCCGCTTCTCCCCTGAACCTAGGGATTTTCGGTATAGAATTCAAGGCTGTTTGGGAAGCAATCCTCACGCGAACAGACAGCAAGCATGACGAGCCGTCGTGGTGAAATTGGTAGACACGCTATCTTGAGGGGGTAGTGGCGAAAGCTGTGCGAGTTCGAGTCTCGCCGACGGCACCAGAATAATATTCGGCTGGCAACAGACCGGGATCCCGAGGGTTTCGAGTCGCTGGTCGATGCGCCCTGTCGCAACGGTCGTGACCGCTGCAGGGGACAGGCGGGCGCGTTCCGTGAGCGATATGGTTTCGCTGGCGGCGCGCCCGTTGCTTTTGGCGAAAGCCAAATGCGTTTAATTCGCAATTGCGGAGCGTCAGACATGAACTTGGATCAGTACCTGCCCGTCATCCTCTTCATCTTGGTCGGCGCGGGTGTCGGCATCGCGCCGCAAGTCCTGGGCTACCTGCTGGGTCCGAATCGGCCCGATGCGGCCAAAAACTCCCCCTACGAATGCGGCTTCGAGGCCTTTGAAGACGCGCGCATGAAGTTCGATGTGCGCTATTACCTCGTCGCCATTTTGTTCATTTTGTTTGACCTGGAAATCGCCTTTCTATTCCCCTGGGCGGTGGCGTTGCGCGAGATCGGTGCGGCGGGTTTCTGGGCCATGATGATTTTCCTGGGCATTCTGGTCGTGGGCTTCGCCTACGAGTGGAAAAAAGGTGCCCTGGATTGGGAATAAATCAAGCTTGACCCGAAGGCAGATCCCATGGGTATCGAAGGCGTTTTGAAGGAAGGCTTTGTCACCACCTCGGTGGACAAGCTGATCAACTGGTCCAAGACCGGTTCGTTGTGGCCGATGACGTTCGGTCTGGCTTGCTGCGCGGTGGAGATGATGCACGCCGGCGCGGCGCGCTACGACATCGACCGTTTCGGCATGCTGTTCCGGCCCAGTCCGCGGCAGTCCGATCTGATGATCGTGGCCGGCACCTTGTGCAACAAGATGGCACCGGCGCTGCGCAAGGTCTACGACCAGATGGCCGAGCCGCGTTGGGTGCTGTCAATGGGCTCCTGCGCCAACGGCGGCGGCTACTACCACTACAGCTATTCCGTGGTGCGCGGTTGCGACCGCATCGTGCCGGTCGATGTCTATGTGCCCGGCTGCCCGCCCACCGCGGAGGCGTTGCTGTACGGCATCCTGCAACTGCAGGCCAAGATCCGTCGCGAGAACACGATCGCGCGCTGAAGAGACCCATGAGCAAACTCGATACCCTGCAAGCGGCCCTGGAAGCCGCCCTCGGCGGCAAGATCGTTGAACTCAAGCGTGAACTCGGCGAGATCACGATCCGCGTCAATGCGGCCGACTATGCCGATGTCGCCCTGACCCTGCGCGATCATTCCGAGCTCAAGTTCGAGCAGCTGATCGACCTGTGCGGCCTCGACTACAGCGACTACGGCAATGGTGCCAGCCCGGTGGCGGAAGGCCCGCGCTTCGCGGTCGCCACGCAGCTGCTGTCGGTCAGCAAGAACTGGCGCGTGCGTCTGAAGGTCTTCTGCCCCGATGATGATCTGCCCCAGGTGGCGGCCCTGACCCCGATCTGGAACTCGGCCAACTGGTTCGAGCGCGAGGCGTTCGACATGTACGGCATCATCTTCGAGGGTCACGAAGACCTGCGCCGCATCCTGACCGACTACGGCTTCATCGGCCATCCGATGCGCAAGGACTTCCCGACCTCGGGTCATGTCGAGATGCGCTACGACGCCGAGCAGAAGCGCGTGATCTATCAACCGGTGACGATCGAGCCGCGTGAGATCACGCCGCGCATCATCCGCGAAGACAACTACGGCGGTCTGTGAGCCATGGCTGAAATCAAGAACTACACGCTGAACTTCGGCCCCCAGCACCCGGCTGCTCACGGCGTGCTGCGCCTGGTGCTGGAGCTGGACGGCGAGGTGATCCAGCGCGCCGATCCGCATATCGGCCTGCTGCACCGCGCCACCGAGAAGCTGGCCGAGAGCAAGACCTACATCCAGTCGCTGCCCTATATGGACCGCCTCGACTATGTGTCGATGATGGCCAATGAGCAGGCCTACTGCATGGCGATCGAGCGGATGATGGGCATCGAGGTGCCGATCCGCGCGCAGTACATCCGCGTGATGTTCGCCGAGATCACCCGCCTGCTGAACCATCTGATGTGGCTGGGCGCGCATGGCCTGGACTGCGGCGCGATGAACGTGCTGATCTACGCCTTCCGCGAGCGCGAGGACCTGTTCGACATGTACGAGGCGGTGTCGGGTGCACGCATGCACGCGGCCTATTTCCGTCCGGGCGGCGTCTACCGCGACCTGCCGGACAGCATGCCGCAGTACAAGGTCAGCAAGATCAAGAACGCCAAGGCGATCGCCCAGCTCAACGCAAACCGTTCGGGCTCGCTGCTGGACTTCATCGAGGATTTCTGCAAGCGCTTCCCGAAGAACGTCGACGATTACGAGACCCTGCTGACCGACAACCGGATCTGGAAGCAGCGCACCGTCGGCATCGGCGTGGTGACGCCCGAACGCGCGCTGAACATGGGCCTGACCGGCCCGATGCTGCGCGGCTGCGGCATCGCCTGGGACCTGCGCAAGACCCAGCCCTACGACGCCTACGCCAACGTCGACTTCGACGTGCCGGTGGGCACCAACGGCGACACCTACGACCGCTACGTGGTGCGCGTCGAGGAAATGCGCCAGTCCAACCGCATCATCCAGCAATGCGTGGACTGGCTGCGCAAGAACCCAGGCCCGGTCATCACCGACAACCACAAGGTGGCGCCGCCCGCCCGTGTCGACATGAAGTCGAACATGGAGGAGCTGATCCACCATTTCAAGCTCTTCACCGAAGGTTTCCGCGTCCCCGAGGGCGAGGCCTATGCGGCGGTCGAGCATCCCAAGGGCGAGTTCGGCATCTACATGGTCAGCGACGGCGCCAACAAGCCCTACCGCCTGAAGATCCGCGCGCCGGGCTTCTCGCACCTGGCGGCGCTGGACGAGATGGCCCGCGGCCACATGCTGGCCGATGCGGTGGCCATCATCGGCACGATGGACATCGTGTTCGGTGAGATCGATCGATGAGTGAAGCGATGAGCACCAGTACCGAATATGTTCTGAGCGCAGCCACCGCCGCGCGCTTCGCGCGCGAAGTGGCCAAGTACCCGGCCGAGCAGAAGCAGTCGGCCGTGATGGCCTGCCTGGCCATCGTGCAGCAGGAGGAAGGCTTCGTGTCGCGCGCCAGCGAGGACGCGATCGCCCATTACCTGGGCATGCCCGCGATCGCGGTGTACGAGGTCACGACCTTCTACAACATGTACAACCAGCGCAAGCTGGGCCAGTTCAAGCTGAACGTCTGCACCAACCTGCCGTGCCAGCTGCGCGACGGCCAGACCGCGCTGGACCATCTGTGCCACAAACTGGGCGTGGAAGAGGGCGGCACCACGGCCGACGGCCTGTTCACCGTGCAGAAGAGCGAGTGCCAGGGTGCCTGCGCCGATGCGCCGGTGCTGCTGGTCAACGACCGCCAGATGTGCAGCTTCATGAACGAGCAGCGCCTGGACGAGCTCGTGGATACGCTGCGTGCTCACGCCGCTGTGAGCAAGAACTGAGGGATGGGAAGCATGCTGGACCTTTCCAAATTCCAGGCCACCGGTGCCGAGACCTGTTTCCATGACCGCCATATCGGCGCGCAGATCTATGCCGACCTGAACGGCAAGAACTGGAGCCTGAAGGACTACGAGGCGCGCGGCGGCTATCAGGCGCTGCGCAAGATCCTCAAGGGCGAGGGCACGGCCGACGGCGCGCCGCTGACGGCCGACCAGGTGATCGCCGAGGTCAAGGCCTCGGGCCTGCGCGGCCGCGGCGGCGCCGGTTTCCCGACCGGCCTGAAGTGGAGCTTCATGCCGCGCCAGTTCCCGGGCCAGAAATATCTGGTCTGCAATTCGGACGAGGGCGAGCCGGGTACCTGCAAGGACCGCGACATCCTGATGTTCAACCCGCATATCGTCATCGAAGGCATGGCGATCGCGGCGTTCGCGATGGGCATCACGGTCGGCTACAACTACATCCACGGCGAGATCTTCGAGGTCTACGAGCGCTTCGAGGCCGCCCTCGAGGAAGCCCGCGCGGCCGGCCTGCTGGGCGACAACATCCTGGGTTCGGGCTTCAGCTTCCAGCTGCACGCCCACCACGGCTTCGGCGCCTATATCTGCGGCGAGGAAACCGCGCTCTTGGAATCGCTGGAAGGCAAGAAGGGCCAGCCGCGCTTCAAGCCGCCGTTCCCCGCCAGCTTCGGCCTCTACGGCCGGCCGACCACGATCAACAACACCGAGACCTTCGCGGCGGTGCCCTGGATCATCCGCAACGGCGGCCAGCCCTATCTGGAGATCGGCAAGCCTAACAACGGCGGCACCAAGATCTTCTCGATCAGCGGCGACGTCGAGCGTCCCGGCAACTACGAGATCCCGCTGGGCACGCCCTTCAGCAAGCTGCTGGAGCTGGCCGGCGGCATGCGCAAGGGCCGCAGCCTGAAGGCCGTGATCCCCGGCGGCTCGTCCGCCCCGGTGCTGCCGGGCGAGGTGATGATGAACTGCACGATGGACTATGACTCCATCGCCAAGGCCGGCTCGATGCTGGGCTCGGGCGCGGTCATCGTGATGGACGACTCGCGCTGCATGGTCAAGAGCCTGCTGCGCCTGGCCTACTTCTACGCCCACGAATCCTGCGGCCAGTGCACCCCCTGCCGCGAAGGCACGGGCTGGATGCACCGCGTGATCGAGCGCATCGCCAACGGGCAGGGCAGGGCCGAGGACATCGCCTTGCTGAACTCGGTGGCCGACAACATCCAGGGGCGCACCATCTGCGCGCTGGGCGACGCGGCGGCCATGCCGGTGCGGGCCATGATCAAGCATTTCAAGCACGAGTTCGTGCACCTCATCGAACACAAGACGGCCCTGGTGGCGGCCTGAGAAAGACTGAGCCAGGACAAGCTATGGTTGAAATCGAACTCGACGGTCAGAAGGTGGAGGTCAAGGAAGGCAGCATGGTGATGCATGCCGCCGACAAGGCCGGCACCTACATCCCTCACTTCTGCTACCACAAGAAACTCACCATCGCCGCCAACTGCCGCATGTGCCTGGTGGACGTGGAGAAGGCGCCCAAGCCCATGCCCGCCTGCGCCACGCCGGTGACCCAGGGCATGATCGTGCGCACCAAGAGCGAGAAAGCCATCAAGGCCCAGCAGGGCGTGATGGAGTTCCTGCTGATCAATCACCCGCTGGATTGCCCGATCTGCGACCAGGGCGGCGAATGCCAGCTGCAGGATCTGGCCGTCGGCTATGGCGGCGGCAAGTCGCGCTACTCGGAAGAGAAGCGCGTCGTGTTCCACAAGAACGTCGGCCCGCTGATCTCGATGGAGGAGATGAGCCGTTGCATCCATTGCACCCGTTGCGTCCGTTTCGGCCAGGAGATCGCCGGCCAGATGGAACTGGGCATGGCGCACCGCGGCGAGCACAGCGAGATCCAGACCTTCGTCGGGCGTACCGTCGATTCCGAGCTGTCGGGCAATATGATCGACATCTGCCCGGTCGGCGCGCTGACCAGCAAGCCCTTCCGCTACAGCGCCCGCACCTGGGAACTGTCGCGCCGCAAGAGCGTGTCGCCGCATGACAGCACCGGTGCCAACCTGATCGTGCAGGTCAAGGGCAACGAGGTGATGCGCGTCGTGCCGCTGGAGAACGAGGCCGTCAACGAGTGCTGGATCGCCGACCGCGACCGCTTCTCCTATGAAGCCCTGAACAGCGACGCCCGCGTCACCCAGCCGATGATCAAGCAGGGCGGTGCCTGGAAGAACGTCGACTGGACCACGGCGCTGGAATACGTGGCCAACGGCCTGAAGCTGATCAAGGCCGAGCATGGCGCGAACGCCATCGGTGCCCTGGGCTCGGCCCATAGCACGGTGGAAGAGCTGCACCTGCTGGCCAAGCTGGTGCGCGGCATCGGCAGCCAGAACGTCGACCACCGCCTGCGCCATGCCGATTTCGGCAATCTGGCCGAGGCCGGCAAGGCACAGTGGCTGGGCCTGCCCATCGCCGCGCTGTCCGAGCTGGATCGCGCCCTGGTGATCGGCTCGCAGCTGCGCAAGGACCACCCGCTGTTCGCCCAGCGCCTGCGCCAGGCCGCCCGCCGCGGCGCCAAGATCCTGGCCGTCGGCGCCAGCGAGGACGACTGGCTGATGCCGATCGCCGCGCGCATCACGACAGCCCCGCTGTCCTGGCCGCAGGCCCTGGCCGATGTGGCCGCCGCCGTGTCGGCGACGACCGGCGCCGCCGCGCCCGTCACGGGCAACGCGACCGACGCCGCCAAGGCGATCGCCGGCGCGCTGCTGTCCGGCCAGAAGAAGGCCGTGCTGCTGGGCAATGCCGCCGCGCAGCATCCGCAGGCCGCCGGCCTGCTGAGCCTGGCCAACTGGATCGCCGCGCAGACCGGCGCCACGGTCGGCTATCTGACCGAGGCCGCCAACACCGTCGGCGCTCAGCTGGTCGGCGCGCAGCCGAATGGCCATGGCGGTGACGGCGGCCTGAACGCCGCCCAGATGCTGACCGAGGGTGCGCTGAAGGGCGTGCTGCTGCTGAACACCGACCCGGTGCTGGACAGCGCCAACGCGGCCGCGGCCGCCAAGGCCCTGGCCGCGGCCGAGATGGTCGTCGTGATGAGCCCCTTCAAGACCGGTCTGGAGTATGCCGACGTGCTGCTGCCGACCGCGCCCTTCACCGAGACCTCGGGCACCTTCGTCAATGCCGAGGGCCGCGCGCAGAGCTTCGTCGGCGTGGTCAAGCCGCGCGGCGACACCCGCCCGGGCTGGAAGATCCTGCGCGTGCTGGGCAATCTGCTGGCGCTTCCCGGCTTTGAGCAGGAAAGCTCGGAGCAGGTCAAGAGCGAGGCTCTGGGTGTCGATGCGGCCGATCTGAGCGCGCGCCTGTCGAACCAATCGATGGCCGGCTCGGCCGCGGTGCAAGCCACCGCCGCGAGCAACGGCCTGGAGCGCCTGGCCTCGCTGCCGATTTATGCGACCGACGCGCTGGTGCGCTGCTCGACCTCGCTGCAGCTGACCACCGATGGCCGCCAGGCCGCCGTGGCCGGTCTGCCCAAGGTGCTGTGGTCGCAGCTGGGCCTGGCTTCGCCGGGCGCGCGCGTGCGCATCACCCAGGACGGCGCCGGCGCCGCCGAGCTGAGCGCCAAGCTGGAACCGGGCCTGCCCGCCAATGTGGTGCGCGTGCCGGCCGGCCTGGCCGAGACCGCCGGCCTCGGTGCGCTGTTCGGCACCCTGACCGTGACCAAGGCCTGAGGAACAAGCGAGCATCATGATCGATACCCTCTACACCTCCGGCGCCTCGCTGCTGGGCGGCTTCTGGCCCCTGGTCTGGAGCCTGATGAAGATCATCGCGGTGATCGCGCCGCTGATGATCTGCGTCGCCTACCTGACCCTGTGGGAGCGCAAGGCCATCGGCTGGTCGCAGATCCGCCCGGGCCCGAACCGCGTCGGCCCCTACGGCCTGCTGACCCCGATCGCCGATGCGGTGAAGCTGATCTTCAAGGAGATCATCGTCCCGACGGCCGCGAACAAGGGCCTGTTCTTCCTCGGCCCCATCATGACCATCATGCCGGCCCTGGCCGCCTGGGCGGTCGTGCCCTTCGGTCCGGAGGCCGCGGTGGCCAACGTCAACGCCGGCCTGCTGTTCGTCATGGCCATCACCTCGCTGGAGGTCTATGGCGTGATCATCGCCGGCTGGGCCTCCAACTCGAAGTACGCCTTCCTGGGCGCGCTGCGCGCCTCGGCCCAGATGGTCAGCTACGAAATCGCCATGGGCTTCGCCCTGGTGGTGGTGCTGATGGTGACCGGCAGCCTGAACATGACCACGGTCGTGCAGGTGCAGGAGAAGGGCATGTTCGCCGCGATGGGCTTGAACTTCCTGTCCTGGAACTGGCTGCCGCTGCTGCCCATCTTCATCGTCTACTTCATCTCCGGCCTGGCCGAGACCAACCGCCATCCCTTCGACGTGGTGGAAGGCGAGTCGGAGATCGTCGCGGGCCACATGATCGAGTACTCGGGCATGTCCTTCGCGATGTTCTTCCTGGCCGAGTACGCCAACATGATCCTCGTCTCGGCCCTGGCCGTGGTGATGTTCCTGGGCGGCTGGAGCGCGCCGATCTCCTGGAGCCTGCTTGGCATGGAGACGCCGAGCTTCATCCAGAACACGATGGCGTTCTGGAACTGGGCCTGGCTGTTCGGCAAGACCTTCTTCGTCGTGACCCTGTTCCTCTGGGTGCGCGCCACGTTCCCGCGCTTCCGCTATGACCAGATCATGCGCCTGGGCTGGAAGATCTTCATTCCCGTGACCCTGGTCTGGCTGGTCGTCGTCGGCCTGTGGATCCAGTCGCCGCTGAATATCTGGAAGTAAAGCCGAAATGGTTAAAGACTTCATCAAGAGCTTCATGCTCACCGAGCTGTTCAAGGGCATGGCCCTGACCGGCCGGCATTTCCTGTCGCGCAACATCACCGTGCAGTTCCCCGAGGAGAAGACGCCGCTGTCGCCGCGTTTCCGCGGCCTGCATGCGCTGCGCCGCTACGAGAACGGCGAGGAGCGCTGCATCGCCTGCAAGCTCTGCGAGGCGGTCTGCCCCGCGATGGCCATCACGATCGAATCCGACGTGCGGGCCGACGGCTCGCGCCGCACCACGCGCTACGACATCGACCTGACCAAGTGCATCTTCTGCGGCTTCTGCGAGGAAAGCTGCCCGGTGGACTCCATCGTCGAGACCAACATCTTCGAATACCACGGCGAGAAGCGTGGCGATCTGTACTTCACGAAGGACATGCTCCTGGCCGTGGGCGACCGCTACGAACCCGAAATCGCCGCCACCAAGGAGGCCGACGCCAAATATCGCTGACCCCTCGTCCGGGAGTACCCGGCCGGTCCCCCGAGGGGACGCAGATGAACGACGGCCAGGCCGTCACTCATCTGCCCGAGTCGTCCTTGGGGCGGCCCGGCGGACGCCTCAAGGTCGAGAGCCACGAGTTTGCTGGAATCGCATGGATACCATCACCGCGCTCTTCTATGTTTTCGCCGCCGTGCTGCTCGGCGCTTCGTTCCGTGTGATCACGGCGCGCAGCACCGTGCATTCGGCGCTGTTCCTGATCCTCGCCTTCTTCAACGCCGCCTGCATCTGGATGCTGCTGAAGGCCGAGTTCCTGGCCATCGCCCTGGTGCTGGTCTATATCGGCGCCGTGATGGTGCTGTTCCTGTTCGTCGTGATGATGCTGGACATCACCTCGGGCGAAGGTGTGACCAATCTGCGCGAAGGCTTCTGGAAGCATCTGCCGCTGGCCGGCCTGGTCGGCGCGCTGATCGCGCTGGAGATGGCTGCCGTGCTGATGGGCGGCTTCCGGGTCTCCGAGGCGCCCGAGCTGAGCGCCGCCGCGGCCAAGCTCGGCAACACCAAGCTGCTGGGCATCGAGGTCTACACCCGCTACCTGTACCCGCTGCAGATCGCCGCCGTGCTGCTGCTGGTGGCCATCGTCGCCGCGATCGCGCTGACCCTGCGCCGCCGCAAGGACTCGCGCTACCAGGACCCGTCGGAGCAGGTCAAGGTCAAGAAGAGCGACCGCCTGCGCATCGTCAAGATGCAGCCGACGCTGGACGTGCCCGCGGTGGCTCCCGCCGAGAACAACACGCAAGGAGGCGCTTGAGATGGCTGCGCTGAGTGGATTGACTTTGGGCCATTTCCTGACGCTGGGCGCGATCCTGTTCGCGCTGTCGGTGATCGGCATCTTCCTGAACCGCAAGAACCTGATCGTGCTCCTGATGGCCATCGAGCTGATGCTCTTGGCCGTCAACCTGAACTTCGTGGCCTTCTCCCATTACCTGGGTGACATGGCCGGCCAGGTCTTCGTGTTCTTCATCCTGACGGTGGCCGCGGCCGAATCGGCCATCGGTCTCGCGATCCTGGTCGTGCTGTTCCGCAACCGCGCCAGCATCAATGTGGAAGAACTGGACGCGCTGAAGGGCTAAGAAGAAGATGTCCGCAACACTCTCACAGAACATGCTGCTGGCGGTGCCGCTGGCCCCGCTGGTCGGCGCCATCGTCGCCGGTTTCTTCGGCAAGCAGGTGGGCCGCCGCGGCGCCCACTCGATCACCATCCTCGGGGTGCTGATCGCCTTCATCATCTCGGCGATGACCTTGAAGTCGGTGGCCGTCGACGGCGCCCGCTTCAATCAGACCGTCTACGAATGGATGGTGCTGGGCGGCCTGAAGATGGAGGTCGGCTTCCTGGTCGACGGCCTGACCGCGATGATGATGTGCGTCGTGACCTTCGTGTCGCTGATGGTGCACATCTACACGATCGGCTACATGGAGGAAGACCCGGGCTACCAGCGCTTCTTCAGCTACATCTCGCTGTTCACCTTCTCGATGCTGATGCTCGTGATGAGCAACAACATGCTGCAGCTGTTCTTCGGCTGGGAAGCGGTGGGCCTGGTGTCCTATCTGCTGATCGGCTTCTGGTACACCAAGCCGACCGCGATCTTCGCCAATATGAAGGCCTTCCTGGTGAACCGGGTCGGCGACTTCGGCTTCATCCTGGGCATCGGCCTGCTGGTGGCCTACGGCGGCACGCTGAACTATGGCGAAACCTTCGCCAAGGCGCAGGAACTGTCCCAGATCAAGTTCGACGCCCCGCTGTGGGGCAGCGACTGGATGATGCTGACGGTGGCCTGCATCTGCCTGTTCATCGGCGCGATGGGCAAGTCGGCGCAGTTCCCGCTGCATGTCTGGCTGCCGGACTCGATGGAAGGCCCGACCCCGATTTCCGCGCTGATCCATGCCGCCACGATGGTGACGGCCGGCATCTTCATGGTCGCCCGCATGAGCCCGCTGTTCGAACTCTCGGACACCGCGCTGAACTTCGTGCTGGTGATCGGCGCGATCACCGCGCTGTTCATGGGCTTCCTGGGCATCATCCAGAACGACATCAAGCGCGTGGTTGCCTATTCCACGCTGTCGCAGCTGGGCTATATGACCGTGGCGCTGGGTGCCTCGGCCTACTCGGTCGCGGTGTTCCACCTGATGACGCACGCCTTCTTCAAGGCCCTGCTGTTCCTCGGCGCCGGCTCGGTGATCATCGGCATGCACCACGACCAGGACATCCGCAACATGGGCGGCCTGCGCAAGTACATGCCGATCACCTGGATCACCTCGCTCCTGGGCTCGCTGGCCCTGATCGGCACGCCGCTGTTCGCGGGCTTCTACTCGAAGGACTCGATCATCGAGGCCGTGCACGCCAGCCACCTGCCCGGCGCCGGCTTCGCCTATTTCGCCGTGCTGGCGGGCGTGTTCGTGACCGCCTTCTATTCGTTCCGGATGTACTTCCTGGTCTTCCACGGCAAGGAGAACTTCCATCACAAGCCCTTCCCGCAGGAAGACGCGGCCGAGCATGACGCGCACCACGCCCATGACGAGGACCACACGCCGCACGAGTCGCCCTGGGTGGTGACCGCGCCGCTGATCCTGCTGGCCATCCCCTCGGTCGTGATCGGCTTCCTGGCGATCCAGCCGATGCTGTTCGGCGATTTCTTCAAGGACTCGATCTTCGTCAACCACGAGGTCCACCACGCGATGAAGGAACTGGCTTCCGAGTTCCACGGTGCCGGCGCGATGGCGCTGCACGGCCTGCAGACCGCGCCGTTCTGGCTGGCGCTGGCCGGCGTCGTGACCGCCTACCTGTTCTACCTGATCTGGCCGGCGATTCCCGCCACCCTGGCCAAGCTGCTGCGGCCGCTGATCGTGGTCCTGGAGAACAAGTACTTCATGGACTGGTTCAACGAGAACGTGCTGGCCCGTCTGGCCCGCGGTCTGGGCCTGACGGCCTGGAAGGTGGGCGACCAGGGCCTGATCGACGGTGTGCTGATCAACGGCTCGGCCCGTACCGTGGGCGGCATCGCCGCCGCCGTGCGCCGCGTCCAGACCGGCCACCTGTACTGGTATGCGCTGGTGATGATCCTGGGCGTGATCGGTCTGATGACCTGGAAGCTCTGGCCTTATATCGGGCCCCAATTCAAGGCCCTGGCGGGCTTCTGAGCGGCGGGCGGAGAACAAGAATGTTGCTAAGTCTTGCCATTTGGTTGCCCATTGCTTGCGGCTTGCTGCTGCTGGCCCTGGGTCGTGACGATCAGGCCAACACCGTGCGCTGGCTGGCGCTGGTGGCGGCCGTGATCGGTTTCCTGGTCACCCTGCCGCTGATCACCGGTTTCGACACCGGCTCGGCCGCGATGCAGTTCGGCGAGAAGCTGCCCTGGATCGAACGCTTCAATGTCTTCTACCACCTGGGTGTCGACGGCATCTCGATGTGGTTCGTGCCGCTGACCGCCTTCATCACGGTGATCGTCGTGATCTCCGCCTGGGAGGTCATCACCGAGCGCGTCAATCAGTACATGGGCGCCTTCCTGATCCTGTCGGGTCTGATGATCGGCGTGTTCTCGGCGCTGGACGGGCTGCTGTTCTACGTCTTCTTCGAGGCCACGCTGATCCCGATGTACATCATCATCGGTGTCTGGGGCGGTCCGAAGCGCGTCTATGCGGCCTTCAAGTTCTTCCTGTACACGCTGGCCGGCTCGCTCTTGATGCTGATCGCGCTGCTCTATCTGTACCTGAAGTCCGGTGGCAGCTTCGACATCCAGACCTGGCACCGTCTGCCGCTGGGCATGCCCGCGCAGATCCTGCTGTTCATCGCCTTCTTCGCTGCCTTCTCGGTCAAGGTGCCGATGTGGCCGGTGCACACCTGGCTGCCGGACGCCCACGTGGAGGCGCCCACCGGCGGCTCGGTGGTGCTGGCCGCCATCATGCTGAAGCTCGGTGCCTATGGCTTCCTGCGCTTCTCGATGCCGATCGCGCCGGATGCCGCGCGCGAGTACGCCTGGGTCATCATCGCGCTGTCGCTGATCGCCGTGGTCTATATCGGCCTGGTGGCCCTGGTCCAGCAGGACATGAAGAAACTGGTGGCCTACTCGTCGGTGGCCCACATGGGCTTCGTGACCCTGGGCTTCTTCATCTTCAACGAGCTCGGCGTCTCCGGCGGTCTGGTGCAGATGATCTCGCATGGTTTCGTCTCCGGCGCGATGTTCCTGTGCATCGGCGTGCTCTACGACCGCGTGCATTCGCGTGAGATCGCTTCCTACGGCGGCGTGGTCAACACCATGCCCAAGTTCGCCGCGCTGGCGCTGTTCTTCGCGATGGCCAATTGCGGCCTGCCCGCCACCGCCGGCTTCGTCGGCGAGTGGATGGTGATCCTGGGCACCGTGAAGCACAGCTTCTGGCTGGGCGCGCTGGCCGCCACCGCGCTGGTGTTCGGTGCTGCCTACACGCTGTGGATGTACAAGCGCGTCTATTTCGGCGCCGTCACCAACGACCATGTGCGCGCGCTGACCGACATCAACGCCCGCGAGTTTCTGATGCTGGGCGCGCTGGCCGTGGCCACGCTGTGGATGGGCATCTATCCCAAGCCCTTCACCGACGTGATGCACCACTCGGTCGACGGACTGCTGAAGCATGTGGCCCAGTCCAAGCTGGTCGCACCTTGACGCTTGAGGGCCATCCAACAATGAACACTATGAACTGGCTCGCGGTTTATCCCGAAATCATTCTCCTGCTCATGGCCTGCGTCGTGGCCCTGGTGGATCTGTTCGTCACCGATCCCGAGCGCCGGCCGACCTACTGGCTGACGCAGCTCAGCGTGGCCGTGGTCGGCGCCATGCACCTCAGCTACTTCAACGGCGGTCAGACCGAGATCGCCATGCAGGGCATGGTGGTGTCCGACCCGATGGGGCATCTGCTGGGCTTCTTCGCCTGCATCGCGACCATCGTGACCCTGGTCTATGCGCGCCCCTACGCCGCGCACCGCGACATCCTCAAGGGCGAGCTGTTCACCCTGAGCCTGTTCTCCCTGCTGGGCATCATGGTGATGCTGCAGGCCAACAACTTCCTGGTCATCTATCTCGGCCTGGAGCTGATGACCCTGTCGCTCTACGCCCTGGTGGCGCTGCGGCGCGACCATGCGGTCTCGACCGAGGCCGCGATGAAGTACTTCGTGCTCGGCGCGCTGGCCAGCGGCTTCCTGCTCTACGGCCTGTCGATGATGTACGGCGCCACCGGTTCGCTGGCCATCCCGCGCGTCTTCGAGGTGATCGCCACCGGCGCGGTGAACAAGTCGGTGCTGGTGTTCGGCGTGGTCTTCGTGGTGGCCGGCCTGGCCTTCAAGCTGGGCGCCGCTCCCTTCCATATGTGGGTGCCCGACGTCTACCACGGCGCCCCGACGGCCGTGACCCTCTTGATCGGCGCCGCGCCCAAGCTGGCCTCCTTCGCCATCACGATCCGCCTGCTGGTGGAGGGCATGCTGGGTCTCGCGGTCGACTGGCAGCAGATGCTGCTGGTGCTGGCCCTGGTGTCGATGATCGTCGGCAACCTGGCGGCCATCGCGCAGAGCAACCTGAAGCGCATGCTGGCCTATTCGACCATCGCGCAGATGGGCTTCATGCTGCTGGGCATGGCCTCGGGCGTGGTGGGCGACAGCAAGGATCTGACCGCCAACGCCTACAGCTCCTCGCTGTTCTTTGCGGTCACCTATGTGCTGACCACGCTGGGCAGCTTCGGCATCATCCTGCTGCTGTCGCGCCAAGGCCATGAGGCCGAGGAGATCAAGGACCTGGCCGGCCTGGCCAAGCGCAGCCCCTGGTATGCGCTGGTGATGACCATCTTCATGTTCTCGCTGGCCGGCATTCCGCCCACCGCGGGCTTCTATGCCAAGCTGGCCGTGCTGCAGGCCATGGTCGCGACCAATGTGCCGTTCTATATCGGCCTGGCCGTGGTGGCGGTGCTGCTGTCGCTGATCGCCGCCTTCTACTACCTGCGCGTCATCAAGGTGATGTTCTTCGAGGAGCCGACCGACGGCGCGCCGCTGACGGCCCCGGCCGACGTGCGCACCGTGCTGTCGCTGAACGGCGCCGCCGTGCTGCTGTTCGGTCTGCTGCCGGGTGGACTGATGGCGATGTGCGCACAGGCCATCGTCAAGCTGCTGGCTCAGTAAGAACCGGCGGATGGATCAGTCCGCTGCGGTCTGGCTGGTGCTGCTGGTCGCCCTGGTGGCGGCCAATGCGCCCTATTTCAGCAACCGGGTGCTGCTGCTGGGGCCCGTGCGCCGGCCCAAGCCCTTCGGTTGGCGCTTGCTTGAGCTGCTGCTGCTGGCGGCGCTGACCCTGGGGCTGGGCGTGTTCCTGGAGTCGCGCCTGGGCCAGCGCCAGCCGCAGGGCTGGGAGTTCTACGCGGCCGCCCTGTGCCTGTTCATCACGCTGGGCTTCCCCGGCTTTGTCTGGCGCTATCTGAGGCGCCACCGCCATGCTTGACGATCGGGACGAATTGCGGCGCCTGGCCGAGCTGAAGATCGAGAGCCGGCAGGTCTACCGCGGCCACTTTCTCGATGTGCGGCGCGACACCGTGCGCCTGCCCGACGGCAAGGAATCGGCGCGCGAGTACATCGTCCACCCCGGGGCGGTGATGGTCGTGCCCCTGCTGGACGACGGCCGCCTGCTGATGGAGCGCCAATACCGCTATCCGATGGGGCGGGTGATGCTGGAATTTCCGGCCGGCAAGCTCGACGCCGGCGAGGACAGGCTGGCCTGTGCCCAGCGCGAGCTGCTGGAGGAAACCGGCTACCGCGCGCGCGAATGGGCCCATGCCGGCGTGCTGCACAACGCCATCGCCTACTCGGACGAGGGCATCGAGATCTTCTTCGCCCGCGGCCTCACCCAGGGCGAACGTCGGCTCGACGAGGGCGAGTTCCTCGATCTGGTCATCCACACGCCGTCCGAGCTGGAACTGCTGGCCGCACGCGGTGAGCTGACCGACGCCAAGACCCTGATCGGCCTGCTGTGGCTGTCGCGCTGGCAGTCCGGCGCATGGGCTTTGGACTGGCGCCCGGCGGCCTGAGCCGGCTCGCGTCACAATTCCGTCATGCTCGTACTCAACCTCGGCTGCGACAAGGGCCACCGCTTCGAAGGCTGGTTCGGCTCGGCCGATGACTTCGAATCCCAGCAGGACCGCGGTCTGGTCAGCTGCCCGGTCTGCGCCAGCGGCCGGGTGCAGCGCCTGCCCAGCGCGCCGCGCCTGAATGTCTCGAAGCAGCGCGAGCCCGTGGCCGCGGCGCCCGCGGCGCGCCCCGACCCGCAGCTGACGGCGTTGCAGCTGGTGCGCCAGATGCTGGCCGGGACCGAGGACGTCGGCGAACGCTTCGCCGAGGAAGCCCGTCGCATCCATTACGGCGAGGCCGAGGAGCGCGGCATCCGTGGCAGCGCCAGCCGCGAGGACGCGCTGGCGCTGGTGGAGGAGGGCATCGAGGTCATCGCGCTGCCCGAGCCGCTGAAGGGCACGCTGCAATAGCCGCCCCCGGCGTGCAGCCCCCCGCGCCCGCCACCGCTCATCCCCCGTTTCTGCTGCTCAGCGGCACCAGGCTTGCGTTCGTCGCAAGCGGCTTGGGCGCCGCTCATGCCGCATGGCAAGATGCCCGGATCTGTGCCCAGGGAGGCGCAGCGTAAAACAATCCCGGAGCCCCTTGATGATGCGCCATCGCCTGCATGCCCTCGTAGTTGCCAGCTCTCTTGTGCTTCTCCTGTCGGCCTGCGGCAAGCCCGGCAACGGGGCCGCCCAGGCCGCCAAGGCACCGGCCGCGGCCAAGCCGCTGCTGCTGTCGCCCGAGGATCTGCAGGCCATGGGCCTGTCCAGCTATGCCAGCGGCCCGGTCATCACCGGCTCGATCCAGCCGGAGAAGCGCGCCGACCTGCGCGCCGAGGTCCAGGCCGTCGTGCTGCAGGTGTTCAAGGAGAATGGCGAGAAGGTCAAGCGCGGTGAGTTGCTGGTGCGGCTGGACGACAGCGCCATCCGCGAGAGCCTGTCCTCCGCCGAGGAGGCCGCGCGCGCCGCCAGCCAGGCCTTCGAGCAGGCCGAGCGCCAGTTCCAGCGCATGAAGACCCTGCAGGGGCAGGGCATGACCTCGATGCAGGCGATGGAAGACGCCGAGGTCCGGCGCAACAACACCCAGAGCGACTGGGTCGGGGCCAAGGCCCGAGCCGCCACCGCGCGCCAGCAGCTGCAGCGCACCGAGGCGCGCGCGCCCTTCGACGGCATCGTCTCCGACCGCAAGGTCTCGGCCGGCGACACCGCCCAGATCGGCAAGGAGCTGGTCAAGGTGATCGACCCGGCCAGCATGCGCTTCGAGGGCCTGGTGTCGGCCGACCGCATGTCCGAGCTGAAGCTGGGCCAGACGGTCTATTTCAAGGTCAACGGCTATGCCCAGACCGACTTCCAGGGACAGGTGCGTCGCATCGCCGCCGCGGCCAACGCCACCACCCGCCAGGTGGAGGTGCTGGTGAGCTTTGCCGGCGCGCAGCAGCCCGGCGTGGCCGGCCTCTATGCCGAGGGCCGCGTGCTGAGCCAGAGCGTCAACGCGCTGATGCTGGCCGACAGCGCGATCCAGCGCGAGGGCGACCAGGCCTTCGTCTGGCGCGTGCAGGACGGCAAGCTGGCGAAGGTGGGCATCAAGCTCGGCGAGCGCGACGAGCGCCAGGGCCTCTACCAGGTCACCGCCGGACTGAAGCAGGGCGACCAGGTGCTGCGCCATCTGAACACCGCGCTGGCCGACGGCCGCGCGGTGCAACTGGCCAAGGCCGCCGCCAGCGCGCCCGCCGCCTCCGCCGCCCAGAACGGAGGCTGAGATGTTTCTGTCCAACTTCAGCGTCAAGAAGCCGGTCGCGACCGTCGTCATCATCATCGCGCTGATGGCCCTCGGGCTGCTGGCGCTCAAGAAGCTGCGCGTCAACCAGATTCCGGACGTCGAGCAGCCGGTGATGGTGGTCAGCATCAACTACCCCGGCGCCTCGCCCGAGACCAGCGAGCGCGAGATCATCAACCGCATCGAGAAATCGCTGCAGAGCATCTCCGGCGTCACCGAGGTGCGCGCCACCGCCAACGAGGGCAATGCCCAGCTGGTGCTGATCTTCGAGTTCAGCAAGAACATGGTGGAGGCCGCCGACGAGGTGCGCAATGCCATCGGCGCGGTGCGTCACAAGCTGCCGGTCGAGATGCGCGAGCCGGTGCTGCGCCGCATCGACCCCGCCACCCAGCCCATCATGCAGCTGGCGCTGTCGTCCACCGGCCAGAGCCATGCCGAGATCTCGCGCCTGGCCGAGGATCAGCTGGCCGACCGCTTCCGCAGCATCAGCGGCGTGGCCACGGTGGAGGTCAACGGCGCGCTGACCCGCGAGCTCTCGGTGCTGCTGCACGCCCAGAAGCTGCGCGAGTTCAACGTCTCGGTGACCGAGGTCGTCAACGCGCTGCGTGCCCAGAACACCACGGCCCCGGTGGGCAAGGTGCGCGGCACGCTGGAAGACCAGAGCATCCGCCTGCTGGGGCGCATCGAATCGCCGGCCGAGTTCGAGCAGATCGTGGTCAAGCGCCTGGGCGGCGAGCTGGTGCGCCTGGGCCAGGTGGCCAGCATCCGCGACGGCTTCGCCGAGCGCACCAGCATCAGCGTGCGCAACGGCTCGCCCAATGTCGGCATGTCGGTGACCCGTTCGCGCGACGCCTCGACCGTCAGCGTCGCCAACGACGTGCGCAAGCTGGTCGACGAGATTGCCAAGACCCTGCCGGCCGGCACCAAGCTGGAGGTCACGCAGGACGGCGGCCGGGACGCTCAGAACAGCCTGGACAACGTGATCCACGCCCTGGTGTTCGGCGCCGGCCTGACCATCCTGGTGGTCTATGTGTTCCTGAACTCCTGGCGCTCGACCCTGATCACCGCCACCTCGCTGCCGACCTCGGTGATCGCGGCCTTTATCGCGGTGTGGCTGTGCGGCTTCACGCTCAATTTCATGAGCCTCCTGGGCCTGTCGCTGGCGATCGGCGTGCTGATCGACGACGCCATCGTGGTGCGCGAGAACATCGTGCGCCATATGGAGCGCGGCGCCGACCGGCGCAGCGCGGCACTCAACGGCACGGCCGAGATCGGCATGGCCGTGGCCGCCACCACCTTCTCGATCGTCGCGGTGTTCGTGCCGGTGGCCTTCATGCCCGGCGTCTCGGGTGAATGGTTCCGGCCCTTCGGCCTGACCGTGGTGGCCTCGGTGCTGGTGAGCCTGTTCATCTCCTTCACCCTGGACCCGATGCTGTCGGCCTTCTGGGGCGACCCGCCGGGGCATCACGAGGCGCCGAAGAAGGGCCTCTCCAGGCTGCTGCAGCGCTTCAACGACTGGTTCGATCACCAGGCCGATCGCTATGGCCTGGTGATCGCCTGGGCCCTGCATCATCGGCGCTGGATGGCCTTCTTCGCCGTTGCCAGCTTCGTCGCGGCCATCGCGCTGCAGAACATGTTCGGCGGCACCAGCTTCCTGCCGGCCTCGGACTCCGGCACCATCGCCGTCGAGGTGCGCACCCCCGCCAGCGCCAGCCTGGAATATGCCAAGCTGAAGATGGAGGCCGCGGCCAAGCTGGCGCGCGAGATCCCGGAGACCAAGGCCACCAACAGCTATGTGAACGTCAGCGGCGGCCGCATCTATGTGGACCTGGGCAAGAGCACCGAGCGCAAGCGCAGCGCCGCCGAGATCGCCCGGGAGCTGCGCGAGCGCGTCGCCACCCTGGTCGGGGCCGAGTATGTGGTGCTGGACGACCTCAACAACGGCGCGCAGAAGCCGGTGCAGATCCGCTTCCACGGCACCGACTCGCGCAAGCTGCTGGAGATCACCAACGACTACATGGCCAAGCTGCGCGAGGTCAAGGGCGCGGTCGACGTGGGTCTGTCGGAACAGGATCCGCAGAACGAGCTGCAGATCGAGCTGAACCGCGGCCTGGCCAATGCGATGGGCATCTCGGTCGGCGATGCCGCCACCGCCTTGCGCGTGGCCTTCGCCGGCGTCGAGGTGGGCGACTGGGTCGACCCGAGCGGCGAGACCCGCGATGTGGCGGTGCGCCTGGCGCCGCAGGACCGGGTGGATGCCAGCAATATCGAGCGCCTGCCGATCACCGTGGCCGGCAGCGGCATGATGGTGCCGCTGGAGCAGATCGCCACCGTCACGATGGGCAAGGGCCCGGCCAAGATCCAGCATGCCGACGGCAAGCGCATGATCGCGGTCTCGGCCAACGCCCAGGGCCGCTCGCCCGGCGAGGTGACCAAGGACGCGCTGGCGCTGGCCAAGGCGATCAACTTCCCGCCCGGTTACGGCATCGAGCTGGCGGGCGCGTCGAAGGACCAGGAGGAGGTGTTCGGCGCGATGGCCATCGCCCTGGTCTCGGGCATCGGCCTGATGTACCTGATCCTGGTGATGCAGTTCGGCAGCTTCACCGCACCGCTGGGCGTGATGCTGTCGCAGCCGCTCTCCCTGATCGGCGTGGTGCTGGCGCTCTTGCTGACCAAGGGCACGCTGAACCTGATGAGCTTCATCGGCATCATCATGCTGGCCGGCCTGGTGGCGAAGAACGCGATCCTGCTGCTGGACGCGGCGCGCCAGGAGGAGGCCAACGGCGTGCCGCGCGAGGAGGCGCTGATGCACGCGGGCCGCAAGCGCTTCCGCCCGATCCTGATGACCACCTTCGCGCTGATCGCCGGCATGCTGCCGGTGGCCATCGGCGTCGGCGAAGGCGGCGAGTTCTACCGCCCGATGGCCGTGGCCATCATCGGCGGCACGATCACCTCGACCTTCCTGACCCTCTTGATGGTGCCGAGCTTCTACGACAGCATCGAGATCGCCAAGGACCGCATGATCGCCAAGTTCCAGCGCCGCGATGCGCGCTGGAACACCGCGCTGGCCTTCCTGCTGACCTTCGTCGAGGCGATCCTGACCCTGGTGGGCATCCGCATGCTCTGGCGCGGCCTGGCCAGGCTGGTGAAGCTGGCGCGCGGCCGTCGCGGGCCGGCATTGCCACAGGGCGCGGACTGATCGCTACAGCACGCGTCCCGGATTGAGCAGGCCCTGGGGATCCAGGGCCTTTTTGATGGCCCGCATCATGTCCAGCGCCACCGGGCTGCCGCGCCGCGCCAGTTCCTCGCGCTTGAGCCGGCCGATGCCATGCTCGGCCGAGATCGAGCCGCCCAGCGCCTGCACCGCGTCGAACACCAGCGCGTTGACCGCGGCCTCGCGCTCGCGCAGGAAGGCGGCGGGATCGACGCCCTCGGGCGCCTGCACGTTGTAGTGCAGATTGCCGTCGCCCAGATGGCCGAAGTCCACCAGGCGCACGCCCGGGAAGGCGGCCTGCAGCGCCGCGTCGGTGCTTTCCACGAAGGCCGGGATGCGCGAGACGGGCAGGGCGATGTCGTGCTTGATGTTCAGGCCTTCCTCGCTCTGCGCCAGCGGGATCGATTCGCGCAGATGCCACATGGCCCGCGACTGCGCGACGCTCTCGGCCACCGCGGCATCGGCGATCAGGCCCTGTTCCAGCGCCGTCTCCAGCAGGCCCTCGAACAGCGCGCGGGCATGGGCCTCGCTCCCGCTGTCGGACAGCTCCAGCAGCACGGTCCAGGGCGAAGGCGGCAGCGGCTGGACCAGCTGCGGGAAATGGCGGCGCACCAGGCTCAGCGAGAAGGCGTTCATCAGCTCGAAGCCGGTCAGGCCCGAGCCGGCGCGTGCCTGTGACAGCGACAGCAGCGCCACCGCGGCGTCCGGGCTGGCGCAGGCGGCCAGCGCGGTCATGCGCGCGACCGGCTGCGGATAGAGCTTCAGCGTGGCGGCGGTGATCACGCCCAAGGTGCCCTCGCTGCCGACGAAGAGATCGCTTAAGGAGTAGCCGGTGTTGTTCTTGCGCAGGCCCGATAGCCCGTCCCAGACATCGCCGGCCGCCGTCACGAGCTCCAGCCCCAGACACAGCTCGCGCGCATTGCCGTAGCGCAGCACCTGGGTGCCGCCGGCGTTCGTCGCCAGATTGCCGCCGATCGTGCAGCTGCCCTCGGCCGCCAGGCTCAAGGGGAACAGCAGGCCCTGGGCGGCGGCCGCCTCCTGCACGGCCTGCAGCACGCAGCCGGCCTCGACGGTCATCGTCAGGTTGGCGGCGTCGATCTCGCGCACCTTGTTCAGCCGCGTCAGGCTCAGCAGCAGCTGCCGGCCGCTGTCGTCCGGTGTCGAGCCGCCCACCAGACCGGTGTTGCCGCCCTGCGGCACCACGGCCACGCGATGCGCGGCGCAGAGCTTCAGCAACGCGGCCACCTCGGCCGTGCTGCCGGGGCGGGCCACCGCGAGCGCGCGGCCGACATAGCGCTTGCGCCAGTCGCGCTCGAAGGCCATGGCGTCGGCACCGCTCAGCACCTGGCCCGGGCCGATCGTGGCCCGCAGCGCATCGAGGAACGCGCTTGTCATGGCGCCGCCTTGGCGGCGCGCAGGCGCTGCCGCACATGCAGGGCGCAGGCCGTGAAGATCAGGCCGCTGAGCAGCAGCTCGATCCAGGCCAGCGGCACCGAGGGGCCGCGGTCGCTGGTGGCGCGCACCGCGCCCTCGGCGGCGTAGAGCCAGATCATCAGGCTCAGCCAGCGGAAGGTGTAGAGCCGGTAGCGCCACAGGCCGACGAAGGGGATCAGCAGCGGCAGGGCCTTGATGGCCAGGGTGCCGCGCCCGGTCGGCGCGAGCCACAGCTCCCAGGCCAGGCACAGCACGAAGAGGGCGGCCAGGCCCGCCAGGGCGAGGTTGCGCGACAGGGTTTCCTGGGCCGAGGCCCGGCTGCGGCCGCTGTTCGGGCTCGAGATTTCGGGAGAGGGGGACGACATGGCTGGCATCATAGCCAGCATGACTGTTTCCCCGAGCCTCTCCAAGAACGAGCCCCTGTTGCAGCGCCTGTTGCACTGGCCCTGGCTGGCCACCCTCCACACGCTGCGCCTGCGCTTTGCCGAGGCGCGCCTGGGCCAGACCGCCGGCAGCCTGACCTTCACCACCCTGATCTCGCTGGTGCCGCTGCTGACGGTGATGTTGGCCCTGTTCACCGCCTTCCCGATCTTCGCCAGCTTCCAGCAGGCGCTGGAGAAGTACTTTCTGCAGAGCCTGATCCCGGCCAATATCGCCAAACCGGTGCTGGGCGCGCTGACCCAGTTCGCCGCCAAGGCGAACCGCCTGGGCCTGGTGGGCCTGGTGGTGCTGGGCCTCACGGCGCTGACCCTGATGTTCACGATCGACCGCACCCTGAACACGATCTGGCGGGTCAAGCGGCCGCGCCCGATGGTGCAGCGGGTGCTGGTCTACTGGGCCGCACTGACCCTGGGGCCGCTGCTGCTGGGCGCGAGCCTGACCCTGACCGGCTACGCGGTCTCGGCCGGCAAGGGCCTGGTCGGCGGCCTGCCGGGCGGGCTGGCCGCGGTGCTGAACGGCATCGAGCTGGTGGTGCTGAGCGCCGCGGTGGGCGGCCTGTTCCATTACGTGCCCAACACCCATGTGCGCTGGCGCCATGCGCTGGCCGGCGGTCTGTTCGTCGCGATCGCCTTCGACCTGGCCAAGAGCCTGCTCGCCTGGTACGTCAAGCAGGTGCCGACCTACTCGACCTTGTACGGTGCCTTCGCCACCGTGCCGATCTTCCTGATCTGGATGTACCTGGGCTGGGTCATCATGCTGCTGGGGGCCTTGCTGGCGGCGAACATTCCCGCGCTGGGCGGTCGCATGCTGCACCGCGCCGAGGCCCCGGGACTGCCGCTGGAACTGGCGCTGGAGGCGATCCGTGAGCTCTGGCGTGGCCAGAAGCTGGGGCAGCCCGGCCTGTCGGCGCAGGAACTGGCACTGCGCCTGCGCATTGACCCGCTGCAGCTGGAACCCTCGCTCGACGCCCTGCTGGCGATGGACTGGCTGGGCCGACTGGAGGAGGCCGGCGCGCAGCGCCTGGTGCTGCTGGTGGCGCCAGACGTCACGCCCGCAGCGCCGCTGCTGCAGGCCCTGCTGGCCCAGCGCAGCGGCGCGCTGACGCCGCTGTGGCGCCATGGCGATTGGGCGCGCTGCAGCGTGGCGGAATTGTTAGGGATGCAGGACGACCAGTAGCGCCGTGGCCGGCTCGCCGCCGTGGTTGCGGATCGCATGCGGCCCGTCCACCGCATAGCGGGCGGTCTCGCCTGCCTTCAGCGCCTGGCTGACCTGTCCCGCCGTCACCTCCAGTGCGCCGCTCAGCACCGACAGATGCTCGCGCGAACCGGGCTCATGGGCCGCCGACTCCAGCGCGCCGCCGGGCTGCACCGTCAGCTCGTACCACTCGAACTGCCCGGCCAGGTCGATAGGCCCGAGGATGCGCAAGGTGCACAGCCCGTCCGGGCTGGCCAGGCTGGGCGTGGCATGCGAGGCCACGGTCTCGATCGCCGGCGCCGCCGGCTTCTCGCCGCCCAGCAGCTCCGACAGTTCGACCCGCAGCGCATTGGCCAGGCGCCAGACCACGGCCACGGTCGGGTTGGCCTGGTTGCGCTCGATCTGCGACAGCATCGACTTGCTGACGCCGGCGCGGCGCGACAACTCGTCCAGCGACAGGCCCTGGGCCTGGCGCAGGGCTTGCAGCGTGGCGCCGACGCGTGGCGGTTCCAGGGATTCGGCGGGATTGGCGCTCATGCTGGGTGGCGGGCTTGACCGTGAAAAGCAATTCTCAGATACTGCACGAAAGTTCGATATATCGAACTGTGTTCTGTTTAGTGAATTGTGCACCAGGAGTCGCCCGACATGACCACCGCCCAAGACTTTTATGCGCACCTGCAGGCCGAGCTGGCCGGCATCCGCGAGGCCGGGCTCTACAAGAGCGAGCGCGTCATCACGACTCCGCAGGGCGCGATGGTGAAGACCGCCGATGGGCGCGAGGTGATCAATCTCTGCGCCAACAACTACCTGGGCCTGTCCTCCCATCCCCAGGTGATCGAGGCGGCCCACGAGGCCCTGCGCACGCATGGCTACGGCCTGTCGTCGGTGCGCTTCATCTGCGGCACCCAGGACCTGCACAAGACCCTGGAGCAGCGCCTGGCCAAGTTCCTCGGCACCGAGGACACCATCCTCTACGCGGCGGCCTTCGATGCCAATGGCGGCCTGTTCGAGCCGCTGCTCACCGAGCAGGACGCGATCATCAGCGACGAGCTGAACCATGCCTCGATCATCGACGGCATCCGCCTGTGCAAGGCCAAGCGCCTGCGCTACAAGCACAACGATCTGGCCGACCTCGAGGCCCAGCTGCAGGCCGCCAAGGCCGCCGGCGCGCGCTTCACCCTGGTGTTCACCGACGGCGTGTTCTCGATGGACGGCACGATCGCCCAGCTCGACAAGATCCGCGAGATCACCGACCGCTACGGTGCGCTGCTGGGCATCGACGAATGCCATGCCAGCGGCTTCCTGGGCAAGACGGGCCGCGGCACGCATGAGCACCGCGGCGTGTTCGGCAAGGTCGACATCATCACCGGGACGCTCGGCAAGGCGCTGGGCGGCGCCTCGGGCGGCTTCACCACCGGCCGCAGGGAAGTGATCGAACTGCTGCGCCAGCGCTCGCGCCCCTATCTGTTCTCGAACACGGTGGCGCCCAGCATCGTCGGCGCCTCGATCGCGGTGCTGGACCTGCTGGAGGCCTCGACTTCGCTGCGCGACAAGCTTGAGGCCAACACGGCCTATTTCCGCCAGGCCATCCAGGCTGCCGGCTTCGAGATCAAGCCCGGCACCCATCCGATCGTGCCCATCATGGTCCACGACGCGGTGCTGGCGCAGCGCTTGAGCGCCCGCATCCTGGAGCTGGGCATCTACGCGGTGGGCTTCTTCTTCCCGGTCGTCCCCAAGGGCCAGGCGCGCATCCGCGTGCAGGTCTCGGCGGTGCACGAGCGCGAGCATCTCGAGCGGGCCGTCGCCGCCTTCACGCAGGCCGGTCGCGAACTGGGCCTGATCAAACAATAAGCAGCAGAAGACATGAGCACGAAGATCCTGATCATCGGCGCGAACGGCCAGATCGGCAGCGAGCTGGCCGTCGAGCTGGCCAAGCGCCACGGCAACGACAATGTCATCACCAGCGATGTCGCCCCGGAGGGCCGCGTCAAGGCCTTGCGCCACGAGATGCTGGACGTGACCGACGCCGCCGCGCTGACGGCCGTGGTCAAGCGCCACGGCATCACCCAGATCTACCATCTGGCCGCCGCGCTATCGGCCACCGGCGAGCAGCACCCGATGTGGGCCTGGGACCTGAACATGAAGGGCCTGCTGAACGTGCTGGAACTGGCCCGGGTGCACAAGCTCGACAAGATCTTCTGGCCCAGCTCGATCGCGGCCTTCGGCCCCAGCACCCCGTCCGTCGACACGCCGCAGACCACGGTGATGGATCCGACGACCATCTATGGCATCTCCAAGCTGGCCGGCGAGCGCTGGTGCGCCTGGTACCACGCCAAGCATGGCGTCGACGTGCGCAGCCTGCGCTATCCCGGGCTGATCAGCTACAAGACCCCGCCCGGCGGCGGCACCACCGACTACGCGATCGACATCTTCCATGGCGCGCTCAAATCGGGCCGCTACAGCTGCTTCCTCGAGGAGGGCCAGGCCCTGCCGATGATGTACATGCCCGACGCCTTGCGCGCGACGATCGAACTGATGGAGGCTCCGGCAGAACAGATCAAGCAGCGCGGCAGCTACAACCTGGCCGGCGTCAGCTTCACGCCGCGAGAAATAGCGGCCGAGATCAGGAGGCACATCCCGGACTTCCGCATCGACTACGCGCCCGACTTTCGCCAATCCATAGCCGCCAGCTGGCCGCAGCGCATCGATGACAGCGCGGCCCAGGCCGACTGGGGCTGGAAGCTGGACTACGACCTGGCCGCGATGGCCGAGGACATGCTGAACCAGTTGCGTCCACAACTGGCCGCCTGATCCTGCCAGCTGCGCCCACTCTTGGCTGCTTGAGTGCATTGACCCAGCGAGGCCCGCGGATCCGGCTCTGCCGGGCCATTGGGCCTGCCCCCTTGGGGGGGCGCGCGCAGCGCTTAGGGGGTGGGCTCCGGCAGATCAGAAGGGAATCCGGCCGGCCCAGATGTCCTTGTACATCACCCAGTCGCCCATGAAGCTGTAGAGCGGGCGCTTGAAGGAGGCCGGCTTGTTCTTCTCGAAGCCGAAATGGCCGAGCCAGGCGAAGGCATAGCCGCACAGCAGGCCGTAGAGCAGGAACTGCAGCTGTCCGCTGTACAGGGTCCAGGCCAGGCACAGCAGGGCCAGGGTCGAGCCGATGAAGTGCAGGCGCCGGCAGGTCCGGTTTTGGTGTTCGCCCAGATAGAAGGGGTAGAACTCGGCGAAGCTGTGGAACTGCTTGACCGTGTCGGCCGGGCTGCTGTTCATGGCGATGGCTCTGATGCTGTCTCCGATGGATCGATTCAATGCGCTGAGCCGCGGCCCAGCCATTGGTGAAAGCCCGGTCCGGTCCATGTTGCGGCGCGGCAGGCCGCTGGGCACACTGCGCGCGTGCTTCTCTCCCTGCCTCTCTCGTCTTCCGCCATGGGCCGCACGAGCCCGATGCCCGTTCCCCTGACCGACCGCAGGCTGGGTCAATGCCTGACCCTGGCCCTGCTGCTGCACATCCTGCTGGTGCTCCTGCTGGGCAACACGCCGGGCGGCAGCGCGCGGCCGGGTGAGGGCGTCTGGGGTTCGCTGAGCGTGCGCCTGCGCGAGGCCGAGCCTGCCGACAAGATGCCGGGCCCACCCCGGCCCGCCCCAGCGGCCCCCGAGGTGGCGCGGCCGGACGTCGGCGCCCCGGGCAGCGCGAAGACCGAGCGCTTTGGCGGCGCGGTGCGGCGCGAGGAGCCCGCGGCGCTGCCGCCGACACCGGGTGCGGCCCGCCTGGGCCAGTGGCGCCAGCAGCCCGGCAGCCTGCCTGACGGCGAGGCCGCGCGTCCGGCCCAACTACCGGCCCAGTTGCCGGCCCCCACTGCCGTTGCCGCGCCGGCCGCGCCGCTGCCCCGGCAGGCCCTGCCCGGCGCCGAAGCGCTGACGTCCGGCCTGCCCGCGCCGCCGAGCTTGGCGCCGCTGCGTACCGCCACCTTGCTGGCCCCCGCCAGCGCGATCGAACGGCGCGCCGCGCCGACGGTCGTGGCGCCGGAGCCGGTCGCGGT
>NZ_JBWKPM010000011.1:0-160430 GCF_059418245.1 Roseateles sp. GW821-FHT09B06 | reverse complement strand
CGGTTGAGGGTCTCTGCACTATGGCCAGCTCCCTACCTTCTTTGGAGACGGTGTTGCACTTACCTTGCCAAACCGCGCGCTTTAACCCTTTGCTGGAGCGGACGGCTACGCCGCCCGCTCAGCGCGAACGTTGAGGCCGCTCGGTGGTCGGCCTACCCTGAACGGCTCGCACCTCCGCCGAGCGACCCCTCCTACCCTGGGATAATCGCCGGCTATGATCGATCACGCCGCAAGCGCGGCCCGGGGCGCTCGCGCGTTGCCCGTCATCCCCGTCGATGACGCCAGCAACGCCGACGACACCGCCGCCGAGGCCCTGCGCTTCGAAGACTATTTCCGCGAGGGCGCCGCCCCGACCGAGGCCCTGCTGTGGTGGCAGCTGGAGCGCAACGAGGCCTTGCTGGCCGCGCTGCGCGCGCTGTGCCATGGCCCCGCCGCCCTGGTGCGGCTGCGCACCTGGGTGTTCATGGAGCTGATGGCGCTGCCGGAGTCGCGCGTCGCGCGCGACACGCTGAACCGCCATTTCCACACGCTGCGCGACGAGGCGCTGGAGCTGGTGCTCAAGCGCCTGCGCGAGGCCGAACTGCTGGCCTGGGACGGCTCGAACCAGGTCTACAGCGTCACGCCGCTGGCCCAGCGCCTGATCGGCCTGCTGTCGCCGCTGATGCAGGGGGGCAATGGGGAGCAGGACGCCGACCTGGCCGCCCTGCTGGCCAATGTGGCCGGCGCCCACCAGCTGGGCACGCTGGACCCGGCCCAGCTGCACCATCTTCAGGCCCAGCTCTCGCGCCTGTATGACGAGTTCGCCGACGCGATCGCCTCGGGCTCGGAGTTCCATCTGCGCCGCGCGCGCCAGCGCTTCGAGCGCGCGCTGAAACTGGTCGAGAAGGCCAGCGAGGCGCTGAAGGCCATCATCGAGCAGGCCGAGGCCGACGGCAACGCGCGGCTGGAGCGCCTGGCGCGCGAGCTGGGCCTGGCCCAGGCGCGCCTGCTGGCGATGGCCAGCCAGTTCAACCGCGCGCTGCAGCAGGCGGACCGCCAGCGCGTCACCCTGGGCTCCACCGGCATCACGACCACCGACGTGCGGCGCTGGCTGCAGAACGTGCCCTTCCTGGAGAACCTCTCCTTGGGCGCGCTGTCGCGCCCGGTGCATCCGGTGCTGGTGGCCCAGCATGAGCTGCTGGACACGACCGAGGCCGAGTTCGAGCGCGACCGCCCCAAGCCGCCCGAGGCCATGGCCCTGCCGCCGGGCCAGGCCGCGCCGCCGGGGCAGCTGGCCGTGCTGAGCCTGCCGCCCGAGATGGACGAGCTGCAGGCGCTGTTGAACCGCTGGACCGAGGCCGGCCATGCGCAGCAAGACCTGTCCCCGGCGGTGCTGGGCGGCAGCTATGCCCGCGCGGCCTACCGCGCCCAGCTGCTGCCGCTCTTGGGCGACCCGCAGGCCCAGCATCTGTCGGGCGCCACCGGCGACATGGCGCGCCAGCCCTGGCGCGTGCGCTGGTCGGTGGAGCAGGGCGAGGTGAGCGACGAATACGTCGAATGGATGAGCCGCGGCGTGCTCTACAGCACCGACGAGCATCCGCAGCCGCCGCCTGCGGCCTCGCCGGCCTCTCCCGAATCATCCGAATCCGTTTCTTCTCCCACATGAGCCAACAAGCCTTCGACGATGCCGCCCAGCTGGCGGCGCAACTGCTCGCCCGCCGCTGGCTGCCCCGCAACCATCCGCTGGTGCGCCGCGCCCTGATCGACACCGAGCTGTGGGCCGCCCTGGGCCAGCGCCTGGCGGCCGTGGGCATGCGGGTGATCGACAACCTCTATGCCGACCATATCTCGGTGGCGATGCTGCGCCCGGCCGAGGTCTCGGTGTTCGGCGAGACCGGCCTGGCCGCCAACAACAACCTGGACCTGCCGCGCGACGGCGTAGCCCTGTTGATCGTGCTGTGGTCGCTGATCGTCTTGCCCAAGCGCCAGCGCCAGGTGGCGCGCGCCGAAGCCAAGGAAGAAGGGCAGGGCGAGTTTTTCGCCACCGACAAGCCGGTGCCGCTGGCCGCCAGCGTCGCGCCCACGGTCAGCTACCGCAGCCTGCTGGCCGACTTCGGCAACCAGCTGGGCAAGAAGATGCGCCTGGACGCCAACCTGAAGCTGCTGGAGCGCAACGGCTTCATCATCCGCCGCGGCGGTGAGGACATCGCCGAGGGCCCGCTCCTGGACCTGCTGCTGGACTACGACACGCTGGCCCCGCGCATCCTCGACGGCGCGCTGGCCGACGTGCTGGCGCGCAGCACCGACCCGACGGTGGCGCCGCTCTTGGCCAAGCTGCGCGAGGCCGAGCAGGAAGAGATCCCTGAAGAAGAAGGGATCGAAGAACAACAAGAAGAAGAAAAGAACAAGGCCTGAGCCCCGATCATGTTTCATCTGCAATCGCTTGAACTGCTGCACTGGGACTACTGCCAGCGCGTCGCTATGCCGCTGGACGGCGCCATCATCACGATCGCCGGGCCGAACGGCTCGGGCAAGACCACCCTGCTGGATGCGATGCGCACCCTCTTGGGCCTGGAATGCTCGGGCGGCCGCACCTACAAGACCTATGCGCGCCATGCCAATGCCGAGACGGCCTGGCTGCGCGCCCTGGTGGACAACCGCCCGCGCGGCCGCCAGAACAGCTCGCGGCCCTTCGCCAGCTCGCTGCTCTATGCCGACCAGGTGACCCTGGCCTGCCGCATCGAGCGCCATGGCGGCGACTGGCAGCGCCGCTATGTGATGGTGGACGGCGTGCACGAGATCGAGGCCCTGGCCGAGAAGCCGGAGAAGGACTGGCTGGGCATCGAGGCCTGGAAGCGCCGCCTGGAGGCCGCCGGCCTGACCCGCGCGATCGGCCGCGTGCTGGCGCTGGAGCAGGGCCAGACCGACCGGCTCTGCGAGCTCTCCCCGAAGGAGCTGCTGCGCCTCGTCTTCGAGGTGTTCGGCGACCAGGAGGTGCTGGACCGCTACGACCAGGCGCGCAGCCACCAGCAGCAGCTGATGAAGGAGGTCGAGTCGGCCGCGCACGAGCTGTCGCACACCCAGGCCCAGCTCTCGGACCTGGCGAACCGGGTCAACAGCTACCAGCGGTACCAGCTGCGCCTGAAGGAGCGCGAGCGCCTGGCCACCGAGGTGGTGCCGGTCTTGCAATGGGCCGAAAGCCGCCAGCGCAGCGCGCAGCAGCTGCGCGAGCTGCACCGCCAGCGCCTCTTCGCCGCCGGCGACAATCGCCAGATGTCGGCCAAGCGCGCCGAGCTGCATGCCCTCTTCGAGAAGCACGAGGCGGCCAAGCTCAGGCTCATCGAGCTGGAGGCCGAGCGCAAGCAGGCCCGTGCCGCCTTCGACGCGGCCCGCGAGGCCGAGCGCCCGGCCGAGCTGCTGGCCAAGCGCGAGGAGGAACTGAAGGCCCTGGCCGCGGTGGAGACCGACGGCGCCGAACTGAGCTCGCGCCTCGAAGCCCTGAGCAGCCAGCAGCATGGACTGCGCGAGAGCTTCACGCGCCAGAACGACCAGGCGCGCAAGGCCCAGGCCGCGCTGGACGCGCTGACCGGCCAGCGCCTGCCGCCGCCGCCGCCCGAGGTGACGCGCTTCCGCAAGGCCTTGGACGAGGCCGGCATTGCCCACCATGTGCTGGCCGACTGCATCGACATCGCCGACGAGGCCTGGCGCGCCGCGGCCGAGGGCTTTCTGCGCCCCTCGCGCTGGGTCGTCGTGCTGGAGCGCAGCGCCGACGAAGGCCGCGCCTTCGGCCTGGCGGCCAAGGAGCGCTACCGCCATTACGTGGTGGCCGATGCCGAGGAGGCGCCCAAGCTGCCGCCCAAGGATTCGCTGCTGGCCGCGCTGAACATCAATGCGAAGCTGCCCGGCTGGCTCTTGCGCCAGCTGGCCAGCATCCGCTGTGTGAAAGACACCGAGGCCGGTGCCAGGGCGGGCGGCGAATGGATCACGCCGGACGCCTATTACCGCGACGGCCGCGGCGGCCGCAGCCTCTGGGTGGAGGCGCGCGACTACCAGTTCGGCGCCTCCGCGCTGGACTCGCGCCGCGCCTCGCTGGACCGCGAGCTGAGCCGCTACGACGGCGAGCTGACCCGCATCGCCAAGGAGCAGGCCGAGGTCGAGCGCCAATTGAAGGACGCGCAGAAGGCCGCCCAGGGCCACAAGGCCGCCCGCGAGCTGGCCGAGCGCGCGGCCGAGTTCGCTGAGGGCCGCGCCCGCCTGGCCGGGCTGCGCCAGGCGCGCGTCGAGGCTTCCACCCGCATGGCCGCGCTGGACGGCGAGCATGACCGCGCGCTGACCCAGGCGACTCGCAGCGAGCGCGACTACGAGGCCGCCCAGGGCGGGCTCAAGACCAGCGAGGAGAACGTGCTGCGCGGCCAGCGCGAGCACGAGAGCCGCCGTCAGGATCTGGCCCAGGCTTCGCGCGCGTCGCGCGAGGCGTGCGCGAAATTCCCGGCCGCCTGGACCCTGCCCGCCAAGATCCAGGCGTTGCGCGACGAGTTCGAGAACGCCAAGCAGGCCGAGATCGCGGCCCGCCATGTGCAGCAGGAGCTGGACACCGGCCTGAACAATGGCACCTGGGAAACCGACCCGGCGGTGCAGGAGCGCCATGCGCGCATGAACGTCTCGGTGCTGGAGCAGAGCACCCAGCTGGATGACCGCCGCGCCAGCAACGAGATGGCGCGCATCGCCGCCTTCAACGCGCGCGAGCGCTATATCGACGTGCTGCGCGCCACCGTGCGCCGCTACAAGAAGAACGTGCAGGAGCTGGGCGAGCTGGCCGGCGTGATGGCCCAGGCCGAGCTGCCGCATCTGGACAACGACGACCTGGTGCTGGCCCAGGCCGGCCTGCAGGTGCGCTTCAACTTCGACGGCAAGGGCGAGGTGGGCCTGAACGACGGCGAGGCCTCGGGCGGCCAGCAGGTCTTGAAGAGCCTGATCCTGCTGGTGGGCCTGATGAAGGACGACGAGACGCCCGGCGGCTTTGTCTTCATCGACGAGCCCTTCGCCCACCTGGACGTGCGCAACATCCAGCTGGTCGGCCATTTCCTGCGCAGCACCCGCGCGCAATACCTGCTGACCACGCCGATCACGCACAACGTCGAGGTGTTCGAGCCTTCGGAGATCACGCTGGTGACCAGCAAGAAGCCCAGGGGCGAGCGCTGGGCGCCGCCGATCGCGGTGATCACGCGGCGGCCCGAGAAGTCGATCTATGACTGAAGAGGCCCACCCCCTACCGGCTGCGCCGGCCCCCTCAAGGGGGCACGCCCGCAGCACCGGCGAAGCCGGATGCTCGGGCGTCGCTGGGCTGGTGCCGGCGATGGAGGAGGGATGGGACCATCCGGCGCCGTTTACCTTGGCCCTGAACCCGCAGCCGGCCGATATCGACGGCCTGGGCCATACCAACAACGCGGTCTATGTGCAGTGGTGCGAGCAGGTGGCCTGGGCGCATTCTGAGGCGCTGGGCCTGAGCCTGGCCGACTACCGGCGGCTGGACCGCGCGATGGCGATCCGCGCGGGGCATTACGACTACCTGCTGCCCTCCTTCGCGGGCGAGGCCCTGCTGCTGGGCACCTGGCTGACCGGCAGCGACGGCAAGCTCTCGATGGAGCGGCGCTTCCAGCTGCGCCGCGACCGCGACGGCGCCACCGTGCTGCGCGGACGCTGGGAACTGGTCTGCATCGAGATCGCCAGCGGCCGGCCGCGCCGCATGCCGGCAGAGTTCCTTGCGGCCTATCTGGCCGTGATGGCGGGGGGCGACTCGGCCGCGGGCTGAGGGCGCGCCGCCGCCAGCCGGTCGGCGAAGGCCCGCAAGGTGCGGCCCAGAGGGGCGTCGCGGCGGCGCACGAACAAGGTGTCCACCCACAGCGGCCGCGGTCCCAAGGGCTCGACCTGCAGCAGCGCGCGGCCGCCATAGCCCTCGACGACGCTGCGCGGCAGCAGGGTCATGCCGATATCGGCGCCGACACAGCCCAGCAGGCCCTCCAGCGTGCCGAATTCCAGGCGCCGGAACGGCAGCCAGCCGCGCGAGGCGAACTGTTCCTCCAGGCGCTGGCGATAGGAGCAGCCCTGGCGAAACATGATGGCCGTCAGGCCCGCCGCGCCCCGCGCCAGGCGGGCGGTCGGCCCGGCGCTGCCCAGCGCGCGCACCAGCACCAGCTCCTCTCGGAACGCCGGCAGCGCCTCCAGTTCCGGATGCTCGATCGGACCGGCCACCAGGGCGCCGTCCAGCTTGTGGGCCAGCACCAGCTCCAGCAACTCGGCCGTCGGCCCCGTGCGCACCTCCAGCTGCACCTCGGGATAGGTCTGGTGGAAGGGCCCCAGCAGGCCCGGCAGCCGTACCGCCGCCGTGCTTTCCATCGAGCCGATGCGCAGCCCGCCGCGCACCACCGCGCCATCGTCGCGCACCGCCGCCCGAGCCTCGTCGGCCAGCGCGCCGAGCCTTTGCGCATAGACCAACAGGCGGCTGCCGGCGCCGGTCAGGCTGACGCCGCGGCTATGGCGCTGGAACAGCAGCACGCCCAGCTCGCCCTCCAACTGCTTGAGTCGGGCCGTGACATTCGATTGCACGGTGTGCAGTTCCAGCGCCGCGGCGCTGACCGAACCGAGCCGGGCAACGGTGCTGAAGGTGTTCAGGGCGATGAGGTCCATGATGCTTTCGATCTTGATATGAGATTGCAGCCATCGGAATGTTTCATTTTTAAAGATGGCTGGCAAGCCCTAAGCTGGGATCTACCCGGTTTTCAGGAGCGGCTCATGGCGATGTTGAACACGGCGGTGACGAAGCTGTTGGGCGTCGAGCACCCGGTGGTGCTGGCGGCGATGGATGTGGTGGCCGATGCACGGCTGGCGCTGGCCGTGATACGGGCCGGCGGCTACGGTTTCCTGGGTGGCGGTTACGGCGACGAGGCCTGGCTGCGGCGCGAACTGGCGCTGCTGGCGCCGCAGGCGCGCGAGCTGGGCCGGCCTTTCGGCGTCGGCTTTATCACCTGGAGCCTGGCGCGCCAGCCTGAGCTGCTGGAGATCGCGCTGGCGCCGCGGCCCAGTGCGATCTGGCTCTCGTTCGGTGACCCGGCCCCGTTTGCGGCACGCATCCATGACGCCGGCGCCCTGATGGTGTGCCAGGTGCAGAACGAGGCGATGGCGCGCGCCGCGCTGGCGGCCGGTGCCGATATGCTGGTGGCCCAGGGCGCGGAGGCGGGCGGGCATGGCGTCAGCCGCGGCACGCTGGCCCTGGTGCCGGCCGTGGTCGACCTGGCGGCCGGGCGCGGCGTGCCGGTGCTGGCCGCCGGCGGCATTGCCGATGGCCGCGGGCTGGCGGCCGCGCTGATGCTGGGCGCGGCGGGCGTGGTGCTGGGCACGCGGCTCTATGCCACGAGCGAGGCGGCCGGCTTCGACGCGGCCAAGCAGCGCATCGTGCAGGCCAGCGGCGACGACAGCCTGCGCAGCATCGTGTTCGATCTGTCGCGCCGCAATGTCTGGCCCGCGCCGTTCACCGGCCGCTGCCTGCTCAACAGCCATCTGCAGCGCTGGGCCGGCCGCGAGCTGGAGCTGCTGCGCGAACTGCCCGGCGAGGCGGAGCGCTATGCCCAGGCGCGCGCCCAGGGCGACTTCGACACCGCCGCGGTGATCGCCGGCGAGGCTGCCGGCCTGGTGCACGATCTGCCACCGGCCGCTTTGGTGGTAGAACGCATCGTCAACGAGGCGCAGCAGTTGCTGCGGCGCGCCGAGTCATGGACCTGAAACCCGGGCCACCGGTTCCCCCACTCAAGCAGGAGACAAGCATGCCCTTCGTCAATATCCAGATCACCCGCGAAGGCGCCACCCAGGCGCAAAAGGCCGAGCTGATCGCCGGCGTCACCGAGTTGCTGCAGCGCGTGCTCAACAAGAACCCGGCCACCACCTTCGTCATCATCGACGAGGTCGAGACCGACAACTGGGGCATCGGCGGCAAGCCGGTGACGGAGCTGCGGGCGGCGGCCAAGGCGGCCGCCGCGAACAAGAGCCCATGAAAAAAGGCCCCGCAGGGCCTTTCTTGCGAGCGTGGCCGCGAGCTCAGACCGCCAGCAGCTCGACCTCGAACATCAGCGTGGCATTCGGCGGGATCACGCCGCCGGCGCCGCGCGCGCCATAGCCCAGCTCGGCCGGGATCACCAGCATGCGGGTGCCACCGACCTTCATGCCCTGCACGCCCTCGTCCCAGCCGCGGATCACCATGCCGGCGTCGAGCTGGAACTTGAAGGGGTCGCGGCGGTCCTTGCTGGAGTCGAACTTCTTGCCGCGCACGGCGCCCTCGGCCTTGTAGAGCCAGCCGGTGTAGTGCACGGTGACCTTGGCGCCGCTCTTGGCCTCGGCGCCGTCGCCGACGATCTTGTCCTCGAACTGCAGGCCGCTGGCGGTGGTGGTCAGGTTCAGGCTGACGGCTTCGTCGCCACCGGAAACGCCCAGCAGCTCGACCTCGAACATCAGCGTGGCGTTCGGCGGGATCACGCCACCGGCGCCGCGCGCGCCATAGCCCAGCTCGGCCGGGATCACCAGCACGCGGGTGCCGCCGACCTTCATGCCCTGCACGCCCTCGTCCCAGCCGCGGATCACCATGCCGCCGTCGAGCTCGAAGTCGAAGGGCTCGCCGCGGTCCTTGCTGGAATCGAACTTGCTGCCCTTCTTCCAGTTTTCGCCGTCCTTGATGTAGAGCCAGCCGGTGTAATGGACCGAGACGTCCTGGCCGGACTTGGCTTCGGCGCCGGTGCCGACCTTGGTGTCATCGAATTGCAGGCCGCTGGCGGTGGTGTTCATGGGGAAGATCCTTGGTTGCGATGGCCGGCATCATAAATCCCGCCACCGTTCTCCCCATTGCGCCACGCCCTCGGCCAGGGCCTCGGCCGGGGTGGCGGCGTGCAGCCGCAGGCCCAGGTGCAGCGCTGCGGCGCGCAGCGTCTCCAGCGGGTGCGCCAGGTCCAGCGCTCGCGCGCCGTTCTGCTTGGAGAGCTTCTGGCCGTCCGCGGCCAGCACCAGGGGCGTGTGCAGATAGCGTGGCCGGGGCAGCGCCAGCAGGCGCTGCAGGAACAGCTGGCGCGGCGTGTTGTCGGCCAGGTCCGCGCCGCGCACGATGTCGCTGACGCCCTGGTCCGCATCGTCCACCACCACGGCCAGCTGGTAGGCCCACAGGCCGTCGGCGCGCTTCAGCACGAAATCGCCCACTTCGGCCTCCAGGTCCTGGTGCTGTGCGCCCAGGCGGCGGTCCTGCCAGTCGATGCGGCCGGCGCCCGCGGTCAGCAGCCGCCAGGCGCGCGCCGGCCGGGCGCCCAGGCCATGGCGGCAGGTGCCGGGGTAGACGCGCTCGCCATGGCGTTGATGGTCGAGGCCGGCGGCGGCCAGCGCCAGGTCGATGTCCCTGCGCGAACAGGCGCAGGGGTAGGCGAATCCGGCGGCCCGCAGCCGCTCCAGCGCCGCGGCGTAGAGCGCGCCGCGCCGCGACTGCCAGGCCGGCGGTTCGTCGGGCACGAGGCCCAGGGCCGCCAGCTGCCGCAGGATCACTTCGTCCGCGCCGGGCACGCAGCGCGGGCTATCTACGTCCTCGATGCGCAGCAGCCAGCGCCCGCCATGGGCGCGTGCATCCAGCCAGCTGGCCAGCGCGGCCACCAGCGAGCCGTCGTGCAGCGGGCCGGTGGGCGAGGGGGCGAACCTGCCGATGTAGTCCGTCATCAGAGGAGAAGGCCCTCGTGCTGCTCTACGAGTGCCTTGCGGGTCTTCGCGCTCTGCAGCTGCGACAGCCACCAGGCCAGGGCCTTGGCCGGCGGCTGGCCGGTGTTGCGCCAGGCATAGTGCATCGGGAAGACGCGCTTCTCCTGATAGGTGGGCGGCGCCACCAGGCGGCCGGCCTCGATATGGCGGCGCACCATCGAGATCGGCAGCGAGCCGCAGCCCAGGCCGCGCATCAGGGCCTCCAGCTTGGTGGCCATCGAGGGCACGGTCAGCACCTCCTGGCCGGGCATCACGCCGACGGTCATCGGCGCCAGGGTGCGGGCGCTGTCGGCCACCGCGATGATGCGGTGCTGGGCGATCTCGGCCGCCGACAGCATGCCCGCGCTCTCGCGCGCCAGCGGGTGGTGCGGGGCGACGCAGAACACCATCTCCATATCGCCCAGCAGCTCGCAGAACACCGAGGCGCCCGGCGGCTGGGCGCTGGTGCCGATGGCCAGGTCGGCCTGGCCGGACAGCAGGGCCTCCCAGGTGCCGGACAGCACCTCGATGCGCAGCTTCAGGCGCGTCGGGGGCCCCAGCTCGGCGCCCGGCGTGTCATCCACCGGCAGCTGGTAGAAGGCCTCCATCAGGTCGAACAGCGCGCGCCGCGCCATCGCGTCGTCGACCGCGATGGTCAGCTCGCTTTCCCAGCCGGTGGCGATGCGGCGCACCCGGTTCGCCACCGCGTCCATCTCCTGCAGCAGGCGCCGGCCCTCGACCAGCAGCTCCTGGCCGGCCGCGGTCAGCTCGGCCTGGCGCGAGCGGCGGTCGAACAGCAGCACGTCCAGCGCGTCCTCCAGCTGGCGCACGCTGTAGGTCAGGGCCGAGGGCACCTTGCCCATCTCGCGCGCCGCGGCGGCAAAGCTGCCGGCGCGGGCGATGCTGTCCATCATGGCCAGGGCTTCGGGGGTCAGGACGCGGCGTTTATCGGCGATGGACATCGGCAGGGATGGTGGAGTGGAATTGTCGGGTGAACCGGTAGACCTTTCATCTTATTTGAATGCTGGCTTCACGCGCCCTGGGCGGTGAAACGCGGTGGCGCTCCTACATTGACCCCATGGCGCCGATCGGTGCCCAACACAAGGAGCGCATGATGCTTGAACTGATCAAATCCGCCGACCGTGGCTATGCCGACCATGGCTGGCTGAAATCCTTCCACAGCTTCTCGTTCGCCGACTACTACGATCCCAAGCGCATGGGCTTCGGGCCGCTGCGCGTGATCAACGAGGACCGCATCGCTGCGGGCACCGGCTTCGGCACCCATGGCCACCGCGACATGGAGATCATCAGCTATGTGCTGGACGGCGAGCTGGCGCACAAGGACAGCATGGGCAACGGCCATGCCGGTGGCGCCAATGCCGGCGTGATCCGCCCGGGCGACGTGCAGCGCATGAGCGCCGGCACCGGCGTGATGCACAGCGAGTTCAACAATCTGAAGAGCGGGTCGACCCATTTCCTGCAGATCTGGATCATGCCGGACCAGCGCGGCGTGACGCCCGGCTATGAGCAGAAGCATTTCGATGCGGCCGACAAGCGCGGCCGGCTGCGCCTGGTGGCCTCGCGGGACGGTGCCGAGGGCTCGGTCAGCATCCATGCCGATACCCGGCTCTACGCCGGTCTGTTCGACGGCGCCGAAAGCGCCGAGCTGGCGCTGGCCGCCGGCCGCATCGCCTATGTGCACCTGGTGCGCGGCGCGCTGACGGTCAACGGCCAGGCGCTGACGGGCGGCGACGCGCTGCAGATCCGCGACGTGGCGCAGCTGGAGATTTCCGGCGGTGCCGACGCGGAGGTGCTGGTGTTCGACCTGCCCAGGTAAGGCTCATGCCCTAAGCCCGGCGCGCGCCGGCTACGACCTTCGGCGCGTAATCGAGGGTGAGTTCGGCGCCGGGGCTGGATAGACTCCAGCCCATGGACAAACTGCTGACCCTGCTGAAGTTCCTGCCCCTGGCCGACTGGCTCGCCCTGGGGCTGTTTTTCGTGGGCTGGATCGGCTATGCCCGCTTCGCCAAGCGGCGCTCGCTGACCAAGGCCTCGGTGCTGGGCGCCACCAACCGCGAGCGCCGACGCTGGATGCTGCAGACCACCTATCGCGAGGTGCGGGTGATCGACGGCGTGGTGGTGCAGAGCCTCTCGACCAGCCCCTCGTTCTTCGCCTCCACCACCATCCTGATCATCGGCGGCCTGTTGGCCGTGCTGGGCGCCAGCGACAAGGCCACCGAGCTGGTGCGCGAGCTGCCCTTCGCGGCGCGCACCACGGCCCTGGTGTTCGACCTCAAGCTGGTGCTGCTGGCCGCGATCTTCGTCTACGCCTTCTTCCGCTTCACCTGGAGCATGCGCCAGTACACCTTCGGCGCGCTGCTGGTGGCGGCGGCACCCGAGGCCAAGCAGTTCGACCTCGACCCCAGGCTGTCGCGCGAGGCCTTCGCCGACCGCGCCGGCAAGGTGGTGGGGCTGGCGGCCGAGACCTTCAACGACGGGCTGCGCGCCTATTACCTGGCCTTCGCCGCGGTGGCCTGGTTCTTCTCGCCCTGGGCCTTCATGGCCGGCATCGCGGGCGTGATCTACATCCTCTACCAGCGCGAGTTCCGCTCCGAGGTGCTGGCGGCGCTGGAGGACGAGGTGACGACGCTGCCGCCGCGCTGAGCCTCAGAACTGCAGGAAGCTCAGGCCCGCGCCGATGCTGGTCTGGCGGAAGTTGTAGTCGGTGAGGGTTTCGCCATAGCCGCGGAAGGCCTGCACATACCAGCGCAGGCCGTTGGGCTGGTCGGCGTAGACCGGGTAGGTCCATTCCAGCTGCAGCGCGCCGTACTTGGCGACGTCCCTCAGGGTGCTGCGGTAGAGCAGCTGCAGCGTGTGCGGGCCATGGGCCCAGTTGAGCTGGAACTCGCCGCGGCCGCGGTAGTCCACCAGGTCGGGGTTGTTGTCGGTGGCGGCCGGCTCGTTGATGCGCTGGGTCATGCGCGTGATCAGCGACCAGTCGCCGCGCTCGAAGCCGGCGGACAGGTTGACGCGGTTCCAGCTGCGCGACAGCGGGTCGGACTGGCCGTTGGACTGGTGGGCGATGCCCAGCTGCGTGTAGCGCCATTGCCAGCCGTCCGGCAGGAAGGGCAGGTGGCGCAGGCCCCGGGCGGTGGGCAGCACATACATCAGCTCCGGCTCGTAGTCGCTGTTGCGAAAGGGCTTGGAATCCTTGCCGTTCCAGATCTGCCACATCGCCTGCTGGGTGTAGGCGGCCCAGAGGTCTCCGCCAGGCAGCAGGAAATCCTGCAGCAGCTTGGTGCGCAGCGAGAGCTGGAACTTGGCCTCCTCGCGCCGGTAGTTGGGCTGCTGCACGGCGGCCTGGCTGGGGGATCGCGGCGCGCGGTTGATGCGGCTGGTGATGTGCATCGGCATCACGTAGTTGGCCTTGTAGCCGACGAAGTTGAAGATGCCGCGCTTGTCCTCGGCCTCCAGTTCCCAGAACTTGGACAGCAGGCTGGGCGGCCCCTCGCGCGGCGCGGCGGCGGCCGTCAGCGGCGAGCCCTTGGGCGCCAGCAGCGAGGTGGAGGCGGGCGGCGCGGCAGAGGCCGCCATAGCCGCCGGAACGGTGAGTTCGGACGCGCGGCCCATGGCCTTGTCGTAGCAGGCCAGCCGGTCGGCCGGCGCGCCGATCGCCGCGCATTCCTCCAGCGCGGGCAGCGACGGGCCCTGCGCCCGGCTCAGGCCCGCCACGCAGAGCGCGAGCAGGCCCGGCAGCGACCGGTGGCGTGGGGGCCGGGTTGGCGGCATTCGCATCGTCTGTTCTTCCCTGGACTGCGGCATTCGGCCGGCAGTGTAGGGGCGGACGGCAGGCCGCCTGTTACCTGCTGTGTACGGCCCGCCGCGCGCTGCGCGCCGCGGGGGGCTATTTCAAGCCGCCACTGAGGAACTGCTGCAGGCGCTGGCTCTGCGGGCGCGCCAGCACCTCGCGCGGGTTGCCCTGCTCCTCGACCTTGCCCTGGTGCAGGAACATGGTGTGGCTGGAGACCTCGCGCGCGAAGCCCATCTCGTGGGTGACGACGATCATCGTGCGGCCCTCGGCCGCCAGGTCGCGCATCACCTTCAGCACCTCGCCGACCAGCTCGGGGTCCAGCGCCGAGGTCGGCTCGTCGAACAGCATCACCTCGGGCTCGACCGCCAGCGCGCGTGCGATCGCGACGCGCTGCTGCTCGCCGCCGCTGAGCTGGGCCGGGTAGACGCTCTTGCGATGCGCCACGCCGACTCTAGCCAGCAGGGCCTCGGCCTTCTCCAGCGCCTCGGCCTTGGGCATCCCCAGCACATGGACCGGCACCTCGATCACGTTCTCGATCACGGTGCGGTGGCCCCAGAGGTTGAAGTTCTGGAACACCATGGCCAGGCGGGCGCGCCAGCGCTGCAGCTGTTTGGCGTCGGCCGCCTTCAGGCTGCCGTCGCGGTCGCGCGTCAGCGCGAGCTGCTCGCTGCCCAGCGACAGCGTGCCCTCGTGGGGCTGCTCCAGCAGGTTGATGCAGCGCAGGAAGGTGCTCTTGCCGGAGCCGCTGGAGCCGATCAGGGTGATCACGTCGCCCTGCCTGGCCGACAGCGACACACCCTTCAGGACCTCGCGTTCGCCGTAGCGCTTGTGCAGGTTCTCGATCTTGAGACTTGACGTCATCGCTCAGTCTCCCAGCAGCTTGCCGCTGCGCAAGGCCCGATGGCCGGCCACCTTGGCGATCTTCATGCCGGCGCGCACGAAGCGCACCGTGTCGCGTGCGAACAGCAGGCCGTCGACCGGGCTCTTCAGCTCGGTGACGCCGTTGGAGATCGGGTCGATCACCTGGGCCAGCACCTCGCCGGCCTTCACCGTCTCGCCGGGCTGGCGCAGGAAGGTCAGCAGGCCTGCCGTCTCGCTCTTGATCGGCATGCTGCCGGCCAGCGGGCGGGCGTCGCCCAGGGCCTCGGGCAGGGGCGGTGCCGGCGCGTCGATCAGGCCGCGCCAGGCCAGGAAGTCGATGATGTTCTGCGCGTCGCGCTCGGCCAGTTCATGCTCGACATCGGCCTGGCCGCGCAGTTCCACCGTCACCGACAGGCAGGCCTGCGGGATCGGGAAGCGACCCTTGAAGCGCTCGGCCCAGCGCCACCAGGGCTGGGAGCAGATCTCGTCGAAGGGCTTGTCGCCCGAGTCCAGCGCCAGCAGGGTCAGGCGCGAACCCAGGAAGCGCGCCAGCGGCTCGCAGTCGGCGGCGCAGGGCGTCTCGGTGTAGAGGTGCAGCACCGCCTGGGCGTCGCAATGCAGGTCCAGCACGATGTCGGCATCGCAGGCGAGCAGCATCAGGGTGCGGCGCAGCGACTGCAGCTCGGTGTCCGCCGGGCTGGCCTCGATGGCCTTCCTCAGCGCCTCGCGCAGCAGGCGCGTGTTGCGTGCCGGGTCCTGCCCCAGCTCGCCCTCGACGGCGGCGGCCACGGCCTCGACCTGGTCGGGGTAATGGCGGTTGAAGTTCTCGCCCGAGGCGGCCTCGAAGCGGCCCAGATGGCCGTGCAGCAGATGCTGGGACAGGCCGATCGGATTGGCCATCGGCACCAGCACGATCTCGCCGCGGATGCGGCCTTCGGCCTGCAGCGCGTCCAGGCGGCGGCGCAGGTGGTGGGCCACCAGCATGCCGGGCAGTTCGTCGGCATGCAGCGAGGCCTGGATATAGGCCTTGCCGGGACCGTCCGGGTCGGGGCGGCCGTAGTGCAGGGAGATCAGCTCGCGCTGGGTGCCGGGGGCGGGCGAGAGCAGGGCGTGGCGTTGGGTTTGCATGAAGGGTCAGCGCGGCATCAGGGGCTTGAGCCAGCGGCGCTCGGCCGCATGGAACAGGCCGACCAGACTCAGCGTCAGCAGGAAATAGAACAGCGCGGCCGTGATGAAGGCCTCGAAGGGGAGGTAGTAGGTGGAGTTGACCTGACGGGCCGCGCCGGTCAGGTCCATGATGGTGACGATGCTGGCCAGCGAGGTGCCGTGCAGCATGAAGATGGCCTCGTTGCTGTAGGCCGGCAGGGCGCGGCGCAGCGCCGAGGGCAGCACGATGCGGCGCAGCATCACCGGGCGGCTCATGCCCATGGCCTTGGCGGCCTCGATCTCGCCATGCGGCAGCGACCCGATGCTGCCGGCGATGATCTCCACCGTGTAGGCGCAGGTGTTGAGCGCGAAGGCGAGGCAGGCGCAGAACCAGGCCGAGCCGAAATAGGGCCACAGCGCGCTCTGCTGCATCCAGTCGAACTGCGCCAGTCCGTAATAGATCAGGAACAGCTGCACCAGCATCGGCGTGCCGCGGAACACATAGGTGTAGAACCAGATCGGGCGCGAGATCCAGGGATTGGGCAGGGCGCGCAGCACCGCCAGCGGGATCGCGAACGCCAGGCCCAGGCCCAGCGAGATCAGCAGCAGTTCAAAGGTGGTGAGGGCGCCGCTGAGGTAGAGCGGCAGGTTCTCGGTGATGGCTTCGAGATTCATGGTGCGGGGGTCAGAGCTTGCCCTGCTTCTGGCCGATCGAGAAGCGCTTCTGCAGTCGGTCGAACACCAGCTCCGAGACGCTGGTGAAGCCGAGGTAGATCAGCGCCACCGCGGCGTAGAAGACGAAGGGCTCGCGCGTCGAGCCGGCGGCCTGCGAGCCGCGCGTCATCAGGTCCGAGAGGCCGATCACCGAGACGATGGCCGTGCTCTTGATCAGCACCAGCCAGTTGTTCGACAGGCCCGGCAGCGCATGGCGGAACATCTGCGGGAAGGTGATGCGCCAGGCCACCTGCCAGGGCGCCATGCCGAAGGCCAGGCCGGCCTCGCGCTGGCCCGGCGGTACGGCCAGGAAGGCACCGCGGAAGGCCTCGGTCAGGTAGGCGCCGAAGATGAAGCCGATGGTCAGCACACCGGCCAGATAGGGGTCGATGTCGATGTAGTCCTCGTGGCCCAGGGCCAGCGCGAGGTGGTTCACCGCGACCTGGCCGCCGAAGAAGATCAAGAGCATCAGCACCAGATCGGGCACGCCGCGTATCACCGTCGTGTAGAGATAGGCCAGGCCGCGGGCGAAAGCCCAGCTCGAGAGCTTGGCCATGGCGCCCGCGAGGCCCAGCACCATGGCCAGCGCCAGGGACGCCAGGGCCACGCTCAGCGTGACCAGGGCGCCCTGCAGCAGGCTCGGCAGAAAACCGTGCAAAAACATAATGAGTCCATCCGCCACACCCCTCGATGAGCGCGCGGCGCAGCCGGCGCGATTCATCGAGTGGCGCCCGGGGATCCGGCCTTGCCGGGCCCTCGGACGCGCCCCCTTGAGGGGGCCGGCGCAGCCGGTAGGGGGTGGGCCGTTTACTTCGGGGAAATGTCGTACTCGAAGTACTTGTCGTTGAGCTTCTTGAACGTGCCGTTGGCCTTCAGCGCGCCGATCGCGTCGTTGAACTTCTTGCCCAGCACCTTGTCGTCGGCCTTGCGCAGGCCGACGCCGACGCCGACGCCGAAGTACTTGACGTCGGTGTAGCTCGGGCCGGTGAAGGCGAAGCCCTTGCCGGCCGGGGTCTTCAGGAAGCCCAGGTCGATGGCGACCATGTCGGCCACGGTGGCGTCGATGCGGCCCGACTTCAGGTCCAGGAAGGCCTGGTCCTGGGTGGCGTAGCGCACGATCTCGGCACCCTTGAACTGCTCGGCTGCGAACTTCTCGTGGATGGTGGCGCGCTGCACGCCGATCTTCTTGCCCTTCATGCCGGCCGGGGTGGCGTCCAGCTTGGCGTCGGCCTTGGCGGCGAAGCGGGCCGGGGTGTTGTAGTAGGGCACCGAGAAGGCGATGGCCTTCTTGCGCTCGTCGGTGATCGACACCGAGGCGATGATGGCGTCGGTCTTGCGAGCCTGCAGCGCGGGGATCAGGCCGTCGAAGTCCTGCTGCACCAGCGTGCATTCGGCCTTCATCTCGGCGCACAGGGCCAGCGCATAGTCGATCTCGAAGCCCTTGAGCTTGCCGTCGGGGCCCACCTCGGAGAACGGGGGGTAGGCGCCTTCCACGCCGATGCGGATCTTCTTCCACTCGGGGGCCTGGGCCTGGACGGCGGTGGCGGCGCCCAGGGCCAGCGCGGCCAGGGCAATCAGATGACGTCGTTGCATGAGGAGTTGCTCCTGAGAGTTATGTGCGGTTGGCAGTGTTGCATGCCCGGGTGCGCGCCGGGCATCAGGGTTTGAGCGAATGCAAAAAGTCGGCCACGACGGCCACCGTCGCCGCCGGATCTTCCTCCTGGGGCACATGGCCCAGGGTCTCGAAGACCTGCAGGCGGCTGCCGGGAATGGCCTTGGCGAAGGCCTCGCCATAGGCGGGCGGGATCAGACGGTCGCGCCCGCCCCACAGGATCAGCGTGGGCTGGCGCAGCTCGGGCAGGCGCTCGATCAGCGGGCTGGGGCGCAGCTGGCGCAGGCGCTGTACCAGGGCGGCACGGTTGCCTTCGCGCAGGGTCAGCTCGAAATAGCGGTCGACCAGCTCGGGCCGCACCTTGGCCGGCGTGCCGTAGACCTCGAGCACGCTGGCCTCGACCACGCGCCGCGGCAGCAGGCCGCGCAGCAGCCATTCGACCCCGGGCAGGCGTGCCAGCCGGAAGCCCGGCGGCACCGCGGCGGGCCGGAAGTCGTGGCCGCCGGCATCCACCAGCACCAGGGCCGCCACCCGCGCGGGATGCTGCAGGGCGAGCTCCCAGGCGGTCTGGCCGCCCAGCGAATTGCCGCCCAGCACCACGCGCGCCAGCCGCAGGCGGTCCAGCAGCGCCAGCACGAAGCGCTGATAGGCCGCGGCGCTGTAGTCGCCGTCGCTGGCGGGGCCGGTCAGGCCGAAGCCGGGCAGGTCGACGCTGATGACGCGGCGGCCGCCCTTCAGCGCCGCCACCCAGCCCTCCCAGGTGTGCAGGCTGGCGGCGGTGCCGTGCAGCAGCACGATCGGCAGCGGATCGTGGCGCGGGCCCTCGTCGCGGTAATGCACCAGCTGGCCGTCCAGATCCAGGAAGTCCGAGGGCGGCGGCGCCCAGCGGGCCACCAGGCTCTCCAGCGGCCTCTCGGGCGCGCGGAAGGCGGCGAGGCTGATCGCCAGCCCCAGCACGGCCAGGCCTGCCAGGCGCAGCAGCCAGCCGCCGAGGCTGGTTCGTTCGCGGCTCATCGCGGGGCCCGATGCGCCTCGCTGGCCGGGCGCTGGACCCGGCTGTCCGGCGCCAGGCCGGCATCCAGCGCCTCGCGCTGGTCGAACACGAAGCAGCTGCCGCGGTAATGGGCGCCGTCGGTTTCCTCGAAATACTTGAGGATGCCGCCCTCCAGCTGGTAGACGGGCGCGTCCAGCCCCTGCTGCTGCAGGTAGATCGCGGCCTTCTCGCAGCGGATGCCGCCGGTGCAGAAGCTCACGACGGTCTTGCCGCGCAGCTCCTCGCGGTGCCGCTGCACCGCGGCGGGGAACTCGCTGAACTTCGCGATGCGCCAGTCGATCGCGCCCTCGAATGACCCATAGTCCACCTCGAAGGCGTTGCGGGTGTCCAGGGTCACGACCGGGCGGCCGGCGTCGTCATGGCCCTGGGTCAGCCAGCGTGCCAGCGTGGCGGCGGGCAGGGCGGGCGCGCGCTCCAGCCGATCCGGGCGGATCGCCGGGTGGTTCATGCGGATGATCTCGGGCTTGACCTTGACCAGCAGCTTCTTGAAGGGCAGGGCCTCGCTCCAGCTCTCCTTCGGGGCCAGGTCGGCAAAACGCGGGTCTTGGCGCAGGCTATCGACCCAGGCGCGCACGCCCTCGGCGGCGCCGGCCAGGAACAGGTTGATGCCTTCCTCGGCCAGCAGCACGGTGCCCTTCAGGCCCAGTGTCTGCGCGTGCTCGTGCAGGCGCTCGCGCAGCGCGTGGCAATCGGGCAGGCCCACGAATTTGTAGGCCGAGATATTGAGGATGGAAGAAGCGGCGTTCTGCATAGCGAAGGCCGGGATTGTAGGCAATGTGCGCCGGCCGCCGCGGCCCGCGTGGATTACTCGAACTCGACGCGGTCGCGGCCCTGGGACTTGGCGCGGTACAGCGCGATGTCGGCGCGCCCCAGCAGCGCGTCGGCGCTGTCGCCCGGGCGCCAGAGGGTCAGGCCGAAGCTGGCGCTGCGCGCCTGCGTCAGCTCCTGCGGCGGCAGCGCCACCTGGGCGCGCAGCCGCTCGGCGTGCGCGCGCGCCGCGGGTTCGCCGGTGTCGGGCAGCAGCACGCTGAACTCCTCGCCGCCATAGCGGAAGATGCGCGCCCCCCTGACCGGTGCCAGGCCGAGGCGCTGGGCGAAGGCGCGCAGCGCCAGATCGCCGGCGTGGTGCCCGAAACGGTCGTTGATCGACTTGAAATGGTCGACATCCACCATCATCACCGCGAAGGGCCGGCCGCCGGCCGTGGCCTCGGCGAGGGCCTGCCCGAGCGCCTCGTCGAGCGCGCGCCGATTCGGCAGGCCGGTCAGCTCGTCCGTCATCGCCTGGGCGCGCACCTCGGCCTCGGCGCGCATCTTGCACAGCAGCAGGAAGCCGAGGTTGGTGACGATGATGAAGACGAAGGAGAACACATAGATCGGCAGCTGGGCGCCGGGCGGCAGGTCCAGGTAGCCCGGTGCGGCGACGCCCAGCAGCAGGGCCGTGGCGCGCAGCGGCAGCAGCAGACCCATCAGCAGATAGAACAGCGCGACGAGGCGCTGCACGCGCCGCATCGGCCACTGCGCGGCCGGCAGATGCCGCCACAGCAGCCGGGCATTGAGCAGCTGCAGCAGGCCGTAGGCGAAGCCGTTGAAGATGGTCGAGTCCACATAGCGGACGCCGCTGAAGGCGGCCACCAGCACCACGGCCGCTACCAGCAGGGCCAGGCCCGGGCGGGACCAGGGCCGGCCCAGGAACTGGCGCAGCGCCACGAAGAACAGGGCCACGCTGAGGGCGCCGGCCATGTTGGCCAGCACGGCCGACAGCAGCGGCGGCAGTTGACCGGCCCCGGCCAGCAGCAGAAAGGCCAGGCCCTGCGCGCTGACGCCCAGGGTCCAGGTGCCCAGGCCGGTGCCACGGTCGCCGGGGCCGCGCGCGGCCCACAGCATCGCGGCGATCGCGAGCAATGCGCAGGTCTGCGCCTGGAACAGGGTTCTCAGGTCCAAGGGCGATTCCGGCGGCGGTTCAGCGTGCCGGCCGGCTCGGCACGCCGGCGCTGCACAGTTCGATATGGCCGGGGCTGTGGACGAACCAGCCGCCGCGGTGGCGGCGCGCGTCCAGCAGCTCCTGCCAGGTCCGGCTGTCGGTGCGCAGCAGCTGCAGGGCCGGGCGCTCGGCCTCGGGCAGGTCGGCCAGCAGGCGCACGCGCCGGATCGCGGTGCGCTGCTCGGCCCGCTCGTAGAAGCCCATGTTGGGGCCGCCGCGGGAGAGGCTGGACAGATGCTCGATGCCCTTGAGCACGCGGCCCACCACGGTGATGTTCAGGTCCAGGCCGCGTGGCGCATGGCCGATCACCGCATAGAGCTCGGCGCCGCTGCTGGAGTCGACCGCATCGCCGCGGCCGGCGCCCACCATGCCGTAGCAATGGGCCAGCCAGGCCTTGTCCTGCCCGGGGTCGGCGGCGACGGGAAAGCCGTCGACAAAGCCGGTCAGCGGGGCCCAGCCGTCCACGTCGGGCAGCCGGGTGATGGGCAGTCCCTGGTAGGCGACGGAGAACTCGGCGGGCAGCCTGGACGCGGCCTTGCCCAGCGGCCGGGCCTTGGCCGCGTCCTCGCCATCCGGGTCGCCCCACTGGGTGACGAAGTTGTCCTGCACGCGCACGATGGCCAGGCCGTCGTAATAGCCGCCGCGCGCCAGCGCGCGGATGTTCTCGGCATGGCGCGGCGCAAAGCGCGGCGCCAGCTCGATCAGCACTTGCGCCACCTCCTGACCGGCCCGTGCGGGCTGCAGCTCCATCAGCAGGGTGTTCGCCGGATCCGGCGTGCGCCAATCGCCCGAGGGGGACTGGGCGAGGATCTCGGTGCTGCTGCGCCGCGGCTTGGCGTCGGGCTGGGCGTTGGGCCTGGCGGCCGGCGTCTGTGCCGGCACGGGCAGGGCCAGCGCGAGCGCGCCGGCGAGCAGGATGGGCATGGATTTGCGCATGGGCTCGCAGCATAGCCGCCCTCGCCAAGCCCGCTGCCGAGGGTTAGGCCCAGGCCCGGCTTCCTTACAATCCGGCATGGCCTTTGTTCATCTGCGCACCCATACCGAGTATTCCGTCGTAGACGGCACCCTGCGAACCGACGATGCCGCCAATGCGGCGGCCAAGGACGCCCAGGTGGCCCTGGGCCTGGCGGACCTGGCCAATCTGTTCGGCGGCGTCAAGTTCTACAACGCCTGCCGCAAGAAGGGCGTCAAGCCCATCCTGGGCGCGGACTGCTGGCTGGAGCCCGAGGGCTCGGACAAGAACCCGACCCGACTGCTGCTGCTGGTGCAGAACAAGCAGGGCTATCTGAACATCTCCGAGCTGCTGTCGCGCGCCTGGATACAGAACGTCGTGCGCAACCAGGCCTGCCTCAAATGGGAATGGCTGCAGGAGCTGGGCGAGGGCCTGATCTGCCTGTCCGGCGCACAGTTCGGCGGCCTGGGCCAGGCCTTGCTGATGGGCGATCGGGCGCGCGCGCGCGACTGGGCGCAGCGCCTCTCAAGCATCTTCCCGAATCGCTTCTACATCGAGTTGCAGCGCGCCGGCCTGCCCGGCCAGGAGGCGCTGGTGCGCGCCAGCGTGCCCTTCGCGGCCGAGCTGCAGCTGCCGCTGGTGGCCACGCACCCGATCCAGTTCCTCGCCGAGGAGGACTTCGAGGCCCATGAGGCGCGGGTCTGCGTCGCCGAGGGCGAGACTCTGGCCAACCCCAAGCGCATCAAGCGATTTTTGCCGAGCCAGTATTTCCGCAGCCAGGCCGATATGGAGGCGCTGTTCGCCGACATCCCGAGCGCGATCGCCAATACGGTGGAGATCGCCAAGCGCTGCAGCCTGACCCTGGTGCTGGGCAAGCCGCAGCTGCCGAACTTCCCGACGCCGCCGCTGGAAGACGGCACGCCGATGCCGATGGACCAGTATTTCCGCCAGCTCTCCTACGAGGGCCTGGAGGACCGGCTCCAGCTGCTGTTCCCCGACGCGGCCAAGCGCGACGCCCAGCGCCCGCGCTATGTCGAGCGCCTGGAGTTCGAGCTGGAGACCATCATCAAGATGGGCTTCCCGGGCTACTTCCTGATCGTCGGCGACTTCATCAAGTGGGCCAAGGAAAACGGCTGCCCCGTGGGCCCGGGCCGGGGCTCGGGCGCGGGCTCGCTGGTGGCCTATGTACTGCTGATCACCGACCTGGACCCGCTGCAGTACAACCTGCTGTTCGAGCGTTTCCTGAACCCCGAGCGGGTCTCGATGCCCGACTTCGACATCGACTTCTGCCAGGGCAACCGCGATCGCGTCATCGAGTACGTGAAGGACAAGTACGGCCGCCCGGCGGTCAGCCAGATCGCCACCTTCGGCACGATGGCGGCCAAGGGCGCGCTGCGCGACATCGGCCGCGTGCTGGGCATGGGCTTCGGCCATGTGGACTCGATCGCCAAGCTGGTGCCGGCGCCGCCCGGCAAGACGGTGACGCTGGCCAAGCTGCCGCCGGACTTCGATCCGGCCAAGGCCAAGATGGTCTATGCGCGCCACGAGTCGCCCGAGATCGAGGAGCGCGAGCAGCAGGACGAGGAAGTGGCCGGCCTGCTGGAGATGGCCGCGCGGGTCGAGGGCACGGTGCGCTCGATCGGCATGCACGCCGGCGGCGTGCTGATCGCGCCGGGCAAGATCACCGACTTCTGCCCGCAGTACCAGCAGCCCGGCTCCACCAGCGCGGTGAGCCAGTACGACAAGGACGACGTCGAGGCGATCGGCCTGGTGAAGTTCGACTTCCTGGGCCTGGCGACCCTGACCATCCTGGAGCTGGCCAAGGACTTTATTCAAGCGCGCTATCCGGAGCAGAAAGACTTCGCCTTCGAGAAGATCCCGCTGGACGACAAGAAGACCTACAAGCTGTTCTCCGACGGCCTGACCGAGTCGGTGTTCCAGTTTGAATCGAGCGGCATGCAGAAGATGCTGAAGGACGCGAAGCCCTCGCGCCTGGAGGATCTGATCGCGCTGAACGCGCTGTACCGCCCGGGCCCGATGGACCTGATCCCCAGCTTCGTGGCGCGCAAGCATGGCCGCGAGGTGGTCGAATACCCGCACCCGCTGGTGGAGCCGGTGCTGGCCGAGACCTACGGCATCATGGTCTACCAGGAGCAGGTGATGCAGACCGCCCAGGTGCTGGGCGGCTACTCGCTCGGCGGCGCGGACATGCTGCGCCGCGCGATGGGCAAGAAGAAGGCCGAAGAGATGGCCATGCACCGCGAGCTGTTCCGCAAGGGCGCCGCGGAGAAGAACATCGACCAGGACAAGGCCGACGAGGTCTTCGACCTGATGGAGAAGTTCGCGGGCTACGGCTTCAACAAGTCGCATGCCGCCGCCTACTCGCTGCTGGCCTATCACACGGCCTGGCTGAAGGTGCATTTCACGGCCGAGTTCTTCGCCGCGAACATGACGATCGAATCGGACGACACCGACAAGCTGAAGGTGCTGCTGAACGACGCCAAGCTGTTCGGCATCGAGTTCGAGCCGCCCAATGTCAACCTGGGCGTGCACCGCTTCGAGCCGCTGGGCCCGAAGAAGATCAACTACAGCCTGGGCGCGGTCAAGGGCACCGGTGTCGGCGCGATCCATGCGATCGTCGCGGCGCGCACCGAGGGGGGGCCGTTCAAGAGCTTCTTCGATTTCTGCGCCCGGGTCGACCGCAAGGCGGTCAACAAGCGGGTCGTCGAGGCCCTGATCAAGGCCGGCGCCTTCGATGCGCTGGAGCCGGACCGCGCGCGCCTCCTGGCCAGCGTGGCCCTGGGCTACACCTATGCCGACAAGCTGGCGCAGAACGTCGACCAGGGCGGCTTGTTCGACTTCGACGACAACGCCCACGGCTCGTCGACCGCCGAGCCGCCGCTGGTCGAGGTGGCGCCCTGGAGCATCAAGGAAAAGCTCAGCCTGGAGAAGACCGCGATCGGCTACTACCTCAGCGGCCATCTGTTCGACCAGAGCGGCGAGGAGGTGCGCCGCATGGTCAGGCGCCGCATCGTCGAGCTGCAGGACGGCCGCGAGCCGGTGATGGTGGCCGGCATCGTCAGCGACCTGCGCGTCATCAACGGCAACCGCGGGCGCGTCGCGATCTTCAAGCTGGACGACAAGAGCGATGCGATCGAGGCGGTGGCCAACGAGGAGATGCTCAACGCCAACAAGGAGCTGCTGGCCGAGGACGAGCTGATCATCGTCTCCGGCAAGGTGCAGAACGACCGCTTCTCCGGCGGCCTGCGCATGAATGTGCAGCAGGTCTGGAGCCTGGCCGGCGCGCGCGCGCGCTTCGGGCGCTATGTCTATGTGCCGGTGAAGAGCGCGCTGCCACCGCTGGCCGAGGTCGTCAAGACCTGGCCGGCGCGCAGGGTGGAGGGCGAGCAGGGCACGGTGACCCAGGGCCTGAAGGTGCTGACCCATCATTTCCTGGCCCAGGGCCAGGCCAAGCTGGATCTCGGCGAGGACAGCCGTTTCTGGCCCTGCGAGGAAGCGCTGCAGGCGTTGCGGCGCATGATGGCGCAGAGCCCGGAGCCGCCCCAGGTGGTCTACGAGTAGGCGGCCGGGCGCCGCGGCGGCGTTGCGTCCGCGCAAACGAGACCCCCATCTGGGGCCCTGTTCGGTGCTTTGCCGGCCGGCAACAGGTCGTAAGCTGGCCGGGTGTCGCCGCATGCCGTCCCGTCACCGCTGATCGCGCCCCCCGCCACCGGCCTGATCCTGACCGGCGGCGGCGCGCGCGCGGCCTATCAGGTGGGCGTGCTGGCCGCGCTGGCCCAGTTGCGCCGCGATGCCGGCCAGGCCGGGGCGGGCTGCCCCAATCCCTTTCCCATCATCGCGGGCACCTCGGCCGGGGCGATCAATGCGGCCACCCTGGCCTGCATCGCCGACGACTTCGATGCCGCGGTCGACGGCCTGATGCATATCTGGCTGAACATCCATGTCGAGCAGGTCTACGCGGCCGATTCGCTGGGCGTGATACGCAGCGGCGCGCGCTGGATGACGATGATGAGCCTGGGCTGGGCGCTGGCGCGCTGGCGCCGCAGCCGCCCGCGCAGCCTGCTGGACAATGCGCCGCTGGGCGAGCTGCTGCGCCGCTGGGTGCGGCTGGAACGCCTGGACGGGATGCTGGCGCAGGGCCATATGCGGGCGCTGGCGATCAGCGGTTCCAGCTACACCTCGGGCCAGCATGTCACCTTCTACCAGACCCACAAGCCGGTCGCCCCGTGGCTGCGCTCGCAGCGTCTGGCGGTGCCGGCGCGGCTGAGCATCGAACATCTGCTGGCCTCCTCGGCGATCCCCTTCATCTTCCCGGCCGAGCAGCTGGAGCTGGACGGCCGGCCCGAATGGTTCGGCGACGGCTCGATGCGCCAGAGCGCGCCGATCTCGCCGGCCGTGCACCTGGGGGCCGAGCGCGTGCTGGTGATCGGCGCCGGCCGCATGCACGAGCCGCCCGGGGGGCGGCGCGAGCTGCCGTCCGAGGGCCATCCCAGCCTGGCGCAGATCGCCGGCCATGCGCTGTCCAACATCTTCCTGGACGCGCTGGCGGTGGACGTGGAACGTCTGCAGCGCATCAACCACACCCTGTCGCTGCTGCCGCCGGAGGCGCGCCGCAGCACCCCGCTGCGCCCCATCGACGTGCTGGTGATCGCACCCAGCCGGCGCCTGGACGAACTGGCCGCCGAGCACCAGGGCAGCCTGCCGCCCAGCATGCGGGCGCTGCTGCGCGGCGTCGGCGTGGCCGGCGAGGGCAAGGGCGCCAGTGGCTCGGTGCTGGCCAGCTACCTGCTGTTCGAACCCTCGTACACCAGCGAGCTGATCATGCTGGGCATGTCCGACACCCTGGCGCGTCGCGCCGAGGTGCAGCGCTTTTTCGGCTGGCCGGCCCAGGCGCCGACGGTCGATCCCGCCACGATGCGCCGGCGCCGCGCCGGTTTCGTCGAAAGCGTGCCGGCCTGAGCGCGCGCGGCCCCGGCCCACCCAGCTGCTATGTCCCTTTTGACGGGCATCTGATCGCACCGCGGCGCGCCGCCGCGGCATGGCATGCCGCGAAGGGAGCCGATCTCGAGCTAAGGAAACGACACCATGAGCGACCCATTGAGCATTGTCCTGGTTCATGGCTTCTGGGGCGGCGCGGCCCATTGGAGCAAGACCATCGTCGAACTGGCGCGCCTGGGGCATCGGCGCCTGCGCACGGTCGAGCTGCCGCTGAGCTCGCTGGCCGACGACGCCGAGCGCACCCGCAAGATGGTGGCGCAGCAGCCCGGGCCGGTGCTGCTGGTCGGCCATTCCTACGGCGGCGCGGTGATCAGCCAGGCCGGCAATCTGCCGCAGGTGCAGGGCCTGGTCTATATCGCGGCCTTCGCGCCCGATGCCGGCGAAAGCCCGGGCGGCATCACCCATATGCTGCCGCCGGCCGCGGTCGCCAACATCGAGCCGGACAGCGACGGCTACCTCTGGGCCCGCCATGACAAGTTCCACGAGAGCTTCTGCCAGGACCTGAGCGCGGACGAGGCGCTGGTGATGGCGGTCACGCAGAAGGCGCCGCTGGCCGGCACCTTCGGCGACACGGTCGACGTGCCGGCCTGGCTGCACAAGCCCTGCTGGTATCAGCTCTCCACCGAGGACCGCATGATCCATCCGGACAACCAGCGCCGCATGGCCGAACGCATGCAGCCGCGCAGGCTGCTGAGCCTGCCGGCCAGCCATGCCTCGCTGGCCTCGCGGCCGGCCGAGGTGGCGGCGCTGATCGACGAGGCGGCGCGGGCCCTGGCGGGCTGATCAGGCGCGCGGCAGGCGCAGCTCGGCGCGCAGCCCGCCCTCGGCGCGGTTGCTCAGGCGCAGCTCGCCGCCCATGCGCTGGCTCAGGTCGCGCGCGATATAGAGGCCCAGGCCGGTGCCGCCGGTATGGCGGCTGCGCGAGCCTTCCAGGCGGAAGAAGGGCTGGAACACCGCCTCCAGCTGCGCCTCGGGGATGCCGGGGCCGGCATCGTCGATGCGCACCGCCACCGTCGTGCCCTCGCGCCGCACCCGCACCTCGGTCGGGCCGCCGTAGCGCAGCGCATTGCCCAGCAGATTGGCCAGCACGCGGCGCAGCGCGGCGGGCTGGGCGCGGGCGATCGTCGGCATGGCGCCGGCCTCCGGCTCGCAGCGCACCGGCTGGCCCTGCTCCGCCAGGTCGTCGACCAGGGCCTGCACCAGCGCGCCGACATCGGTGTCGCGCGTGGCCTCCTGGCCGTCGCTGCCGCGGAACAGCTCCAGCACGGTGTCGATCAGGCCGTCCATCTCGCGGATGTCGGCCACCGAGCGCTCGCGCTGCTCGGCCGGTGCTTCCATGGTTTCCAGGCGCATGCGCAGCCGGGTCAGCGGCGTGCGCAGGTCATGCGAGATCGCCGCCATCATCAGGCCGCGCTCGCTGAACTGGCGCTTCAGCTCGCGGGCCATGCGGTTGAAGACCTGCGCGGCCTCGCGCACCTCTTGCGTGCCATCGGCCTCGTCCAGCTCGGGCAGGCGGGTCGCGCCGCCGACGGCGCCGCCCAGCGAGCGCGAGGCCCGCACCAGCTCGCGCATCGGCCGCGCCAGCCAGCGCGAGCCCCACCAGGCGGCCAGGGCGATCACCAGCAGGCGCACGCCGTAGTCCAGCAGCAGCACGCGCGCGGGCAGGCCCGGGCCGCGATGCGGGCCGGGCAGCGGCGCGTCCGCCGCATCGAGCCGCGGTTCCGGCCGCGGTTCTGGCCGCGGCCCCGGCGGTGGCCCTCCGGGGCCATGCGCCGCGCCATCGGGCATGCCCGGCGTGGGCGGCAGCGAGGGGAAGGTGGGCAGATGCTGCGGCGCGTCGCCGTCCGGGCCAACCTGCACCAGGCGCACCGCCGCATAGGCCAGCACATGGCTGGCCACCAGGGCGGCCCACATCAGCAGGAACAGGCGCCGGGCCAGGGTGTCGGTGAAAAGCAGTCGACGCAGGGACCGCATGGGCGTCAATGCACCTGGGCGTCGAACAGATAACCCTCGCCGCGCATGGTGCGGATCAGGCGCGGCTCGCGCGGCGAATCGGCCAGCTTCTGGCGCAGGCGCGAGACGGTCAGGTCGATGCTGCGGTCGTTGACCTCGACGCCGGGCGCGCGCGTCAGCTCGATCAGCTGCTCGCGGCTCAGCACCCGGCCGGGCCGCTCGACAAAGGCCAGCAGCAGGCGGTGCTCGGCGCTGGACAGGGCCACCACCACCTCGTCGGGCGAGATCAGCTGGCGCAGCATGCGGTCGAAGCGCCAGCCCTGGAAGCACAGCTCGCGCCGCTGCTCGCGCGGCGTCCCGCCGGCCAGCGCGCCCTTGTGCACGCGTCGGCGCACCGCGTGGATGCGCGCCACCAGCTCGCGCGGCTCGAAGGGCTTGGCCAGGTAGTCGTCGGCCCCCATCTCCAGGCCCAGCACGCGGCTGATCGGATCGCCATGGGCGGTCAGCATGATGACCGCCAGCTCCTTGTGCTGCTGCTGCACCCAGCGGCACAGCTCCAGGCCGTTCTCGTCGGGCAGCATCAGGTCCAGCACCAGCACGTCGAAGCTCTGGGTCAGCAGCTGGCGGCGCATCTGGGCGCCGTCGGCCGCGCCGGCCACGCGCATGCCGAAGCGCTGCAGATAGTCCTGCAGCGCGTTCCTGATCTCGCCGTCGTCGTCCACGACCAGGCAACGGGTCATGCCAGTCTCCATCGGTGCATCGCCGCACGATACACCAGCGAATGTCGGCCTCCTCACACCGAGAGGCCGACTCGCAGCGTGGCGCTGTAGCCGGCGGCAATGCTGCCGGCCAGGCTGGCCAGCTGGGTGCCGACGCCGTCGCTGAAGACGTTGTCGCTGCCGAAACTGATCGCGGCCAGGTTGGCGATGCTGGCGCTGTAGCCGCTGGCGCCGTTGTAGACGGTGCTGCAGACCTCGGTGGGAAAGGCGATCTGCGAGGTCTTGAGCTTGTTGGTGTAGGAGCTGGCGGTGTTGGCGTTGCGATAGACCTCGAAATGCATATGGGGCATGCGGCCGGCATAGCAGCCCGGGAAGACGGTCGTGAAGGTGACGGTGCCGTCGCTGCCGGTCTCCTGCACGCCGCGCAGGTAGTTCTGGTTGGTGACGCCGCTGGAATACATCGAGTAGCGGCCCTCGCGGTCGCAGTGCCAGAGGTAGATGGCGTAGCCGGCCAGGTCGGCGCAGCCGGCATTGGTGTTCACCAGCTCGATGGTGAGCGTCAGCGGCACGCCGCCGGCCGTGCCGCTGGCGCCGGCAATGCTGCTGCGGATGTCGCTGCGCACGATGCCGCTGAGCGTCAGCGCATTGGCGATGCTGCCATTGACGGTGTTGGAGCCGTCGCCGGGGTAGGGGCCGGCGGTCTCTTCCGGGATCACCGAACAGCTGCCGCTGGCGACCGTGCCCGAGGTCGAGCCCGAACCGCTGTCGCTGCTGGAGCTGGCCGCGTCGTCGCCCCCGCCGCCGCAGCCGAACAGCAGCAGGCCGCCGGTGCCGGCCAGCCAGCCCAGCGCGCGGCGGCGCTGCAGCACCAGCAGGTCATGGGCCAGGCCCCGGTCGTGCGCATCGGCGTGGGGATGATCATGGGGGGGCGAAAGGCGGTTCATGCGTGCTCCTTGCTGGCTGCGATGCCGGAATTGGAGCCGGCGCGCATGTCGCCGGTTTAGCCGCTTTGTGTCGATCCCGACACATGGCCGGTCCCCGCCGCCGCCGCCAGCAGCGCCTCGGCCGCCTTCAGCGCCGCGGCGACGATCTGGTCCATGTTGTAGCAGCGGTACTGGGCCACGCGGCCGACGAAGCTGACTCAGCCGCGGGTGGGCGTCCAGCAGCGCGCCGATGCGGGGCCATTTGGGGTCGCGCCGATGCTCGTAGATGTCGCAGCTGTCGCGATGCCGGCCGGGCAAGGGCGTAGATGAGCATCGGTGCGGCGGTTCGGGAGCGCGGCGGCGCTCGGAAGCCGGCATTGAAGCCCAGCGAGGTAAGGCGTGATTGGCTGCTTGATGTCAGGCCGGACACAGCGGCGCCGGCGCGCCCGGTCAATGCGCGTCGGCGAAGGGCCGGCCGCGCACGCGCAGTCCGGCGTCCGAGAGGCGGCGCAGCAGCGCGGGCCCCAGACCCTTGACGCGCCGGCGCAGATCGCGCCAGTCCTCGAACGGCGCCAGCGCGCGGGCCTGCAGCAGGCGCTCGGCCAGCTGCGGGCCGATGCCGGGCAGCGACTCCAGCTCGGCGCGGTCGGCCTCGTTGAGTTCCAGCGGAGCGGGCTCGGCCGATGCGGGCCCGGACAGCAACAGCGTCAGCGGCGCCAGCAGCAGCCAGGCCCGGCGCTGCACCGCTCAGTCCCCGATCTGCGCCTGCACCATCGAGGCGTAGGCGCCGTCCTGTGCCAGCAGTTCGGCATGGCTGCCGGATTCCAGCACCCGGCCCGCGGCCAGCACATGGATGACATCGGCGGAGCGCACGGTGGAGAGGCGGTGCGCGATCAGGATCAGGGTCTTGCGGCCCTGCCATTGCTCCAGGGCCTGCTGCACCGCGCGTTCGCTCTCGACGTCCAAGGCCGAGGTGGCCTCGTCGAAGACCCAGATCGGCGCGTCCTTGTAGAGCGCGCGGGCGATCGCCAGGCGCTGGCGCTGGCCGCCGCTGAGCTTGCTGCCATTGGTGCCGACCGGCGTGTCCAGGCCCTGCGGCAGGCCCTGCACGAAGTCCCACAGATGGGCGGCGCGCAGCGCCTGTTCCAGGCGCGCGGCGTCGCGCAGCTGGGCATAGGCGATGTTGTCGGCCACCGAGGCGTCGAACAGCACGATGTCCTGCGAGACCACGGCGAACTGGCGGCGCAGGTCGGCCTTGCGCAGCTCGCGGATGTCGATGCCGTCCAGCAGGATGCGGCCGGCGTCGGGCTGGCCGAAGCCCTGGATCAGGTGCACCACCGAGCTCTTGCCGGCGCCCGAGGCGCCGACCAGGGCGGTGGTGCGCCCGGCCGGGATCAGCAGGTCCAGCGCCTGCAGCGCGGGCTGGTCGGCGCCGGGGTAGCGCAGGCTCAGCTGCTCCAGGCGCAGCTCGCCCTGCACCGGGCCGAGATCGCGCTGGCCGGGGTCCGGCTCCGGCGGCAGGTCCAGCAGCTGCAGGCAGCCGCGGCCGATCACCAGGGCGTTGCTGGCCGGCGTGGCCAGGTCGCTCAGATGGCGCAGCCGCGAAGCCAGCAGCAGCAGCGCGCCGATATAGGCGGCGAAGGCGCCGGCCGAGGCGTTGTTCTCGCGCGCCTGCAGCAGCGCGATGCTGACGATCAGCGAGATGCCGATGCTGGCCACCAGCTGCGACAGCGGCTGGCCCAGCGCGCCGGCCGCCACCTGCTTGAGGCTGTTGCGCTGCACCTGCTGGGCGATGTCGCCGAAGCGCTCGCGCTCGTACTGACCGGCGTCGAAGCTGCGCACCACCTTCCAGGCGCGGGTCAGGTCGTCCACCTTGGCCGAGAGCAGCATCTGCGCGTCGTAGCTCAGGTTGCCCATCATGCGCACGCGGCGGTTGACCTTCTTCACGACGAAGGCCATCAGGGGCAGGATGACCAGCGACAGCAGGGTCAGCTGCCAGTCCAGCACGAACAGGTAGACCAGCATGGCCAGCGCGGGCAGGCCGTCGCGCAGCACCGTGGTGGTGACGCTGCCCAGCAGCGACAGCGACTGCTGCGGATCGTTGACCACCTTGGTCACCGCGGTGCCGGCCTGCAGGCCGGTGAAGACGCTGGCATCGGCGCGCAGCAGGGCGCCGACCAGGGCCTGGCGCAGGTCGCGCACGCCGCGCAGCACGGTCCAGTTCAGCAGGTACTGGCCGGCGAAGCCGGCGCAGCCGCGGATCATGTAGAGGCCGATCAGCGCGACCGGCACGTACCAGATCGGGAAGCTCTGCTCCTTCAGCCCGTCGTCGAAGGCCAGCTGCAGCAGCTTGGGGATCAAAGCCTCGGTGCCGGCCGCGGCCACATAGGCCAGGATGGACAGCAGCAGGCCGGCGCGGTAGGGCTTGAGGAAGCGCAGCAGACGGCCGAGCGTCCGGTCCTTGGCGGGCTTGGCGGCCGTGCTCATGCCTGGGCCTCCGCGCCGCGCGCCAGCCAGTGACGCAGCCGCGCGGCACGCCACAGCCAGCCGCGCTTCAGGTAGTCGGCCAGCAGTTCGGCGGGCGCCAGCGGCAGGCTGGCCAGCAGCTGGCGATGGCATTGCGCCAGCGCGGCGCGGCCGGCATGGCGCGCCATGAAGCGCGCGGCGCTGACATAGCCGCGCGCGGCGTAATGCGCGACCGCGAAGCGCGCCGCATGGGACAGCGGCGGCTGCTGCGCGGCCAGCCGTTGCGGCAGGCCCACCAGGGAATCCATCATGTGCTCGAGTTTCTGCGGGTTCAGGGTGGCCAGGATGCTGCCGCCGCGCTGGCGGTAGCCGACCCAGACCTCGGGGACGTAGAGGAAGCTGCGGGCGCGCAGGGCCAGCTCCGGCGAGGTGTACATGTCTTCGTAATAGCGGCCGGTCGGGAAGCGCAGATCGTCGCCCCACAGCGCGCGCCGGCTGATTTTGCTCCAGGCGTGCAGCTTGCCGGTCAGGAACAGGCCGCGCACCAGGGCCGAGCGGTCGGTCTGCAGGCTGCGCGCCGGGCCCTCGAAGGTGTGGCGATGCGCTTCGCCGCGCAGCCGGTGCTTGAACTGCATGCGCTCGCGCAGGACCCGGAAGTCACACAGCACCAGGTCCGGCGCATCGCGCCGCACGATCTCGGCCAGCGCGGGCAGGGCACCGGGCAGCATCAGGTCGTCGGAGTCGAGGAACCAGAGGTAGTCGCCGCGCGCCGCCTCCAGCAGGGTGTTGCGCGCGGCCGAGAGCCCGCCGTTGCGCGCGTGGCGCAGCAGGGTCAGGCGCCCCGGGTGCTCGTCGGCCAGACGCTGCATCAGCGCGGCCGAACCGTCGGTCGAGACATCGTCCAGCAGGAGGATCTCGACGCCCCGGCCCTCGATGCCGGTGGCCTGCGCCAGCACCGACTCCACGCAGGGCCGCAGCCAGGCCTCGACGTTGTAGACCGGGATCAGCACGCTGAGCCAGGGCTGGGCCTTGTCTTGCGTTGCGCTCATGCCGAGCCCTCCGCGCGGCGCAGCCAATGCGCGAGGCGCAGCCAGCGCCACAGCCAGCCGCGCTTCAGGTATTGCGCGCGCAGGGCGGCGCGGTCGAAGTCGATCGTCTGCCACAGCCGCTCCCGGTACAGGCCCAGAGCCGCGCCCTGGCGGCTGGCATGGCGGCAGGCGCTGACGAAGGTGGCGGCGCCGAAGTAGGCCTGGGCGAAGCGCGCCGCCTCGTCCAGATCGCGCAGCTGGGCCCCATAGCCCGCCAGTGCGAAGCTCATGTCGTCGAGCTTCTTCAGGTCCAGCGCGGCCAGCACGCTGCCCTCGCGCTTGCGGTAGCCGATCCAGACCTCGGGCATATGCAGATAGTGGCGGGCCCGCAGCAGCACGCGCGGCATCACGCCGGTGTCCTCGAAGAAGCGGCCCTCGGGAAAACGCAGCCCGGCCGGCCAGACGGTGCGCCGCACGATCTTGCACCAGGGCTGCAGATGACCGGCCTCGAACAGGCCCTGCACCAGGCGCGAGCGGTCGCTCAGGCGCTGGCGCGAGGGGCCGATGAAGCTGCACATGTGGAGCTCGCCGCGCCGTTCATGCTTGGGCCCGAAGTCCTCGCGCAGGATGCGGAAGTCGCACATCAGCACATCGAGCCCGGGCTCGCGCTGCAGCGTGGCGCGCAGCGATGCGATCGCGCCCGGCAGCATCACATCGTCGGGATCGACGAACCACAGATAGTCGCCGCGCGCCGCATCCAGCAGGCTGTTGCGGGCCGCGGCCACGCCGCGGTTGCGCTCGTGGCGCAGCAGCTGTAGCCGGCCGGGAAAGCGCGCCGCGTAGGTCTCGGCCAGCTCGCGGCTGCCGTCGTCGCTGGCGTCGTCCAGCAGCAGGATCTCGACCCCGTCCAGGCCCTGCTGGGTCAGGATCGAGTCCAGGCAGGCGGCCAGCCAGGGGCGCACGCGGTACATCGGCAGCAGCAGGCTGAGCCAGGGCGTCGGCATGGGCGAGGTCATGCGCGTGGCTCCCGCGCCGTCAGGGCCAGGAACAGGTCCTCGTAGCGGCCCAGCATGCGCGCCAGGCTGTGCTGCCGCTCGGCCTGCTGCCGGCCCGCCGCGGCCAGGCGGGCGGCCTCGGCGGGATCGCGCAGCAGGGCCTCGATCGCGTCGGCCAGGGCCTGCGGATCGGCATGCGGCACCAGGCGGCCGCTGACGCCGTCCTCGATCAGCTCGCGAATGCCCGGCACCGCGCTGCCCAGGGCCACGCAGCCGGCCGCCATGCCCTCGACCAGCGAGAGCGGCATGCCTTCGTAATGGCTGGACAGCACGGCGATCTGGTGCTGCATCAGCAGCTCGGGCACGCGCGGATGGAAGCCGAGGAACTGCACCTGATCGTCCAGGCCTAGCTCGGCGCTCAGCGCGCGGGCGGCGCGCCGGTGGCGCTCGCCGCCGCCGCCGGCCAGCAGCAGCGGCGGCCTCAGGCCGCGCTGTTTCAGCAGGGCCAGCGCGCGCAGCAGGGTGGCATGGTCCTTCTGGCCGGCGAAGCGCGCCGCCATCACCAGCCCGGGCACCCGCTCGGTGAAGGGATGGCGCTCGGCCTCGGCGAAGGGCTCCAGGCGGATGCCGTTGGAGATCGCGACGGTCTTGGACGCCGGCATGCCCAGCGCCAGCAGGCTCTGGCGCACGCCCTCCGAGCAGCCGACGATGCGGTCGCTGCGCTGTGCCAGGAAGCGTGCCTGCGCCAGGCGCCAAAAGCCGTAGCGCTCGCGCGAGTTGTGTTCCACCTGCACCAGGTGGGGCACGCCCGCCGCCAGCCCGGCCCAGCGGCCCAGCAGATGCTCCGGGAAGCCATGGGCCACCAGCACGTCGGGGCGCCAGCGCCGCAGCAGCCGCAGCAGCGCGGCGATCGTGGCGAGGTGCGACCAGCCCGGCACGGTTTCGACCGGCACGCCCTGCTCGCGCAGGGCCTCGATGCGGCGCGGATCGGTCTGGCGCTTGCGGCGCAGCACCAGCAGCGGCTCGCTGCGGCCGCTGGCCTGACCGGCACGCACCAGATCCAGCGCGACCTGGGTGGCGCCGGAAAAACCGCCGGTGACGAAGTGCAGGACTCTGGGCGGGCTGCTGCTCATTCGCGCCAGTGGTCAGCGATCCAGGGCGCGGGCTGGGCGCGGCGCCAGTTGCCGTTGTTGCGGCCGGCCAGCGCGTCGGGCGGGTTGACCACGCCGTGGAAGATCAGGATGCGTGCGCCTTGAGGGATGAAGGGTGCACGCCAGTAGTTGCCGGGCCAGCGCGGGATGCAGTGGTATTTGTAGCTGGCACACCAGGCCGGGTCCCAGTACTTCAGCAGGCCCTTGGCCTGCATCTCGTTGGACAAATAGGCCTGCTCGTTGCGGACCTGGCGCCGGATGCTGTCGAACTCGCGGCGGAACTTGGCCAGCACATCGGCATGGGCGCCGAGCGTGAAGCGGTAGACCGAGGAGTTGCCGGTGATGCGCCAGGGACGCTTCCAGTCGTGGATGATCAGGAACTCGCCCGGCACCTCGAAGAAGGGCGTGATGTCGTCGACGATCACGACGTCCAGGTCGAGGAACAGGGCGGTGCCCTGCAGGCCATGCAGATCGGCTTCGAAGGTGGTCAGCTTGGTCCAGCCGCGCTCCGGGCTGCCGGGCGGCAGGGCCAGCGGCGGGATCGGCAGGCATTCGACCTCGGCGCGCACCCCCTCGGAGCGGTCGGTCAGGCAGACGAAACGGAACTCGCCGCGCAGATGGCGGCGCACCATCGCGTAGAGTCGGTTGACATACTCGGGGCCGTACTTGGTGCCCCATTTCATGCACAGAATGATGCGGTCGCTCGCCATGGCTTGATCAGAGTTCTTCTACGTGGCGCGGCGGATAGCTGTCCCAGCTGAGGCAGCCCGGGCATTGCCAGAAATAATGCTGGGCCTCGAAGCCGCAGGCGGCGCAGCGGTAGCGCTGCAGCGGGCGCACCGCGCGGTCCAGCGCGGCGCCCACCAGCGGCGCTTCTTCCTCGGTGAGCCTGGCGCCGCTCTGACCCAGCAGCGCGCGCGCGGCCGACAGGCTGGGCTCGGCGCGCAGATGGGTCACCAGGCGCTGGCGCTGGGCGGCCGCCTCGGGCTCCAGGCGCGCGATCGCACCCAGCAGCTGCATGCCGGGGCTGCGCTGGTACTGGGCCTGCAAGGTGGCCAGGGCCTGCGAAGCCAGGCCGGCCGATAACGCCACCTCGGCATAGTCGCGCGCCACCAGATGGAAGGATTCGGGATTGGCGCTCAGCAGGCCGGCATAGGCGGCCATGGCCTGCTCGGGCTGCTCGCGCCGCGCCAGCATCTGGCCGGCCAGCACATGGGCGCGCGCGGCGCGCGGCGCGATCTTGCGGGCCTCGGCCAGCAGCTCCTGGGCCTCGCCGTCCTGCTGGCGGCCCTGAGCTTCCAGCGCCAGTTCGCACAGGTAGTTGGCGATGCGCGCGGCGAAGGAGCCGCTGCCGCCTTGCTCCAGATGGCGCGCCACCTCGGCGGCCTTGCGCCATTCGCGCGAGCGCTCGTAAAGCGAGAGCAGGGCCAGCTCGGCCTCGGTCTCGAAAGCGCTGCCGCGCAGCTGGGCGAAGGCCTCCTCGGCGCGGTCGAACAGGCCGGCCTTGAAGAAGTCCTGGGCCAGCGCATGCTGGGCACGCTCGCGTTCGCTCCTGGGCAGGTCGCCGCGCTGCAGCAGGTGCTGGTGCACCCGCACCGCGCGCTCGTACTCGCCGCGGCGGCGGAACAGATTGCCGAGGGCGAAGTGCAGCTCCGAGGTGTCGGGATCGGCCTGCACCGCCTCGATGAAGGCGTCGATGGCCTTGTCCTGCTGCTCGTTGAGCAGCAGATTCAGCCCCTTGAAATAGGCCTTGGGGGCATCGCGCTGCTCGCGCTTCCATTGGCGCGCATCGAGCTTGGAGGCCAGCCAGCCGAGGGCGAAGGCCACCGGCAGCGCGATCAGCAGCCAGCGCAGGTCAAAGTCCATCGCGTACCGTGGCGGCGTTGGGAGGAGTCGGGACGGGGGGCGGCATGTCGGCCTCGGCGTCGACCGGGGTCTGGCGCTGGGCCACGCGGCGGTGTTTCCACCAGGCCGGCACCATGGCCAGCACGCCCAGGGCCGCGCCCAGGCCGAAGGCCAGCAGCACGATGATCACCATCGGCGCGCGCCATTCATGACCGAAGAACCAGCGCACCTGCGCCTCCTGGCTGTTGTTCAGCGCGAAGGCGAAGAGCGCAAAGAAGATGAAGGCTCGGAAGAGCCAGACGAACACTCGCATCGGGCGGATTCTAGGGGCGATGAGCCCTGCGGGGTTCAGGCGAGATTCTTGGACTCGACGGCGTCGGGGGCCGGCAGCTGCGTGTCCACGGCCTCGCGCAGGGCCTTGCCGGGCTTGAAGTGGGGCACCAGCTTCTCGGGGATCAGCACCTGGGCGCCGCTGCGCGGGTTGCGGCCCATGCGGGGCGGGCGGCGGTTGATCGAGAAGCTGCCGAAGCCGCGGATCTCGATGCGGTGGCCGCGCGCAAGCGCCTCGGACATCGCGTCCAGGATGGTCTTGACCGCGAACTCGGTGTCGCGTTGGGTCAGCTGGCTGAAGCGTTCGGCCAGATGGGCAACAAGATCGGAGCGGGTCATGACGATGGAATTCTTTTTGGGCTTGTCGGAAGAAAACAGGCCCGCCCTCGGAAAGAGTGGCGAGCCTGTGGGTCACCAGGCGGCGAGGCTAACAGAGCCCCGCCGCCCTTGAACAAGGATTAGTTGTTCTGGTTGTCCAGCTTGGCACGCAGCAGGGCGCCCAGGCTGGTGGTGCCGGCGTTCTCACGCTCGGACGTGGCCGACAGGCGCTGCATGGCTTCCTGTTGGTCGGCGCTGTCCTTGGCCTTGATCGACAGCTGGATGTTGCGGGTCTTGCGGTCGATGTTGACGATGATGGCCGTCACTTCGTCGCCTTCCTTCAGTACGTTGCGGGCGTCTTCCACGCGGTCGCGGGAGATTTCCGAGGCGCGCAGATAGCCCAGCACGTCGTCGGCCAGTTCGATCTCGGCGCCACGCGCGTCGACCGTCTTGACCTTGCCGGTCACCGACATGCCGCGGTCATTGACCGAGGTGTAGGTGGTGAACGGGTCGCTGTCCAGCTGCTTGATGCCCAGCGAGATGCGCTCGCGCTCGACGTCCACGGCCAGCACGATGGCTTCGACTTCCTGGCCCTTCTTGAAGTTGCGCACGGCGGCTTCGCCGGTCTCTTGCCAGGACAGGTCGGACAGGTGCACCAGGCCGTCGATGCCCTGGGCCAGGCCCACGAACACGCCGAAGTCGGTGATCGACTTGACCGGGCCCTTGACCCTGTCGCCGCGCTTGACGTTCTCGGCGAACTCTTCCCAAGGATTGGCCTTGCACTGCTTCATGCCCAGCGAGATGCGACGCTTGTCTTCGTCGATCTCCAGCACCATGACTTCGACCTCGTCGCCCAGGGAGACGATCTTCGAAGGTGCAACGTTCTTGTTGGTCCAGTCCATTTCGGAGACGTGCACCAGGCCTTCGATGCCCGGCTCGATCTCGACGAAGGCGCCGTAGTCGGCGATGTTGGTGACCTTGCCGAACAGGCGGGTGCTGGTGGGGTAGCGGCGGGCCACGCCGAACCAGGGGTCGTCGCCCAGCTGCTTCAGGCCCAGCGAGACACGGTTCTTCTCGGCGTCGAACTTCAGGACCTTGGCGGTCAGTTCCTGGCCGACCGTCACCACCTCGCTCGGGTGACGGACGCGGCGCCATGCCATGTCGGTGATGTGCAGCAGGCCGTCGATGCCGCCCAGATCCACGAAGGCACCGTATTCGGTGATGTTCTTGACCACGCCGTTGACGATCGCGCCTTCCGACAGCGTCTCGAGCAGCTTGGCGCGCTCTTCACCCATCGAAGCCTCGACCACCGCGCGACGCGACAGCACAACGTTGTTGCGCTTGCGGTCGAGCTTGATGACCTTGAATTCCATGGTCTTGCCCTCGAACGGGCTCATGTCCTTCACCGGGCGGGTGTCCAGCAGCGAACCGGGCAGGAAGGCGCGGATGCCGTTGACCAGGACGGTCAGGCCGCCCTTGACCTTGCCGGAAACGGTGCCGGTCACGAAATCGCCGGACTCCAGCGCGGTTTCCAGGGCCAGCCAGGAAGCCAGGCGCTTGGCCTTGTCGCGCGACAGGATGGTGTCGCCGTAGCCGTTCTCGATGGCGTCGATGGCCACCGAGACGAAGTCGCCGACATGGACTTCGAGCTCGCCCTGGTCGTTCTTGAACTCCTCGATGGGCACATAGGCTTCGGACTTGAGGCCGGCGTTCACCACCACGAAGTTGTAGTCGATGCGCACGACTTCGGCGGAGATGACCTCGCCCGAGCGCATGTCGGCTTTTTGCAGCGACTCTTCGAACAGAGCGGCGAAGGACTCACCACCGGTGGCGTTTTGAATTTGGGACATGGTGCTTGCGGGCGGACCCGCGGGTTAGGTTGTTGAGATCGCCGCCCCCGATGAACTGACGTTCGGAGGGAAGGGCGGCGGGCCCGGGTTTGGCCGCTGCGGGCTGAACCTTGCGGATCAGCCCTTGAACGGCCGGCGCTCTTCCCACCAAGCCAGCACCAGATCCCTTGATTGCTCAATGGTCTGGGCCGAATTGTCGAGTTCGAGCGCGTCTGCGGCGGCGACCAGAGGCGAGGCGCTGCGACCCTTGTCGCGCGCATCGCGTGCCTCCAGATCCGCACGCAAGTCTTCGATATTAGCGGAAATTCCCTTGGAAATCAATTGCTTATGCCGGCGTTCGGCGCGCGTGGCGGCGCTGGCGCTGAGGAAGACCTTGAGCCGGGCGGCCGGGAAGAGCGCGGAGCCCATGTCGCGCCCGTCGGCCACCAGGCCGGGCGGGCAGCGGAAATCCAGCTGCAACTGGTTCAGCGCGGCGCGCACCGGGGCATGCACGGCCACCCGGGAGGCCATCAGGCCGGTGCTCTCCAGGCGCAGCGCGTCGGTGATGTCCTCCGGGCCCAGGGTCACGCGGCCCTTGGCGAAATGCAGGTCCAGGCCGGTGGCCACGCCGGCCACGGCCCGGGCATCGTCCAGGTCCACGCCGGCGCGGCTGGCGGCCAGGCCGGTGGCGCGGTAGAGCGCGCCGGAATCCAGCACCCAGTAGCCCAGGGCATGGGCCACCTCGTCGGCCAGGGTGCCCTTGCCGGAGGCGGTGGGGCCGTCGATCGTGATCACCGGCACGTCCTCGGGGCGGGTCGTCACCACCTCGAACAGGGTTTCGAAATAGTCCGGGAAGGTCTTGGCGACGCAATGCGGCTCGAGGATGCGCACCGGCACCGGGCTATCGGTCGCCAGCGGATTGAAGGCGGCCAGGGAGAAGCACATCGCGACGCGATGGTCGTCGTAGGTGTGGATGGCGGCCGGCCGCCAGTCGCGCAGCGGATGCACGCTCAGCCAGTCCGGGCCTTCCTCGACCGTGGCGCCGAGCTTGCGCAGCTCGGTGGCCATCGCGGCGATGCGGTCGGTTTCCTTGACGCGCCAACTGGCGATGTTGCGCAGGGTGCTGGGGCCGTCGGCGTACAACGCCATCACGGCCAGGGTCATCGCGGCGTCGGGGATGTGGTTGCAGTCCAGGTCCAGGGCCTTCAAGGGCCAGGCGCCACGCCGCACTTCCAGCCAGTTCGGGCCGGCCGCCACCTGCGCGCCCATCGCCCGGGCCGCCTCGATGAAGCGCACATCGCCCTGCAGCGAGGCGCTGCCGACGCCCTCGATGCGCAGCGGCGCATCCGGCGCGGCGATCGCGCCCAGCGCGACGAAGTAGGAGGCCGAGCTGGCGTCGCCCTCCACATGCACCGCGCCGGGCGAGCGGTAGCGGCTGCCGGCGGGAATGGTGAAGCGCTGCCAGTCGGCGTCGCGCCGCACCGCGATGCCGAAGCGCTTCAGCAGCTCCAAGGTGATGTGGATATAGGGCTTGGAGATCAGCTCGCCGATCACCTCGATCTCGATGTCGCGTTCGGCAACCAGGGGAAGGGCCAGCAGCAGCGCGGTCAGGAACTGGCTCGAGACGTCGCCGCGCACGCGCACCGGTGCGTCCAGCTTCAGCGTGGCCGGGCCCCGCAGGCGCAGCGGCGGATAGCCCTCCTGGCCCAGGCAGTCGATAGTGCAGCCCAGCGCGCGCAGCGCGTCGACCAGATCGCCGATCGGGCGTTCGTGCATGCGCGGCACGCCGGAGAGCTCGAACTCGCCGCCCTGGGTGGCGGCCAGCAGGGCCAGCGCGGCGGTCAGCGGGCGCATCGCGGTGCCGGCATTGCCGAGGAAGAGCTTGGCACTCCGGTTGGCCAGCCGGCCGCCGATACCGGTGACCTTCAGCGGGCCGTTCGGTACCTGCTCCAGCGCGCAGCCGAGCTCCTTCAACGCAGCCAGCATCACCGCGGTGTCGTCGGAGTCCAGCAGGTCATGCACCAGGGTCTGGCCCTCGGCCAGGCCGGCCAGCAGCAGCACGCGGTTGGAGATGCTCTTGGAACCCGGCAGGCGCACCGTGCCGGCCGCTGCGCGCAGGGGCGGCAGGTCGAGGAAGGGAATCTTGAACATGGACGGGAGGAAGGGGAACTCAGGAATCCTTGCGCGAGGCGCTGCGCGGCAGGTTCATGTGCCAGTTGCCGCGCGCCTCGGCGATCAGGCGGATGCGCGCCTCGAGCTGTGCGGCATCGCCGCTGTGCATCATGGCCTCCAGCGCGTCCAGCGCCTGGCGGAACAGGCGCGACTGCAGCAGCACCTCGGTCTTGTTGGCCATCAGGATGTCGCGCCAGACCGCCGCGTCGCTGGCGGCGATGCGGGTGAAGTCGCGGAAACCCGGGCCGGCCAGGCTCAGGAAATCCCGGCCGGCCGGCTGGCTGGCGACCGCCTGGAAGAAGGCGAAGGCCAGCAGATGCGGCAGATGGCTGACGGCTGCGAAGGCGGCGTCATGGTTTTCCGGCGTCATCTTCAGCACCTGGGCGCCCAGGGCCGACCAGACGTCGGTGGCCTTCTGCACCAGGCCGGCATCGGTCTGCGGCAGCGGCGTCAGGATCACCTGGCGGCCCTGGTACAGCGCCGCGTCGGCATGCTGGACGCCGGCCGACTCCTTGCCGGTGATCGGGTGCGCGGGCACGAAGGCCGGCAGCTGCTTGCCCAGGGCGCGGCGCGCGGCCTCGACCACGTCGCACTTGGTCGAGCCCACGTCCATGAACAGCACCTTGGGGTCGACCAGGTGGCGCACGGCGCGCAGCGAGGATTCGGTGGCGGCCACCGGCACGGCCAGCAGCACGATGTCGGAACCGGACACGGCCAGCAGGGCCGATTCGGCCGCCACGTCGATCACGCCGAGCTTGCGGGCGGTTTCGGTGGTGGAGGGCGACTTGCTGTAGCCGACCACGCGCTTGACCAGGCCGGCCTTCTTCATGGCCAGCGCGAAGGAGCCGCCCATCAGGCCGCAGCCGATCACGCCGAGTTGGTTGAACATGATGGGAGCTTCAGGCCTTAATGGGGTAGGCGCCGATCATCTTGTAGAAGGCGCAGATCTGGCGCAGCTCGGCCAGCGCGGCCGCCACATGGGGCTGGCTGGGATGGCCGTCCAGGTCGATGTAGAAGTAGTACTCCCACTGGCCGGTGCGCGCCGGGCGCGATTCCAGCCGCGTCATCGAGACGCCATGCGTCTTCAGCGGCACCAGCAGGTCATGCATGGCGCCGGGGCGGTTCGGCACCGAGACCACCAGACTGGTGCAGTCGCGCGCCGAGGCCGGCGGCGTGGCCATGGTCTGAGGCAGGCAGATGACGGCGAAGCGGGTGCGGTTGTAGGCCTCGTCCTGCACCGCATGGGCGACGATATGCAGGCCGAACATGGTGGCCGCGCGCTCGCTGGCGATGCCCGCCCAGGCCGGGTTCTCGGCCGCCAGGCGGGCGCCCTCGGCATTGCTGGAGACGGCGCGGCGCTCGGCGTGCGGCAGGTGCTTGCTCAGCCAGTTCTGGCATTGCGCCAGCGCCTGCGGATGCGCCAGCACGGCCTCGATGCCTTCCAGCGAATCGGTCTTGCGCATCAGGTTGTGGCGGATCAGCAGGCTGACCTCGCCGACCACATGGGTGGGGGTGTGCAGGAACATGTCCAGCGAGCGCGTCACCACACCCTCGGTCATGTTCTCGACGCCCACGACGCCGTACTGCGCGCTGCCGCTGGCGGTGGCGTGGAAGACCTCGTCGAAGCTGTTGCAGTAGATCAGGTCGGCGGCGCCGCCGAAGTACTCGATCGCGGCCTGTTCGCAGAAGGTGCCCACCGGGCCCAGCACGGCGACGCGCTGCGGCGATTCCAGCGCCAGGCAGGCCGACATGATCTCGCGCCAGATGGCGGCCACATGCTCGCTCTTCAGCGGCCCCTGGTTGGCGCTCTCGATCTTGGCGATGACCTGGGCCACGCGATCGGGGCGGAAGAAGGGCGTGCCTTCGCGGCGCTTGATCTCGCCGACCTGCTCGGCCACCTTGGCGCGCTGGTTCAGCAGGCTCAGCAGCTGGCTGTCCAGCGCGTCGATCTGGTTGCGCAGCGCCAGCAGCGCGGGGTCGGCGACCGGTGTGATTTCGGATGCGGGAGAGTTGGCTCCGTCAGCCATGTTGTGCCTCAAAGTCCTTCAGATACGTGACCAGCGCCTGCACGCCTTCCAGCGGCATGGCGTTGTAGATCGATGCACGCATGCCGCCCACCGACTTGTGGCCTTTGAGTTGCAGCAATCCGCGTTCCCTGGCGCCGGCCAGGAAGGCGTCGTTCAGACGTTCGTCGCGGAGATAGAACGGGATGTTCATGCGCGAGCGGCAATGGGCCGCAACGCGGTTGTCGTAGAAGCCGGACGCATCCAGCGCGCCGTAGAGCAGGGCGGCCTTGTCGATATTGCGCTGCTCGATGGCGGCCACGCCGGTCCTGCCGGCATAGCGGAAATTCTTCAGCCACTTGAACACCAGGCCCGCGACATAGATGCCGAAGGTGGGCGGGGTGTTGAACATCGACTGCGCCTCGGCCACCACCTTGTAATCGAAGGCCGAGGGGCAGATCGGCAGGGCATGGCCCAGCAGGTCCTCGCGCACGAACACCAGGGTCACGCCCGAGGGGCCGACGTTCTTCTGTGCGCCGCCAAAGGCCAGGCCCACCCTGGACCAGTCGACCGGGCGCGAGAGCTGGTGCGATGAGCAGTCGATCACCAGCGGCGCAGCGCTGCCCAGGGATTTCAGGTCGGGCAGTTCATGGAACTCGGTGCCGTCGATGGTCTCGTTGCTGCAGACATGCACATAGGCGGCGTCGCCGCGCAGCCGCCAGCTGGAAGCGGCCGGAATCTCGGTGTAGCGGCTCGCGGCGCCGTCGGCCGCGATCTGCACATCGGCGTAGCGGCGCGCCTCGGCCGCGCTCTTCTTTGACCAGGAGCCGGTCACCACCATGTCGACCTTGCCGCCCGGCTTCGATCCGCAGAGGTTCAGCGGCACGATGGCGTTCTCGGCCAGGCCGCCGCCCTGCATGAACAGGATGCGGAAGTTCGCCGGTACCTGCAGCAGCTCGCGCAGATCGGCCTCCGCGGCCTCGTAGATGGAGATGAACTCGCGGCCGCGGTGGCTCATCTCCATCACGCTCATGCCCGAACCATGCCAGTCCAGCATCTCTTCGGCCACCTGGCGCAACACCTCTTCGGGCAGGGCGGCGGGGCCGGCGGAGAAATTGAACGGGCGCTGGATCATGGGCGGGGCGGCCTTACTTCTTGGTGGGGGCGGCGGGAGCGGCAGGCGCAGTGGCGGGCGAGGACGGCTTGCCGATTTTCGCGCCGGCGTCGTTCAGGCGCTTGATGATGCCCTGCTCCAGGGTCTTGAGACGGGGCTCGACGGTCGGCCGGGTGTCGGCCACCAGCTTCTCGGCCAGGGCTCGGGGCGCATCGACGCCGAACTGGGCGAATTTCTGGCTCAGCGGCGACTCGACCCAGACCATCAGCTGACGCAGCTCTTCCTCGCTGAAGCGCTCCTCCAGAATGGCGCCGATGGTGGACGGCGCCAGCTTGGCGGCGCGCTCGCGCATCATCGGCGTCGTGTCGTCGACGAACTTCTTGATGTCGGCCTCGATGGCCTTGGCGGTGGCCTCGCGCTTGTCGGCCGGCACCTGCTGCTGCAGGGCCGTTCCGGCGCCTTGCATCAGGTTGTTGACCGGTTGCTGCAGCAGGCTGCGGGAGACGGCGTCAAAAGCCGGGTTCTGCATCTGCAGCAGCTTCGCGATCATTTCCTTTTTCGCGGGGCTGCTCGGGGCGGGCGTCGATGCGCCCTGGGCAAAACTGGCACCGGCGCCGGCCAGCAGGACGGCCGAGGCCAGGGTCTTCAGGGCATGGATGTTCAAAGTCATTCCTTGTTGCTGCTGTCGTCGCTTGCGGCACCGTCTTCTGCCGCCCCTTCGGTACTACCTTCGTTGGCATCGTTCTCGACGATGCGCTGCAGGCCCGACAGCTTGGCGCCGTCGTCCAGCGCGATCAGGGTCACGCCTTGGGTGGCGCGGCCCAGTTCGCGGATCTCGCTGACACGGGTGCGCACCAGCACGCCCTTGTCGGTGATCAGCATGATCTCGTCCTCGGCGCGCACCAGGGTGGCGGCGACGACGCGACCATTGCGCTCGCTCTGCTGGATCGCGATCATGCCCTTGGTGCCGCGGCCGTGGCGGGTGTATTCGGTGATCGCGGTGCGCTTGCCGTAGCCGTTCTCGGTGGCGGTCAGCACGCTCTGCATCTCGTCCTCGGCCACCAGCATCGCGATCAGGCGCTGATCGGGTTCCAGCATCATGCCGCGCACGCCGCGCGCCTGGCGGCCCATCGGGCGCACATCGTCCTCGTCGAAGCGCACGGCCTTGCCGCCGTCGCTGAACAGCATCACGTCATGCTTGCCGTCGGTCAGCGCAGCGCCGATCAGGTGGTCGCCCTCGTCGAGGTCGACCGCGATGATGCCGGCCTTGCGCGGGTTGCTGAAGTCCTTCAGCGAGGTCTTCTTGACCGTGCCCAGGGCCGTGGCCATGAAGATGAAGTGATCCTCGGGGAAGACGCGGAACTCGCCGGTCAGCGGCAGCACGACGGTGATCTTCTCGTCCTGCTGCAGCGGGAACATGTTGACGATGGGCTTGCCGCGCGAGTTGCGCGAGCCCTGCGGCACTTCCCAGACCTTCAGCCAGTAGACGCGGCCGCGGTTGGAGAAGCACAGGATCCAGTCGTGCGTGTTGGCGATGAAGAGCTGGTCGACCCAGTCGTCGTCCTTGGTCTGCGTGGCCTGCTTGCCGCGGCCGCCGCGTTTCTGGGCGCGGTATTCGCTCAGCGCCTGGCTCTTGATGTAGCCGGTGTGCGAGAGCGTCACCACCATATCGGTGGGCGTGATCAGGTCCTCGGTGCCGAGTTCCTGGGCGTTGTGCTCGATCAGGCTGCGGCGCGCGCCGACCTTGGTCTGACCGAACTCCTGGCGAACCTGGATCAGCTCCTCGCCGATGATGATGGTGACGCGCTCGGGCTTGGCCAGAATGTCCAGCAGGTCGGCGATGACGGACATCACGTCCTTGTACTCGCTGACGATCTTGTCCTGCTCCAGCCCGGTCAGGCGCTGCAGACGCATCTGCAGGATCTCGCCGGCCTGGTCTTCGGAGAGGCGGTACAGGCCGTCGCTCTGCAGGCCGTAATGGGCGGGCAGCCCCTCGGGGCGGTAGGCCGCGCTGCCGCCCGAGGTCTCGCCCTCGGCGCGGGTCAGCATTTCGCGCACCAGCGAGCTGTCCCAGCTCTTGGCCATCAGGGCGGCCTTGGCCACCGGCGGCGTCGGCGATGTCTTGATGGTCTCGATGAACTCGTCGATATTGGCCAGTGCGACCGCCAGGCCTTCCAGCACATGGCCGCGGTCGCGCGCCTTGCGCAGTTCGAAGATCGTGCGGCGGGTCACCACCTCGCGGCGGTGCTCCAGGAAGACCGTGATCAGGTCCTTCAGATTGCACAGCTTGGGCTGACCGTCGATCAGCGCCACCATGTTCATGCCGAAGCTGTCCTGCAGCTGGGTCTGCTTGTAGAGATTGTTCAAGACAACCTCGGGCACCTCGCCGCGCTTGAGCTCGATCACGACGCGCATGCCGGACTTGTCGCTCTCGTCCTGGATGTGGCTGATGCCCTCGATCTTCTTCTCGTGCACCAGCTCGGCGATGCGTTCCAGCAGGGTCTTCTTGTTGACCTGATAGGGGATCTCGTCAACGATGATGGCCTGGCGCGCGCCGCGGTCGATGTCCTCGAAATGGACCTTCGCGCGCATCACCACCTTGCCGCGGCCGGTGCGGTAGCCGTCGCGCACGCCGGACATGCCGTAGATGATGCCGGCGGTCGGGAAATCCGGCGCGGGAATGATCTCCATCAGCTCGTCGATCGAGCAGTCGGGGTTCTTCAGCGCGTGCAGGCAGGCGTCGACCACCTCGTTGAGGTTGTGCGGCGGGATGTTGGTGGCCATGCCCACCGCAATGCCGGTGGCGCCATTGACCAGCAGGTTCGGCAGCCGGGTCGGCAGGACCAGCGGCTCCTTTTCGCTGCCGTCGTAATTGGGTCCGAAATCGACAGTTTCCTTGTCGATGTCGGCCAGCATTTCATGCGCGATCTTGTCTAGCCGGATTTCGGTGTATCGCATGGCGGCGGCGTTGTCGCCATCCACCGAACCGAAATTGCCCTGACCATCCACCAACATATGGCGCAGCGAGAAATCCTGCGCCATGCGCACGATGGTGTCGTATACCGCGGTATCTCCGTGCGGGTGGTATTTACCGATCACATCGCCGACGATACGGGCCGATTTCTTGTAAGGCCGATTCCAGTCGTTGTTCAGCTCGTGCATCGCGAACAGCACGCGACGGTGCACCGGCTTCAGGCCATCGCGGGCATCGGGCAGGGCCCGGCCGACGATCACACTCATCGCGTAGTCGAGATAGGAGCGCCGCATCTCCTCCTCGAGGCTGATGGGCAGAGTTTCCTTGGCGAATTGGGTCATGCGCAGGGCGCGGCGCGGCACTGGGCGCACACCGTCGTCGATAGAGGCTGAAAGCCGGAATTCTAATTGCGCCGCCTTGTAGTACCTGCGCAACATTGAGCGCGTGCCGCGCGAAGACGGCGGCAACAATGCTTCCGACCGGGTGAGCTGATGGCACAATGACCGAGTCCCTGGGATAAACCCCTAGTCTGGTTTATCCCGAGGTTTTGTTCCTGCTTTGGACAATTTCGCAGGGCAACTGCGGCCTTCCTTGAGAGGAGAATCATGAAGAAACTGAACCGCGTGGCGTCGCTCTTCGCAGTCGCTGCTGTTGCCACGTCTGGCGCCTTTGCCCAGACCGTGGATAACTGGCGTGCAAATGATGGCACCGTTTGGAAGAACGGTACCAACGAACTGTGCTGGCGCGATGCCAACTGGACCCCGGCTACCGCCGCCAAGGATTGCGATGGCGCGCTGAAGCCGGCACCGAAGGTCGAAGCGCCTGCTCCGGCGCCGGCCCCGGCACCGGTCCCCCCGAAGCCGCCCGCACCGCCCGTGCCGCCCGCTCCGGTGAGCGAGAAGGTCACGTTCGCCGCTGACGCCTTCTTCGACTTCGACAAGTCGGTCCTGAAGACGGAAGCCAAGGCCAAGCTGGATGACCTGGTCGGCAAGACCGGTGGCATCAACCTGGAAGTCATCATCGCCGTCGGTCACACCGACTCGGTCGGTTCCGATGCCTACAACCAGAAGCTGTCGGTCCGTCGTTCGGAAGCCGTGAAGGCCTATCTGGTCTCCAAGGGCGTCGAGAAGAACCGCGTGTACACCGAAGGCAAGGGCGAGAAGCAGCCCGTCGCCGACAACAAGACCGCCGAAGGCCGCGCCAAGAACCGTCGCGTGGAAATCGAAGTGGTCGGTACCCGCAACAAGTAAAAATGTGTTCGGCGGCCGCGTGCCGCCAGCCATTGCGAACCCCGCCTCGGCGGGGTTTTCTTTTTGCCGCGCCCCCTTCCGCTACCATCTCGTTCATGATCAACGCCGACCCTCAAGAGCTTGCCAAGTTCGGTGAGCTGGCCCATCGCTGGTGGGATCCCGACAGCGAATTCAAGCCCCTGCACCAGATCAACCCGCTGCGCCTGGACTGGATCGACGGCCTGTGCCCGCTGGCCGGCCTGACGGTGCTGGACGTGGGCTGCGGCGGCGGCATCCTCACCGATGCGATGGCACGCAAGGGCGCCAACGCGCTGGGCATCGACCTGTCCACCAAGCCGCTCAAGGTGGCGCAGCTGCACGCGATGGAGGCCGGCACCGAGAACGTCGACTATCGCGAGATCGCGGTCGAGGCGCTGGCGGCCGAGCGTCCCGCATCCTTCGACGCCGTGACCTGCATGGAAATGCTTGAGCATGTGCCCGATCCGGCCTCGGTGGTGCGCGCCTGTGCCGCGCTGGCCAAGCCGGGCGGCTGGCTGTTCTTCTCGACGCTCAACCGCAACGCCAAATCCTTCCTGCTGGCCATCGTCGGTGCTGAGTATCTGCTGAAGATGCTGCCGGCCGGCACGCACGAATACGCGCGCTTCCTCAAACCCGCCGAGCTGGCCCAGTTCGCCCGCGATGCCGAACTGGAGCTGCACAGCGCCAAGGGCCTGAGCTACAACCCCCTGACGCAGCGCTATAGCCTCGGCAGCGACACCGACGTCAATTACCTGATCGCCTGCCGCAAACCGGCATGAACGCGGCCGTGCTCACCCCTGCGCTGTCGCGCCTGCTGCGCGGCGATCTCAAGGCCGTGCTGTTCGATCTGGACGGCACCCTGGTCGACAGCGCGCCCGATCTGGCCGGCGCCACCAACGAGATGCTGGCTGCCCGCGGCCTGTCGGAGCTGCCGATCGAGCGGTTGCGGCCCATGGCCGGTGCCGGCGCGCGCGGCATGATGGGCCTGGCCTTTCGGGTCACGCCGCAGGATCCGCGCTTCGAGGCCCTGAAGGCCGAGTTCTTCGACCGCTACGAAGCGCGCCTGCTGCGCGAGACGCGGCCGTTTGATGGCATTGCGGCGCTGCTGGACGGGCTGACGACGGCAGGCCTCGGCTGGGGCATCGTCACCAACAAGTCCGAGCGTTTCGCGCTGCCGCTGACGGCCGGTCTGGGTCTGGCGGGCCAGGCCGTGGCCGTGATCGGCGGCGACACCACGCCGCATACCAAGCCGCATCCCGCACCGCTGCTGGAGGCCGCGCGGCGTGCCGGCGTGGCGCCCGAGCATTGCGTCTATGTCGGCGACGATGCGCGCGACATCCTGGCCGGGCGTGCCGCCGGCATGCAGACCGTGGCGGCCGCCTGGGGCTATCTGGGGCAGGGCGAGCCGATCGAGGCCTGGGGCGCCGATGCCGTCATCGATGCGCCGCAGCGCTTGCTTGAACTGGTGAACCGCTCGTTGCGGGCCTGACATGCCGCCCATGTCGCGGAGCGGCGCATGGGGCCGGTCCGCTGTCTCGGCGTCCCGAAAAGAAAAGCAGGCATCACGGCCGGGCGAGGCCCTTGAAACCCAGGCAACTGGCATAATCTTTACCTCCTGGGGCCGACCTGGTTTCGACGTGGGTGCGGATCCGGAGTAGGGCATGCCGAGCACCAGTCCGCTCGTAAAACCACTGGAAACAAAGTAACTGCAAACGACTCTACGTTCGCACTCGCTGCTTAATTGCAGTTGAGCTTCTCAACGGCAGGCCCATGGGCCGGGCTCAAGTCGCAAGACGGAAAGCTGAGAAGTCATTCACATGGGCTGGTTTCGTAGCGGGTCACTCGTTGCGGAACAAGATTAAGTGACTGGCGGGAAAGGTAGCGTGCCGCTGCGCGACCTGAACGCGAGATTCAAATCAGACGGCTACGCATGTAGAACTGCCCGGTGATGGCTTGCGGACGCGGGTTCAATTCCCGCCGGCTCCACCATCGACACATCTCAGGACGTCACAGACGGTCCCGGGAAATCCAAAAGGCCTAGGTGAATCAAGCACCTAGGCCTTTTTTTTGACTCTTTGCGCATTGACTGGTGATGGCTCATGTGGCGAGCCACCTGTAGGGGGCAGGGGCGACATGGTCCCGGAGGTCGGGGCAGCAGGAGCCACAGATGCGCGGTCGAGAACTCAAGAGGGTGCGGCCCAGACATCGAAACTGACGCCGCCGCAGAGGCAAGAACTGATTCGCGCCTTGGGTCAGACCGATGAAGTGGCCAGGTGGTACGGACGCTGGAGTCGCGGCCGGTGGCCGCTCAACACGCCGGCGCGAGTGCGTTGGATCGAGATGGCCAGTCCAAGAGTGAAGAGGAGCAGGCCAAGGACGGCGGTGCAGGCCAGTGCGATGCTGTTCATTGGATCCCCCTTTTCGTCACTTGTGTGAGGCCGACGGTGCCCAGACCGCTCGATGATGAAGAAGATGTGCTCATGCTGGTTCCTTCTGCAAATAGTCAATGGAATGCACCGCCTGGTGCGCGTGAGTCGGCGCCGATGCGGCCTGCGCGGTGCCGCGATCCGGCATCCGGACCTTGAACCAGGCGGCGTACAGCGCGGGTAGGAACACCAGCGTCAGCACCGTTCCGACGATCGTGCCTCCGATGAGCGTGTAGGCCATGGAGCCCCAGAACACCGATAGAGTCAGAGGGACGAAGGCCAGTACCGCCGCCAGCGCGGTCAGGATGACCGGGCGGGCACGCTGCACGGTGGCCTCGACCACGGCGTCGTAGACGTTGAGCCCCTCGTGCTCGTTGAAATGGATCTGGCCGATCAGGATCAGGGTGTTGCGCATGATGATCCCGGCCAGACCGATCAGGCCGAGGATGGCGTTGAAACCGAAGGGCTGGCCGAACAGGATCAGCGTCGGCACAACGCCCACCAATGCCAGCGGCGCGGTCAGCAGCACCATCACCATCGCCGAGATCGAGCGGACCTGGAAGATGATCACGATCATCATCAGGATCAGCATCAGCGGGAACACCGCGGCCAGCGCCTTGTTGGCCTTGCCGGCTTCCTCCAGCGCCGCGGCCGTCTCGATCCGGTAGCCAACGGGCAGCTTGGCGACGAGCGGGGCCATGTCCTTGATGAGCTGCTGCGAGACATCGGGCGGCTGGAAGGCGTCGTCGATGTCGCCGCGGACCGTGATCGTGACCAGGCGGTCGCGGCGGCGCTGGATCGGGTTCTCCATGCGCACGTCGACCTTGCCGATCTGGTCGAGCGGAATCTTCTCGCCCCGGGCGCCGATCAGCGTGAACGCTCCCAGGCGTGCGGGATCCAGGCGCTCCGGCCCGGCGCTGCGCGCGATCACGTCCACCGAGCGGATGTTCTCGCGCACCTGGGTCACCGGGATGCCGGTCAGCAGGAACTGCAGCTGCTGCGCGGCATCGCTGGAGCTGAGCCCGAAGGCGCGCAGGCGATCCTGGTTCAGCTCGAAATGCGCGGTTGGTGCGCGCTCGCCCCAGTCGGTGTTGACCTGACGCATTGCGCCGTTCTTCAGCATGAGCTGGCGCAGCTCCCCGGAGATCTCCCGGACCTTGTCCTCCTGCGGGCCCATGACGCGGAAGGCGACCGGGAACGGTGAGTAGGGGCCGAACACGAGCTGGGTCACGCGCAGCCGCGCCTCGGGGGCCAGGCCGTCGGCGATCGCCTGGCGGGCACGCCATTTCAGGGCGTCGCGCGCCTGCTCGTTGTCGGTGAGCACCACGATCTTGGCGAAGGACGGATCCGGCAGCTCGGGCGCCAGGGCCAGGAAGAAGCGCGGCGCGCCCTGACCGATGTAGGCGGTCACGAGCTTGGCTTCCGGCTGCCGCTTCAGCCAGGCCTCGACCTTGGCGGCCGCGCCGCTGGTGGCCTCGATGCCGGTGCCTTCCGGCAGTTGGACCTCGATCAGCACTTCCGGCCGGTCGGACAGAGGGAAGAATTGCTGCTTGAGCGCGCCCATGCCCAGGACGGCCAGCACGAAGACGCCGACAACACCGGCCACGACCTTCTTGCGATGCAGGACGCACCACTCGATGAGCCGGCGCAGGCGCCGGTAGCTCGGCGTGCCGTAGATCGCGGCGTGGCCGCCCTGGATGGGCTTGATGTTCGGCAACAGCTTCACGCCCAGATACGGCGTGAAGGCGCCGGCCACCACCCAGGAGGTCAGCAGGGCGAACGCCACGATCCAGAAGATGTTGCCGGCGTACTCGCCCGCGGTCGAAGCCGCAAAGCCGACCGGCATCAGGCCGATCGAGGTGACCAGGGCGCCAGCCAGTCGCGGCGAGGCCGTCGTCACCCAGGCCTGGGCCGAGGCCTTGATGCGATCGAAGCCTTCCTCCATCGCCACCACCATCGTCTCGATGACGATGATCGCGTCGTCCACCAGCAGGCCCAGCGCCAGGATTAGCGCGCCGAGCGTGATGCGATCGAAGTCGCGCCCGGTGGCCAGCATGATCACGAACACGCCGGCCAGGGTCAGCGGAACCGCGGCGGCGACCACGATGCCCACGCGCCAGCCCAGGCTGATCAGGCTGACGGTGATGACCACGGCCAGGGCGACGAAGAACTTCAGCATGAACTCGTCGTAGGACTCCTCGATGTTCACCGACTGGTCGGTGATCTTCGTGAAGCTCAGCCCCAGCGGGAGTTCAGCGGAGATCGCCTCGGATTCGGCTTCCAGCGCCTTGCCCAGCTCGAGGCCGTTGTAGCGGTCCTGCATCACGACGCCGAGCAGCAGCGCAGGCTCGCCCTGGTTGCGGATCAGGAAGTTGGCCGGGTCCTCGTAGCCGCGCTTGACCTCGGCGATGTCGGACAGCTTGAGCGTGCGGCCGCCGGCGACGATGGGCGTGTCGCGGATCTTGTCCAGCCTGTCGAACGCGCCGTCCAGCCGAACCTGGACCTGCGGCCCGTCGGTCTCGATGGAGCCGGCCGGCGTGATGAGGTTCTGCCCGTTCAGCGCCTGGAAGATGTCCTGCGGCGCGATCCCGAGCGTCGCGAGCCTGGCGTAGGAGAATTCCACGAAGATGCGCTCGGGACGCTCGCCGATGATGTTGACCTTCTTGACGCCGCTCAGGCGCAGCAGGCGCTGGCGCAAGGTTTCCGCCTCGCGCACCAGCAGGCGGTGAGGTTCGCCCTTGGCCTTCAGTGCGTACAGGGCGAAGGTCACGTCCGAGTACTCGTCGTTGACCAAGGGCCCGATGACGCCGCGCGGCAGCCTGGCCGCTTCGTCGCCGAGCTTCTTGCGGGCCTGGTAGAACTCCTCCTGCACCGCGGCGGGCGGCGTCGAGTCGCGCAGGGTCAGCGTCATGAACGCGAAGCCGGGGCGGGTGAAGGTTTCGGTCCGCTCGTACCAGGTCAGCTCCTGCAGCCGCTTCTCGAGCGGCTCGGCGACCTGGTCCTGCATCTCCTGCGCGGTCGCGCCCGGCCAGGCCAATGCAACGGTCATCACCTTCACGGTGAACTTGGGATCTTCCGCGCGGCCCAGCTTCAGGAAGGCATAGGCGCCTGCCAACGTGATCGCGACGATCAGGAACAGCGTCACCGCGCGCTCGCGCACGGCAATCGCCGAGAGATTGAATCCGCTCATTGGGCCGCCTCCGCCGCACCCGCGACGCGCACGGCCGCCTCACCCGCGATGCGCACCGGCTCACCCTCGTGCAGCAGGTGGGCGCCCAGCGCCACGAATCGGTCCCGCGGCTTCAGCCCGGAGCTGATCGTCGCGGTTTCCTCGCCGAGTCGCTCCACCGTCACCGCCTGCCAGCTCACCTTGACGGGCTCGCCCGAGATCAGCCACACACCGGGACCCTTGCCGTTGTCATGGAGGGCCGCGAGCGGCACGACTACCGTGGGGGCGGCCGCGGCATCCGGCAGCGCGATGGACACCGTCGCGCCCAGCGGGGCTTGGGCGGCGCTGCCTTGCAGCACGTAGCGGGCCTCGTAGGTGCGCGTCTGGCGATCGGCCGCATTGGACAGCTGTCGCAGCACGGCGTGCTCCGCGGCGCCGCTGCCGCCGTACAGCGTTGCGGTCGACTTGGAGCCGATGGCCGGCCGCAGCGTCTCGGGCAAGTCGACGCGCGCCTCGCGCGGCCCGGAACGGGCGATGCGGACCACGGGCTGCCCTGCGGTCACGACCTGTCCCGGTTCGGCGAGGGTGGTCATCACCACGCCGTCCGCGTCGGCCAGCAGCACGGCGTAGCCCGCTTCGTTGCGGGCGACGTTCGCCTGCGCTTGAGCCGCACTCAGCTCGGCGAGCGCGGTTTCGGCGGCCGCCTTTGCCCGGTCGTAGGCCGAGGCCGATACCGCGCCGGCACCGACCAGGTCACGGAAGCGCTTCTCGTCGGCGGAGGTTTGCTGCACCCGAGCCTGCGCGGCCGCCACGGCCTCCTGACGGGCGCGGGTGGCCAGCGCCAGGTCCGTGGGATCGATCCGCATCAGCGGCTGCCCGTGCTTGACGGCCTGGCCGGTGTCCACCAGGCGCTCGATGATCTTGCCCGGCACCCGGAACCCCAGATCGCTCTCGATGCGAGCGACCACGATGCCGGTGAAGTTCCGGCTGCCATGCTCGAACGATTTGACGGTCGCGGCGCGCACCAGCGTCGCCTGGGTTCGGGGGTCGTCTTGGCGATCAGGACCGCACGCCGACAGCCCCATCGCGAGAGCGGCGGCGAGGAGCGCGGGCGTCGCCCGGCGAACGTAGGACATATGCAACTCTCCGGGTTAACGAGAGCTGCATTCTTATATTGATGACTAAATTAGTCAATGGTCACTGGTCACAAATTCCTGGCATCTAAGGGGCCAGGCTGCGCAGCACCAGGTTAACGACCTCGCGCGGGCCATGCGGGAGCTGGTCCAGGTTGTATTGCAGGAGCAGGGGGTTGATGAAGGGCTGCATGACCAGCAGCACCGAGCGCACGACCTCGTCCGGCGGGGTCTTGCGCTCGAACTCACCGCTCTCGCGCCCCTGGCGAAGAATGTCCTCGAGCAGCCCCTTCACCTGCTGCTGGTGATCCAGCGCGGGCTGCCAGTTCTCGGCCGCGGAATGAGCCGCGATGTCGTAGAGCTTGCGATCCTCGAAGAACTGCTCGGCCCCCACCGCAGCGAGCATCTCGAACAGACGCCGCAACTTTTCGGTGGCGGACTCGCCCGCGTCCACGCCGGCCCGCACCTTGTCCATCATCGTCGCCAGCGTGCTGGTGCAGATGGCTTCGCCGATGGCCTGCTTGGAGTCGAAGAACTTGTAGATATAGGCCTTGGAGAAGCCGATCGCCTTGGCCAGGTCCGACACCGTCGTCTTGTCATAGCCGTAGTGGCTGAAATGCTTGCCGGCGGCCTCGATGATCTGGTCCCGGACGCTGTGCTCCTGGGGGCCGCGCTGTCCGCTCGGGAGTTGAGCGCTGTCAGTCATATCGTATTGGTGCTCCAGAGTTCATTCATTGACAGCAAGTGACCAAATTGTACAATGGTCACGATCGGCGCTGTCGCGCTATTCTGAGGCGCTTATATGCTTGCTGCCAAACGATTTCTTCCTCTGCTCGTCGCGACCGGCCTGCTGGCGGGCTGCGCGGTCGGGCCCGACTATGTCCGTCCCGAGGTCGCCATGCCGGAGCGCTACATGGGCGAGGCGGCCGTGGCGCAGCGCGTCACCGCGCGGACGGCCGAGCTCGCGCGCTGGTGGGGCGGCTTCGGCGACCCGCAGCTGACCCGCTACATCGATTTGGCGCTCGCGCAGAACCTCGATCTCGCCCAGGCCATCGCCCGCGTCGCGCAATCGCGTGCCGCCCTGGGCCATGCCACGGCCGCGCAGCTGCCCTCGGGCAGCGTGAGCGCCGCAGCGGCGCGCGGCCACCAGTCGCTCGAAACCCCGCAGGGGCGCTTGCTCAATGCCACGCCGAACTTCGACCGCAACGGCGAATACTTCGAAGCGAACCTGGCCGCCGGCTGGGAAGCCGACCTGTTTGGCGGCCTGCGGCGCTCCCGCGAGTCGGCGGTGGCCGAATACCAGGCCTCCCGGGCCGGGGTGGCCGCGACCCGCCTGGCGGTCGCCGCGCAGACCGCCGACACCTATGTGACGATCCGGGGCCTGCAAAGCCGCCTCGCCATCGCCAGGCAGCAGGTCGAGACGAGCCAGCGCCTGGCCGACACCGTCAAGCTGCAGTTCGAGAAGGGCCTCGCCGCCGAGTTGCAGATGCGGCAGGCCGAGGGGGCGGTGGCGCAGTTCGCCGCGAACGTGCCGGTTCTCGAGGCCGGCCTCGAGGCCGCGATGAACGCGCTGGACGTGATGCTCGGCACGCCGCCCGGCACCCACCGGTCCGAACTCGCAGCGCTGCTGCCCATCCCGAGCGCGCCCGGCCTGGTCGCCACGGGTTCGCCCCCCGACCTGCTGCGGCGCCGCCCCGACCTGATCCTGGCCGAGCGCCGGCTCGCGGCGTCGAATGCGCGCATCGGCGCCGCCATGTCCGAGTACTACCCCAAGGTCTCGCTGAGCGGGCTGCTGGGCTCCGCCACGACGTCGGCGGGCAATCTGTTCGAGCGCGGTGCCAACCAGGCGCAGGGCGTGCTCGGACTGCGCTGGCGGCTCTTCGACTTCGGCCGCATCAACGCCGAGATCGCCGCGGCGAAGGGCGCCAACGCGGAGGCCCTGGCCGCCTACCGCCTGGCCGTCCTGCGCGCCTCGCAGGACGTCGAGGATGCCTTTTCCATCCTGGTCAGGCGCGAAGCCCAGGAGCGGACACTGGCCGGCGGCGAAACCGCCCTGGCCCGCGCCCGCGACGCCTCCCTGGCCGCCTACAAGGCCGGCGTGGTCAGCCTGATCGAGGTGCTCGATGCCGACGCCGGCCTGCTGCAGACGCGCGACGCCCGCGTGCAGGCGCAGACCGAGTCGGCGCGCGCGGCCATCGCCTCGTTCCGCGCCCTGGGCGGCGGCTGGGATGCGGCCGAGGCGGCCGAGGCGGCCAGCACGACGGCAGCCGTCCAACCCAATCGGTGAAGAAAGGTCCTCGGGGGGAAAGACCTCGTGCTGTCAAACGAACGTAGCGGGGCGCCGCCGGCGTGCGTGAACGCAAGTCCGGCAGGGTGGGTCAGCTGTTCACGTCAGAGCCGCATCCGCCGCCTGCCGCATGCGGGCGGCCCGCTTCAACGCCTGGGGCGGTTCGCCGAAGACGCGCAGAAATGCCCATCGCATGCGCTCCGGGTCGGAGAACTCCGTTTGACTGGCGATGCGCTCGATCGTGAGTCGATCCGCCTCGGCCAGGCTGCGCGCCGTTTCGGCGCGCAGCCGCTCAAGGGCACGCGCCGGAGCTTGACCGGTGTTCAGCCGGAACTCGCGGCCGAAGTGGCGCGGGCTCATGTGGACGGCATGGGCGAGCCGCTCCACCGACAGGTCCTCGTGTAGGTGCTCTTCGCGCAGGTCAGTGCCGCCCGGATGCGATCGGACCTGGATTCGAGCTCCGACAGCGCCGAGAACTGGGACTGCCCGCCTGCATGGCGGCGATGAACCACGAGCTTCTTGGCGACTGCTCGCGACTGCCAGTGCGTCCTTACGCGACGGCCGTCCAAGATCCCGGCCTCGGCCAAGACGAAGGCGCCGGTGCAGATGCTGACGATGCGCAGCGTGGGCTCGAGCGCGCGCGCGAGCAGGCGCAGGAGCGCAATCGTCCGAATCGACGCCCCCAATCGAGCTCTTCACCGCGCCGCCGCCTTCGGAGGCGACATGAATGTCGTAGACCGCCTTGGGCGCATCGAGGTTGGCCATCTCGAACACCGAGACGGCCGCCATGTCCAGGATCTGGAAGCCGGGGAACACCACCAGACCGACGCGTTTCATGCTGTCCTGAATCGAGGGAGATTTGTCATTCAAGACGCGGCGTATGCCTCTATCTTGTACCCGTCAAACCGCAGCGGGCCCAGCGCGGGACCGTACCCATTCCACCCCCCCCCGGGGTACAGGACTTACGAAGGAAGACAGATGAGCGCGAATCGAACGGCCAGGGGCGCTGCGCTGGTGACCGGCGCCTCCAGCGGCATCGGCGCGGTCTACGCGGACCGGATGGCCCGGCGTGGGCATGACCTGCTCCTGGTGGCTCCCGTCGTTGCCGGACGCGGCCGATTGGGAGCGTTTCGACGCGGCCCGCAGGGCACTCGGCCCCAACCTGTCGCGCTCGAGCGCAGCGGCCCGCTGCACGACCCGATCTTCGCGGACGCTTGACCGACTCTCCTCCTCTCGAAACAGACTTTCATGCCCAAACTCATCAAGAGCGCCCTGGCTGCTGCCGTCATCGGGCTGAGTCTCGCCGCTGGCGCGGTGCCCGCCGCGCGCGAGTCGTCGGCGCCCACGACCGTCGTGCTGGTGCACGGTGCCTTCGCCGATGGCTCCGCGTGGAATCGCGTGGTGCCACGCCTGCAAGCCAAAGGCTTGAAGGTCGTGTCCGTCCAGAACCCGCTGACTTCACTGGCCGACGATGTGGCCGCAACCAAGCGTGTGCTCGATGCCCAATCCGGCCCCGTCGTCCTGGTGGGCCATTCCTGGGGAGGCGTCGTGATCTCCGAAGTCGGCCAGCATGCGCGCGTCAAGTCGCTGGTCTACGTGGCGGCCTTCGCACCCTCCGAAGGTCAGTCCGTGGCCGATCTGTCGAAGGACTATGCGCCGCCCCCGGGGTTCAAGCACCTCGTGACGGACAAGGAAGGCTTCGTCACGTTGACGCCCGAAGGCGTCGCCAAGCACTTTGCCCAGGATCTGCCCGCGGCCAAGACGAATCTGATGGCGGTCACTCAAGGGCCGGTGCGCGGCACCAACTTCGAGGAGAAGACGAGCATCGCGGCGTGGAAGACGCGCCCCTCCTGGTACGTCCTGAGTCAGCAAGACCACATGATCCAGCCGGCCCTGCAGGAAGCCATGGCCAAGACGATCGGGGCGAAGGTCGTGAGCCTGCCGACCAGCCACGTGCCTCAGCAATCGCGGCCAAAGGACGTCGCCGACACCATCATCGCCGCGTCGCACTGAAGGCCCTGCGCGGCCCTACCCGGTCCTTTGAGCCAGATGCGAGCAACGGCGGTTTGTATGCCCGTGTATCCCCCCCCGAACGCTGGCATACGCAGGCATACAAGACCTGGCCCCGCTCGACACACACCCAATACATGCAGCGGCTTCAATGTGCTGACGCCAAATCCACGCCGCTGAGCTGATCCCTACGTCCCCTCTTTATCAGATAGACCCGACATGAATTCCAAGTCCAGACTCCTGGCCACCGTGACCACGGTGGCCACCATGAGCGCCATCGGCCTCGCCCTGTTTTCCTTGCCCGGCCATGCCCAGACCAACACGGCCGCCGCGGCCGCCAAGGTCCAGGGCGCGGTGGCCGAGGACCAATCGATCCGCCCCTTCCGCGTCAGCTTCCCGGACTCGGCCATCACCGAGCTGCGTCAGCGCATCGCCGCCACCCGCTGGCCCGAGCGCGAGACCGTCAACGATCGCTCCCAAGGCGCGCAGCTGGACAAGATCCAGAGTCTCGTGCGCTACTGGGGCAGCGGCTACGACTGGCGCAAGGCCGAGGCCAGGCTCAACGCCCATCCCCAGTTCATCACCAAGATCGACGGGCTGGACATCCATTTCCTGCACATCCGCTCCAAGCATGCGAACGCGCTGCCGCTGATCATCACGCATGGCTGGCCCGGCTCGGTGTTCGAGCTGGAGAAGGTCATCGCTCCGCTGACCGACCCCACCGCGCACGGCGGCCGCGCCGAGGACGCCTTCGATGTGGTGATTCCGTCGATGCCGGGTTACGGCTTCTCCGGCAAGCCCACGGGCACGGGCTGGGGGCCCGACCGCATGGCCAGCGCCTGGGACGTGCTGATGAAGCGCCTGGGCTACACCCGCTACGTGGCCCAGGGCGGCGACTGGGGCTCGGTCGTGGCCCAGGCGCAAGGACGCCAGGCGCCCCAGGGGCTGCTGGGCATCCACCTGAACATGCCGGCCACCGTGCCGGCGGACATCGCCCGGGCGCTGCAGCGCGGCGCGCCGGCGCCGGCCGGCTTGTCCGCCGACGAGAAGGCGGCCTACGAGGCCATGCACCGGCTGTACACCCGCGGTGGCGGCTATGCCGGGGTGATGGTGACCCGGCCGCAGACCCTGGGCTACAGCCTGTCGGACTCCCCGGTCGGCCAGGCCGCGTGGTTCTATGACAAGTTCGCCGACTGGACCTTCAGCGGCGGCGACCCCGAGCGCTCGCTCAGCAAGGACGACATGCTCGACGACATCACGCTGTACTGGCTGACCAACAGCGCCACCTCCGCCTCGCAGCTCTACTGGGAGAACAACAACAACAACTTCAACGTCGTGGAGCAGCGCACGCGCGAGATCAAGGTGCCGGTCGGCGTGACGGTGTTTCCCGGCGAGATCTATCAGGCGCCGCGCAGCTGGGCCGGCAAGGCGTTTCCCAAGCTGAGCTACTTCAACAAGGTGGACAAGGGCGGTCACTTCGCCGCGTGGGAAGAGCCCCAGCTCTTCGCCCAGGAACTGCGCGCGGCGTTCAAGTCGCTGCGCTGATCTGCGATCCGTCGAAGAGTCCATCAACCGCATTCGAAAAGTCATGAAAAGACAAGCTATCGAAACTCAGTCGCCCACCAGCCCGGGGCTTACCCGGCGCGTGTTCCTCAACACCTCCGCGGCCGTGAGTGCCTTGGGCCTGGGGCTGATGTCGGTTTCCAACGACGCTGCTGCGGCCGCGCCGGCGCCGGCCGATGCCAGCGGCGCCATCCGCCCGTTCCGCGCCTCCTTCCCGAGGAAGGCGCTCGTCGATCTGCGGCGCCGGATCGACGCGACGCGCTGGCCCAGCCGGGAGCTGGTCGGCGATGAAACTCAAGGCGTGCGGCTTGCGACGATGCAAAAGCTTGCCCGCTATTGGTCGACCGACTACGACTGGCGCAAGGGTGAGGCCAAGCTCAATTCATTCCCGCAGTTCATGACCACGATCGACGGGGTGGACATCCACTTCATCCACGTGCGTTCGAAGCATGCCAATGCGCTGCCGGTCATCGTCACGCATGGCTGGCCCGGCTCGATCATCGAGCAGCTGAAGATCATCGGCCCGCTCACCGATCCCACCGCCCACGGCGGACGAGCGGAAGACGCATTCGACGTCGTGATCCCGTCCATTCCGGGCCACGGATTCTCTGGCAAGCCCACCGCGCTCGGCTGGGACCCGGTCCGGGTCGCAAAAGCCTGGCTCGTGCTGATGCAGCGCCTCGGCTACACGAAATACGTGGCCCAGGGCGGCGACTGGGGCGATGCCGTGACGGAGCAGATGGCGTTGCTGGCGCCGCCGGAGCTGCTCGGCATTCACACCAACATGCCCGCAACCCTGTCACCCGATATCTCCAAGGCGCTCAAGAACGGCGAACCGCCGCCCGCGGGCCTGTCCGCCGAGGAACTGCACGCCTACCAACAGCTCGACTCCTTCTTCAAGACCGGACTGGGCTACGCCATCGAGATGTCCAACCGCCCGCAGACGCTCTACGCGATCGAGGATTCCCCCATCGGCCTGGCCTCCTGGATGCTTGACCACGATGCGCGCAGCCTGTCGCTCATTGCGCGGGTCTTCGACGGACACCCCGAAGGCCTCACGCGGGACGACATCCTGGACAACGTGACGCTGTACTGGTTGACGGAAACGGCCATCTCCTCGGCACGCCTGTACTGGGAGAACAAGCTGGCCTTCTTCGACATCAAGAACATCGCCATCCCGGTGGCCGTGAGCGCCTTTCCCGACGAGCTCTACACGGCGCCGCGGAGCTGGGCGCAGCGCGCGTTTCCCAAGCTCATCCACTACAACAAGCTGGAAAAGGGCGGCCATTTCGCGGCCTGGGAACAGCCGAAGGTTTTTGTGGAAGAGCTTCGCGTGGGCTTCAGAAGTCTGCGCAAGTGATGGCCCATTGAAGGAATTCAGCGTGTCCAAGGAAATCCAACCCAGGCGCCGCAGCTTTCTGGGCGCAAGCGCGGCCGGCATCGTCATGGCAGGACTCGCGGTGTCGCGCACCGCGTATGCCGGCCCCGGAAAACCGAACGGACCAGACCCTCGGTTTGGGCCCGTCAAGCAGATCAGGGCGGGCGTGCTCGACATCGGCTACCACGAGGTCGGGCCGATCGACGGACCTCCCGTGCTGCTGTTGCACGGATTCCCCTACTCCATCGACAGCTATGTCGAAGTGGCGCCCCTGCTTGCGGCCCGCGGATGCCGGGTGATCGTTCCCTACCTGCGCGGGCACGGTTCGACGCGCTTCCTCGACAGCGCAACGCCGCGCGCGGGCCAGCAGGGCGCGATCGGCGTCGACGTGATCGCCCTGATGGACGCACTGAAGTTGAAGCAGGCCGTCCTCGCCGGCTATGACTGGGGCGGCCGGGCCGCTTGTGTGGCCGCCGCCCTCTGGCCGGAGCGCTGCACGGGCCTGGTCTGCGTCAACGGCTATCTGATCCAAGACATCGCGAAGGCCAAGCTCCCGATCGCGCCGGCGGTCGAATCGGGGCTTTGGTACCAGTACTACTTCCAGACCGAGCGCGGACGCGCTGGTCTGGAGGCCAACCGGCGCGAGATCGCAAAGACGCTCTGGATCCGCAATTCGCCGCACTGGCGTTTCGACGAGGCGACACTCGACCGGCATGCAAGCGCCTTCGACAACCCGGACTATGTCGACGTGGTGATCCACTCCTATCGGCACCGCCTGGGCCTTGCGGACGGGTACGCGCCATATGCCGACGTGGAACGGCGGCTCGCGGCACTGCCTCCCATCACGGTGCCGACCATCACCATGGACGGCAAGGCCGATGGGGTGGTGCCCGCAACCGACGGCCGGGCGTCCGCGGCGAAGTTCACCGGACCGCGCTCGCATCGCGTGATCGAGGGCGCAGGACACAACCTGCCCGAGGAAGCTCCGCGGGAGTTCGCGGACGCGGTGTGGGAACTCGTGCGGGTTCGTCGCGGCGGGTAACGCCCGATTCGGCTGCGTAGTTGCCCACGACTTCTCTTGGACTCCTGGGCACCGCGTTTGCCACGACTTTTGAACGAAAGAGATTCACATGAAGAGTACTCACGCCGTCAGCCGGCTTCAGGTGCAAAGCTACACGCAGGGCATCCTGGGTCCAAGCCAGACGATGCTGGGCCCCCTGTCCAATGGCGGCAAGCTCATTACCAGCACGCCGCCCGGATGCTGGGGCCCCATGATCACACCCGCATTCCAGGGCGGTCATGAAGTGACCCAACCTGTGGCCATTGAAGGCGCCGAGGTCGGCGATGCGGTGGCACTGAAGATCGATCGCCTGCGTGTGACCTCGATCGCAACGTCGTCCGGCGTGATGAAGTTTGTCGAAGGCCGCTATCGTGGCGACCCCTTCGTGGCGAAACTGTGCTCGGTCTGCGGCACCGAGCACCCGGCCAGCCATGTCGAAGGCATCGGCGATGACGCGATCCGCTGCAGCAACTGCGGCTCCGAGGTCAACGCATTCCGCTTCAGCCACGGCTATGTCATCGTGTTCGACGAAGAGAACCAGGTCAGCCTCACCGTCAACCAGGAGGTCGCCAATCGCCTGGCCGGCAAGGCCTCGGAAATGTCGGCCTTGCCGGAACTGGCGGAGCAGCATTCGATCCTGTCGCTGGCACGTGCCGACATTCCCGGCCTGGCGGCGCACATGCGCCCCTTCCTTGGCAACATCGGCACCACGCCGTCGCGCGACCTGCCGGACTCGCACAACTGCGCCGACTTCGGCCAGTACCTGGTCGGCGCACCGCACCGCTACGGCATGACCCAGGAAGCGCTGGACGCAGCACGCACCGACGGCCATATGGATACCAATTCCGTGCGTGAGGGCTGCATCGTGATCTGTCCGGTGAAAGTTCCCGGCGCTGGCGTGTACCTGGGGGACATGCACGCGCAGCAAGGCAACGGCGAGATTGCAGGCCACGCGACCGACGTGAGCGGCCAGACCGAAGTGACGGTCGAAGTCATCAAGAACCTCACGATCGACGGCCCGATCCTGCTGCAGAACATCGATGATCTGCCGCCGATGGCCCGGCCGATGAGCGCCGAACAGCGCCAGAAGGTTCGCGAGCTGGGCGCACGCTGGGGCCAGCATGAGGTCGAGGAAAACGGTCCGATCACCTTTATCGGCAGCGGCAAGAACCTCAACGACGCCACGCACAACGGCTTGTCCCGCGCTGCGGCGGCCACGGGCTTGCCCTACGACGAAGTGCTCAACCGCGCCACCATCAACGGCTCCATCGAAATCAGCCGCTTGCCGGGCACCGTGCGCGTCACGCTTCTCTGCCCGATGCACATCCTCGATCGCATGGGCATCGGCAATCTGGTGCGCGAGAAGTACGCTGCCTAACTCCCTGAAGGCGCAGCCGCGCGAGCCCCCTTCGGTTGCTCGACCCGCTCCGGCGGTTGCCGCTGCGGGTATCGCCAGCAAAGGCGGAGGGTCGTTGGTGGCTCGCCGGCCGCTTCCCACAAGGGCGAGCGGGCCGCGGGTGTTGGGCCTGGCGGCGGCAAAGGAGAGGGCGGGGCCGCATGACGCGGGTTCGCGGCTGGGGCGATCGCCGGCCGCTTCGCCGCCTCGCGCTTGAGGGGGGGAGGCCGACGCCGAGGCCGGCGTCGAGCAGCGCCAGGCGTATCGACTCGGAGGTGTAGCCCTCGGCGCGCAAACGGCGGATCTGGCCGGCGTACCGTGGCGCTTTGCGGTCGACACGACCGGGCGGCCGCATGGGGATGAGCTGCATGACCGGGGCCTGGAGCCTCGCAGGCAGCGAGTCTCCGGCCTCAAGGGGGCCTGGTCCGCGATGAATCCGCTCAAGGAATCATCGATCGACGAGCGCTGCGCCTACCCGCGGTCCGGACGCGGTCCGGACGCGGTCCGGATGGGCGGCCGATCACCGACTGCTGCGGGCGCGGCGCCAGCACGTGGATGCCAAGGCAGCGCGAAGGGCCCGTGGGGCCTCTAGCGCTGCCTTGGCGTTCGCCGCGACTACTTCGACTTCTCCGCAGCTCGCAACTTGCGATACTCCAGCGCCGGCAGTCCACCCCACCCCCAGTTGTCGGTGGGGACCTCCTCGATGATCACGAAGGTGCTTTCGACGGGCTTGTTCAGCACGTCGCGCAGCAGTTCGCTCGCACCCTTGATGAGAGCGGCCTTCTCCTCGGCCGTCACGGAATCGGCACCGGGCCGAGTGCCTTCGCGCGTGACCTGGATGGTAACGATGGGCATGGTGGGCTCCTTCTGGCGTGCTTGATCAGTGACCGGCGCTCTGGCCGCCGTCGACATGCAGCACTTCGCCGGTCACGAAACCCGCAGATTCCAGGAACATCACGGCATCGACGACCTCATCGGTCTCGCCCATGCGGCCCATCGGGTGCAGGCCCGCGAGGGCGGCATGCGTCGATTCCGGATGCATGGGCGTCTTGATGACGCCCGGGGCCACCGTGTTGAAGCGGATGCCGCGCTTGGCGTACTCGATCGCGAGCGAGCGGGTCGCCGCGTCGATGCCGCCCTTGGTCAGCGAGGCCAGCACGGAAGGCACGTTCGAGTTGGCGTGGCGCAGCAGGCTGGTCGTGATGCTCACCACATGTCCTGCGCCGGTCTTGAGCATCGCCTCGACCGCTGCCTGCGTGATGCTGAAGAAGCCGGTCAGGTTGGTGGCGACCTTCGCGGCGTAGTCTTCCTGGGTGTACTCCGTGAAGGGCTTGGCGATGAAGATGCCGGCGTTGTTCACCAGCGCATCGATACGGCCGAACTTCTTCAGGCCTTCGGCCACCACGCGCCTGGCGGTCTCGGGCGAGCCGATGTCGCCGGCCACGGCCAGCACGCCCGGGTCGTCCGAGGGCTTGATGGAACGCGAGGTGGCCACGACGTTGTAGCCGCGTGCACGGTAGGCCTTCACGAGGGCCTCGCCGATGCCCTGGGATGCGCCGGTGATGACGGCGACTTTCTGCTGATTGCTGCTCATGATGTCCGATTCTTTCTTCGCCGTTGGGAGTGGCGACATGCTCTTCGGTCGTCCTTGACCGTGGAGCGAAATCTAGGTGCTGGCCTCCGACCTTTGAAGGGCCACGATGTAATGACTGAACTGCCGTGCCGGTGCTTCAATGCCCGCGGCTCGCTGCCTAACATCTCGCCGGCCCCTCAATTCCTTCTTCCCCTTTGGAGCATTCGATATGCAACTCATCTATGTCGGCGACCCGATGTGCTCATGGTGCTACGGCTTTGGCAAGGAACTCTCCTCGGTGCTCGACGCCGATCCGGACCTGTCGCTGCAGATCGTGGTCGGCGGCCTGCGCGCCGGCGGCACCGAGCTGCTCGACGAAGCGGCCAAACAGTTCCGCCTGACGCATTGGGCGCGCGTGGAAGCGCTCAGCGGTCTGCCCTTCAATCGCGACGCGCTGATGGCGCGCCAGGGCTTCATCTACGACACCGAGCCCATCTGTCGCGCGGTGGTGGCCGCGCGCAGGCTGGCGCCGGAGGCGCCGTTGCTGGACATCTTCCGCGCGCTGCAGCGTGCCTTCTATGTCGACGGCCTGGACACCACCGATCCAACGACGCTGGTCCGCGTGACCGCCGATGCGCTCACCGCCGCCGGCCACGCCACGACCGAGGCCGCGGTGATGCAGCAGTACCAGGATCCCGCGACGATCGCCGAGGCGCGCGAAGACTTCCGCAAGGCGCGCCGCTGGGGCGTCAACAGCTTCCCGGCACTGCTGGCGGCTGTCGACGGCGAGCTCTACCAAGTGGCGCCGGGCTATCGCAGCGCCGACGAGCTGCGCGCCAGCATTGCCGACCTGCGCGCGGCCATCACCAGCAAGGCCGACGCTTAGGCAGCCGCTGCGCGCTTGTCGCCGGCGGACAGCTCCTCGGTGAGGAAGTCGATGAGCGAGCGCACGCGCAAGGCGGTGTGCTCGCGATCGGGATAGATCAGCGAGAACGGCCGCGAGCGCCCGCCCGTCTCGGGCAGCAATTCGTGCAGGCGGCCTTGCGCCAGGTCGTCCTGCACGATGTAGCGGTAGGTCTGGAGCAGCCCGGCTCCCAGGCGCGCCAGCGTCACCATCGCCAGGTAGTCGTCGCCGCAGCGGTAGCCGGGCGAGGGCGTGTGGAGCTCCACGTCCTTGCCGTCGCGCTTGAAGAGCCAGGGGATGAACTGCCCGGTGCTGGGCAGCACGAACTGCAGGCACTCGTGACGCGCCAGCTCGTCCAGCGATTTCGGCATGCCCGCCCGCGCCAGGTAGGACGGCGCAGCCACCAGCACGAGCTCGGCGTCCTCGAGCCTGCGCGCGATCAGCGTCGAGTCCGGCGGCGCGCGGCCGCGGATGGCGAGGTCGAAGTCGTCAACCGTGAAATCGATGTTGCGGTTGCTCAGGTGGATCTCGATCTGCACCTGCGGATAGCGCGCACGGAAGCGCGGCAGCAGCGGCAGCACGCGATAGTGCCCGTAGGGCGAGGCGACGCTGAGGCGCACCAGGCCGCTGGGCGCCTGCTGCTCGCCGGTGAGCTGGCTCTCCGCGCTGCGCATGAGGTTCAGCGCCTTGCGGCAATGCTCGAAGTAGGTGCGCCCGCCTTCGGTCAGGTGGATGCGGCGCGTCGTGCGCACGAAGAGCCGCACGCCGAGCCGGTCTTCCAGCCTTGCGATCGAGCGGCTGACGGCCGCCGGGTTGAGCCCCGCGGCCTGCGCGGCCGCGGTGAAGCTCTGCTGCTCGGCGGCCAGGCAGAACAGTTCGAGGCTGCTGATCATCACGTCTTCGAGACGGCGTCCCATGGTGCTTGTTCTTTGCTCGAATGAAGAAGCGCCAGTCTACGACCGCGAGCTCGAGATCGCAGCCACGCACGAAGGCCAGCACGCTCCTCTCGAGCGCCTGCAGTTCAGCTCAGCCCGGTTCCGGCTGTGCGATCTCCGCCTTGCCGGGCAAGCCCCGCCAGGCCTTGCGAGGCCGGTTCACCGAGTGCGGTGATGGCATCTGCACCTTGACCGGCGAAGGCTCCACGTCGCCAGACCAAACCGCGCCGCCCAACTCAAGGCTTCTCCGCCACGTCGACCTGCCGGCGGCGGTGCAAGCTTCGCTCCAAGGACCCACCGATGGGCGAGCCGGTGCCAAACGCGGGCCTCAGGCCAGCATTTCCATGGACTTCATCACCGATGGAGATGGCGGCCATGGATACCGAATCAGCTTGCGCGGCTGCAATCGCGGCCCGCGGCGATGGGCAGGGTCATGGAATAGTCAGCCCGCGGCATAGTCGGTGGAACGCGATACGCCGTCCCATTCGTGCCTCTCCTGGCTTCGCTCCGCCAGGGCCTTGTCGAGCAACGTCAGCGCGTCATCGCCCAGCACCAAGTGGCGCGGCGGGTTGTCCGCCGTGACCAGCTTGAGCAGCGCCTGCGCCCCAAGTGCGGGGTCACCCAACTGCCGGCCATGCGCCTGCTGTCGGCGCGTGCGGATCGGATCGAACACCGCGTCGTAGTCAGGGATCGAGCGCGGTGCTCGCACCATCGAGCGCCCCGCCCAGTCGGTTCGGAACGGCCCCGGGGCGACCGCGGTCACGCGGATGCCAAGGCCACCGACTTCCTTGTCCAGCGCCTCGGAGATGCCTTCCAGCGCGAATTTGCTGCCCGAGTAGTACGTGACGCCGGCCAAGCCTACAAGCCCGGCCATCGAGGTGATGTTGATGATGCGACCGAAGTGCCGCTCGCGCATGCCCGGCAGCACCGCCCTCGCCATCGCCACGGCGCCGAACACGTTGACGTTGAACTGTCGTTGCAGATCGGCCATGGTGGATTCTTCCAGCGTGCCTTCGTGTCCGTAGCCGGCGTTGTTGACCAGCACGTCGATGGGACCGAGACCGGGCACACGCGCAGCCACGTCGTCGAAGTGCGTCACGTCGAGCACGACGGCCCTGGCGCGTTGTGTGTGCAGCGCAGCGAAGGAGGCCGCATCGGCGGGGGCGCGCACGGTACCCGTCACGAAATGACCGGCGGCCAGGGCGGCTTCGCCCAGCGCACGGCTCAGGCCCGTGCTGACGCCGGTGATGAGGAAACGCAAGGCCATGTGATGTCTCCTCAAACTCAGACGAGTTGAATCGCGACGTCGATGTTTCCGCGCGTTGCCTTTGAGTAGATGCAGGTCTGATGCGTGGCATCGATCAGCGCCTGCGCGGTGTCCCGATCAAGGCCCGGCAGGCTGACGTTCATGCGCACGCGGATAAAGTAGGAGCCCTCGTCGTTGAGCAGGTCGACCTGCGCGTTGATGAAGCGCTCGGCCGGCACGGCGATCTTCATCCTGCGCGCTTCGAGATCCATCGCGCTGATGAAGCATGCCGACCAACCTGCGGCGAAGAGCTGTTCCGGATTGGTGCCGGTAGCGTGCGAGCCGGGGCGTGACAGCTTGACATCCAAGCGCCCGTCGGTGCTTCGCGAGGCGCCGTCGCGGCCGCCCGTGGTATTCGTCTCGGCCGTATACAGGAGGACGGCTTGGTCGGAGGTGCTCATGATGGAATCCAATCTCGGTTGCCGGTGAAGGAATGGTGGGCTCATTGGCCCGAGCAACAAAGACGCTTGACGGAGATTTGCTTGTTCCGTGATGGAAGCAATCAAATTGCTCCATTCCCCTGAGCCGGCGGGCATTGAAGCCGCATTCGTAGGACGCATGCCCGTGCAGCTCCTACAGGGCGCCACGCTCATCCAGCACCTTGAGCATCAGCGCCGCGCCGCATTGCTTGGAGATGGCGGCGGGGTCGAAGCGCTTGTCGGCCACGAACTTGCCCGATTGATAGAGGTTGGAGAAGCTCCATAGATAGGGCGTGGGGATGCCGATGGGGCGGTAGCCGAAGCCGTTGTAGGCCTCCCAGAGATAGAGCATGCGCGGCAGGTCCCAGTCGCTCACCTGGTCCAGCTTCTTGAGTTGCAGCGCATCGCGCGCGCTCTCGATCCAGGTGAAGGGAGGCGAGCCCTCCAGCGGTCGGCCCTTGGGCACCTGCACCGTGCGCCGTGTCAGCGGGTCGCCGTTGTGCAGATGGGTGCCGAAATTGAAGCCACATTCCATGCCGTGGATCACGCCGATGAAGGCCCAGGGGATGCCCAGGTCGCCGCCCAGCTGGGCATAGCTGGGCTTGAACTTCACGAGGCGCGAAATGTAGAACTCCACATTGCCGGCAAATTCCGGGCGCAGCCGGCAGCGTGCGAAGAGGTCGGCGTACTCCTCGCGCAGTTCGTCGAAGCTGCGACTGTTGCGCGGTGCCGGGATATCGCCGCCCGCGGAGGCTGGTGCGGGCTCGGTGGCGGCGGCGGTGGTGGGGGACGCGGTTCGCGCGGCTCGCGCTGTGCGCGCGGCCGGCGCCGGAGCCGGCGGCAGACGCTCCGAGCCCTGCATGCGGCCCAGCCGGCCCTGCAGGCGGCCGATCACCGCTTGCATATCGGCCAGAAAATTGTCGAAAGGGCCCAGGCGGGCCGAGGCCACCACCCGCTCCAACTCGTCGCTGGCGCGCGCAACGACCCCGGCGGCTTCCAGCAGCGAGGCCTGGTTCAGGTCCTGCATGAAGCCGGCCAGCCGCGCGAGCGCGGCATCGATGCCGGCCTGCTCTTCGGCATCGGCGGTGCTGGCGCGCCGGCGCACCAGCACGTTCATGGCGGCGACCAGGTCGCCTCGGCTTTCGGTGATCATCGGGCACTCCTTGGTGGGTGATGGTGTTCAGCGTGCGGGCGCGGTGCCGGCGCGCAAGGCGGCCAGGCCGCGCCGCACCGCCTCCGCATCGGTGCGCAACTCGGCCGTGCGCGCCACCAGCACCGCGAGGCGGCCTTGATCGGGGCTGCGCGCCGCCACGACGGTGCTGTCCCAGGCCACCTGCAGCCGCTCCAGCAGCACGACGTATTGCGAGACGGCCGCGCGCCGCGCCTCCACCTGGGCGACGATGTCGGCCGACATGCTGCCCTGGGCCGCCGCGGGCTGCAGCAGGCGCGCCGCCGCCGCCTCGATCAAGGTGCCGAAGACCGCCGGGGCCGACTCGCGCAGCGCCGCAATCAGCGCCGTGACGCGCGGTGTGCCCTCCAGGATCAGGCGCCGCGCTTCCTCGGCATTGGCCTGGCGCGCCGCATGCTCGAGCAAGGGGCGCAGCGCCGTGAGAGCCGGCGCAATGGCCAGCGCTGCCCCGCCGGCCAGCGCAAGCAGGCCGCCGATGTCCTGCCCCAGCGCCTCCACCTGGCCCAAGGCCTGCTCCAGATTGCGTCCCTCGGCCAGGATGGACAGCACTCGGCATAACGCTCGACCACGCGCAGCCCGCCGCGCAGCTGCGCGGTGGCCGGCGGGTCGCCCAGCTCGGCGAAGTAGGCGGCATCCGGCAGGCAGAAGCCGTTGATGATGCCGCTCTTGCCGTCCAGCGCCAGCTGCCATGGCAGCTTGGCCGGCGGACATGCGGCGGCGCCCTGATCGCTCAGGCCCTGCGCGCGCCGTACGGCCACGGCCTTGCCCTGCGCGCGCTCGGCCAGGGCCAGATCGTCCAGCAGCGGCTGGCCCACGGTGTTGACCGCGTTGAAGGCCTGGGAGAAGTAGCGGATCTGGTCGACCGGCGCGCTCGTGCTGGCGCAGCCTCCGATCATCAGCAGCGCCAGGGTCGCGACGCCGATCGCTTGGGGGCGGACTTTCATGGACGGCTCCCGCCTGTTGGGGACTGGAGTGTGGTCCCGCGAGTCGGGGCCGCCATCCCGCGGGCTGGGGAAACCGTGGGGCGGTACGGGCGGTACGGGGCGCCCGTGCGGGCGCAGCTAGTCGGCGGTCTGCAGCGCTGCCGCGGCCAGCTGTCGCAGCGTACTCAGGGCCGCGGCGGCGCCGCCATCCAGTTGCGCACGCACGATGGCACCGTCCATGGCCATGGCCAGCGCATCGGCCCGGGCCTGCTGCCGCGGGCCGGCCGGCAGCATGGCGACGATGGCGGCGCGCATCGCCTGCTTGTGTGCCTGGGCCAGCCGCCGCACCTCGGGTTCGGTGCCGCCCAGCTCCACCACGCCGTTGATGAAGGCGCAGCCGCGGTAGCCCGCGTCGCCCAGCCATTCCGCCACGGCCTCGGTCAGGATGTCGCCCGCCGCGCGACCGGGCTGGGCATGGCGCGCCAGCGCGGCCTGGAACCATTCGATCCAAACCCGGTGGCGCAATTCCAGATAGGCCAACACCAGGGCCTGCTTGCTGGCGAAGTGTCGGTAGAAGGTCAGCTTGGCCACGCCCGACTCGGCGATCACGCGGTCGATGCCGGTGGCGCGTATGCCCTCGCGGTAGAAGAGTTCGTGGGCGGTCAGCAGGATGCGCTCGCGAGCCGGGCGCTCCATCAGGTCGGCGGGGGTGGGGAAGAGGAAGAGCATGGGGTCATTGTAGACAGACTTGTCTACATGAACTAGAGTGCCGTGCATAGACAGATCTGTCTACGTACTGGTCATACCCTGAAAGGACTTCTCCATGGACATCCGCCCGCCGCTGCCGCCCTTCACGCTCGAATCCGCCGTCCAGAAGGTGCGTCTGGCCGAAGACGGCTGGAACTCGCGCGATCCGGCGCGCGTGGTGCTGGCCTACAGCGAGGACACGCGCTGGCGCAACCGTGCCGAGTTCCTGCAGGGCCGCGCGGCCGCCCAGGCCCTGCTGGAACGCAAGTGGGCGCGCGAGCTGGACTACCGGCTGATCAAGGAGGTCTGGGCCTGGGGCGGTCCCCGCATCGCGGTGCGCTTCGTCTATGAGTGGCACGACGACTCGGGTCACTGGTTCCGCAGCCATGGCAACGAGAACTGGGAGTTCAATGCGCAGGGGCTGATGACGCACCGCCACGCCAGCATCAATGATGTGCCGATCCGCGAGGCCGACCGCCAATTCCATTGGCCGCTGGGGCGCCGCCCGGACCCGCATCCGGGGCTTAGCGAACTGGGACTTTGAAGACCGCCGCCGCCCGATCATTCATATTTTTGAAGCGCTGCATTGCGAGCGCACGGGTTTTTCATCGCCGGGCTTGCCTCTAAATTTCAGCCATCGAGCAGAGAAACACATCAGCAAGGGCAGACCATGAAGACCTGGAGCATTGCAAAGACCTTGATCGGCATCGCGGCGCTGGCGGCTTCGCTGTCGGTGGCTGCGCAGACGGGTCAGCCCGACTGCCCGACGGCCCAGGCCGAAGCGGCGCTGGCGGCCCGCCATGCCACCCATGTGCCGCGCGAGATCGGCATCGAGCAGGCGGCGCGCTTCGGTCTGGTCCTGCCTTGCGCCAAGACCACGGGCAGCGAGGTCGAGCAGCAGGCCCAGCGCCGCCAGATGGTGGCCGAGCTGGAGGGCGAGCTGGCACGGGCGCGGGCCAACGGCAGCCGCGGTGGCTTCCGCCCCGAGCTCTACGGCCTGGCCTTGCCGAGCCGACAGCAGGCGCGCATCGTGCGTGTGGCGGCCACGCCGGCTTCCTACGATGCCTTGAACGCCCGCCCGGCGCGCCTGGAATCCGGCGGCTGAATCCGGCTCGAGGCGGCGCCCGGCGCCGTTAGACTCGGAGCCCGGAGGATGGGCGATGGGTCTGAGAGCGGCGGCATCAGGAACGTTATCGGCGGCGGGGTGGCTGGCTCGGCGAGCGGGCAAGAACCTGCTGCTGGCCGCATCCCTGGCGGGCTGCTCGCAAACCCATTACTTCGTCAACCAACCCCTGGCGGCCGAACCCGGCGCCTTTGCCTATACGGCCAGCCGGCTGGCGTCCGAGGACAACAGCGACAGCCTGCTGCTGATCGCCACGGTTTCCGGCGGTGGCTATCGGGCCGCGGCGCTGGGCCTGGGCGTGCTGGACGCGTTGCGCCAGACCCCGGTGCATTGGGATGGCCGCGATACCACGATGCTGGCCGAGCTGGACGTGCTGAGCGGCGTGTCCGGCGGCGGGCTGCTGGCGGCCTACTATGGGCTGAACCGCGATGCCACCTTCGAGCGTTTCGAGTCCGAGGTGCTGCGCCACGACCTGCAGTCGGCCTTCGTCGGGCGCGCGCTGACGCCGCGCGGCATCTGGCGCCAGAGCTCCAGCCATTTCGGTCGCGGCGACATCCTGGCCGAGGTGCTGGACGAAGGCATCTTCCACGGCAAGACCTTTGCCGACCTGACGCGGCGTCGGCCGGTGGTGACCCTGCACGCCACCGACATGCAGCTGGGCGGGCGCTTCGAGTTCACGCAGGACCAGTTCGACCAGATCTGTTCCGACCTGAATGCCTTTCCGATCAGCCGCGCGGTGGCCGCGACGATGGCGGCGCCGCTGGTGTTCTCGCCGGTGACCCTGTGGAACCACCAGGAGCGATGCCCGGTGGTGATCGCCGAGGATGAGAGTTGGCCGGCCCATGGGCGCTACCTGCATCTGCTGGACGGCGGCCTGGCCGACAACACGGGGGTGCAGACCACGCTGGAGGCGGTGTCGGCGCGCGGCAGCATCGTCGAGACGGTGCGCCAGGCCGGCCTGCGCGGCGTGCGCAAGGCGGTCTTCATCATCGTTAACGCCCAGGTGCAGCAGCGCTTCCAGGAGGACGCGCTGTCCAACACGCCGGGGCTGATCCGCCAGTTCCGCTCGCTGATCGACATCCCGATCGACCGCTACAGCGCCGGCAGCATCAATACGCTGAAGAGCGAGGTGCTGCGCTGGCGCGCCCAGCTCTATTTCGCGGCCGATGCCCAGCTGGCCGGCACCTTCGAGCGCGATGCCGATTTCTACGTGATCGAGATCAGCCTGGTGGCGCCTCCACAGGGCGTCAAGCGCCCGCCGCTGAACGAGGCCAGCACCTCGCTGCGCATCGACCCCGAGGACGCCAGGGCGCTGCAGCGCTATGCGCGCGAGGCGCTGGCGGCCAGCCCGGAGTGGCGGCGCCTGATGCAGGATCTGCGCGGCGAGCCGGCCGGGCGCTGACGCGGGGCAGCGGGCCTACCGAGCCAGGGTCTGCGCCAGGGCCAGCAGCGCCGGGTCCGGCGCCTTGGTGCGGCCCGCCACTTCGGCCAGCGGCGTGCGCGCCGGCCGGCCGGCGATCATGCCCACCAGCACGCCGTGCACGCCTTCGGCCAGGCAGTCCACCGCCGCGGCGCCGAGCCGCGTGGCCAGCAGCCGGTCCACGGCGCCCGGCGCCCCGCCGCGCTGCACATGACCGAGCTGGCAGACGCGCAGCTCGTAGCCCAGATTGGCATGCTGCTGCTCGAAATGGCGTGCCAGCGCCGCGGCATCCAGCGGCGCGCCCTCGGCGACGATCACGATGGCGTGGCTCTTGCCGCGCGCATAGGCGTCCTGCACGCCGGCGGCGATCGCTTCGGGCGCCAGCGGCGCCTCGGGCGTGACGATCAGCTCGGCCCCGCTGCCGATGCCCACCTGCAGCGCCAGGTAGCCGCAGTCGCGCCCCATCACCTCGACCAGGAACACGCGGCCCTGCGAGGAGGCCGTGGTGCGCAGCCGGTCCACCGATTCCAGCGCCACGTCGACGGCGGTGGTGCAGCCTATCGTCAGGTCGGAACCGAGCAGGTCGTTGTCGATGGTGGAGGCCACGCCCACCACTGCCAGCCCGCGCTGCGACAGGGTCCAGGCACCGGTCTGCGAACCGTTGCCGCCGATCACCACCAGCCGATCGATGCTGCGGCTGCGCAGTTGCGCCAGCGCCTCGTGCTGGCCGGCCGGGGTTTTCAGCGCCGGGCAGCGTGCGCTGCCCAGCAGGGTGCCGCCGCGTTCGATGATGCCGCCCACATCGCGCGGGCCCAGCCGCGCGATGTCGCCTGCGATCAGGCCGCTGAAGCCATGTCGCACCCCGAAGACCTCGAAGCCGCGCGCGGCGCCCACGCGGACCACGGCGCGCAGCGCGGCATTCATGCCGGGGGCGTCGCCACCGCTGGTCAGCACCGCCAGCCGTGCCGGACTCACCTGATCCATAAAGTCTCCTGGTCGATCTCCGGCCTCCACTGTAGCGGTGCGGCCGCGCCGCTTCAGGGACGCACCGCCGGCGTCTCCATCGGCAGGCCGGCGCCGCGCTGTGTCAGGTAGAGCTCCAGGTCCAGCAGCTCCCGGGCCTCCCAGGCATAAGGCTCGGCGCGCACCCCCGTCATGCAGCCGCGCAGGCGCCGCTGCAGCGAGCCCAGACCCTGCCATTCCAGCCGGTACAGCGGATAGCCATTGACATGGCCCGGCGGGATCAGGCTGCCGGCCAGGCGCCGGCCGGCGTTCGCGTCATGGCATTGGGCGCAGGCGAGATTCAACTGGCCGATGCGGGTGTTGTAGAGCAGGCGGCCGCGTTCGCGTCCCGGCCCCAGTCTCGGGTCGTCCGGCGGGTTCAGGGGCAGGCCGCGCGACTGCAGGCCGAGGAGGGCCGTCAGACTCAGCAGCTCCTCGCTCTCGGGCGCCAGCGGTGGCTGCTTCAGATGGCGGGCCCGGCAGGCATTGACGCGCTGGGCCAGGTTCAGCGCCGTGCCGGTCCGCGCATCGAAGGCCGGGTAGCGTGCGGCGACGCCGCGCATGCTGTGCTCGGCCTTGCCGTGGCAGGCCGCGCAGTCGCGCTGCCAGGCCTGGGCGCCGCCCTGCACCCAGAGCATGGCCGGGTTCTGGCCGTCGTCGCGCTGCATGGCCTGCAGGGCGGGACTCATCAGCTCGAAGCCGGAGCCGGCCCGGGCTGGGGGCGCCAGCAGGATCAGCAATGCCGGCAGCCAGGCCCTCATGCAACGCCCCATGTGACGCCTCATGTGACGGTGATGCTCGCGGTCTCGGTCTGTTCGAAGCCCCCGTCACCCTGCCATGTGAAGCTCAAGCTGCCGCTCTCGCTGGCGCGCAGCTGGAAGGCCAGATAGGGGTTGGCGGCGATGGCGGGAAAGAGTTCGGCCGCGAACACCAGCTCGCCGTTGAAGCGGCATTCGAAGCGGCGCAGGATATTGCGCGGCAGCAGCGTGCCGTCGCCGTCGCGGCGGTAGCCGGTTTCCATCGGGTGTGCGATCAGGGTGCGGATCTCGACCAGGCTGCCGCGCGGCGCGCTGGCCGGCATCGTGATCAGCGCGCGGGCCATCTCAGCCGCCCTCCACGCAGGCGGCGAGGGTGACGACCACATCGACGCTGTGGGTCCACACCGAGCCATCGCTGAGCCGCGCCAGCGCCACCAGCTGCTGGCTGGTGGCCAGGCGGATGCGCGTGGCCACCAGCGCCTGGCCGGCGTGAGGCCCGAGCCGGTAGCGCGCCACCTCGCATTGCGGGTTCAGCTCGGTATAGAGCGCGATTTCCCGGACATGCTGCTCGCGCGTCATCGGGCTGTCGACCGTGACGGTCAGCGGCACGGCATTGCCGTTCTCGACCAGGGGCGCGATCTCGATCGCGATGCGGCCGCGCTGCGGCGTGGTGCCGGCCGCGAAGGCCTGGATCGCCGCCTGCAGCTCGGCGCGCGTGGCCGCGGCCGGGCGCAGCCACAGCGCCAAGCCGGCGGCCAGCAGGGTGCGGCGGGGCAGGGCGCTGCCGGCTTGACTCATTGCAGGGTTTGCAGATAGGCCACGACATCCTCGATCTGCTGCGCGTCGAGGATGGGCCTGCCCTGCCAGGCGCGGCCGACGCGGCTCAGGCCATCGCGGCGGCCATAGGCCGGCATGATGGAGCCGGGCCGGCCGTCGGCCAGGCGCGCGCGCAACTCGGCCGCGCTCCAGCGCGCGCCGGCGCCGGCCAGGTCGGGTGCCAGATCGCCCTGGAAGCGCTCCTCGGCGATGGGCGCCTGGTGGCACAGCAGGCACAGGCCCTGCTGGCGGTCGGCGACGATGGCGCGGCCGCGCTGCGCATCCCCCGCCGGGGCGGGCCGTCCCGGTGCCTGGTTCAGCATCAGCAGCATCAAGGCCAGCCCCCGCCACATCGCTCGGTCAAGCGGCGAGCTGGTTCTTCAGCGGCAGCTCGCGGATGCGCTTGCCGGTGGCCGCGAAGATCGCATTCAGCACCGCCGGCGCCGCCACCGCGATGGTCGGCTCGCCCACGCCGCCCCAGAAGCCGCCCGAGGGCATCACGATGGTCTCGACCTTGGGCATATGCTCCATCTTCAGCACCGGGTAGGTGTGGAAGTTGTCCTGCTCCATGCGGCCGTCCTTCAAGGTGCATTCGCCCCACAGCGCGGCGGAGAGGCCGTAGACGAAGCTGCCCTCGACCTGGGCCTCGATCTGCTGCGGATTGACCGCATGGCCGCAGTCGGTGGCGGCGACGATGCGGTGGATCTTCAGCTGGCCCTTCGTGACCGAGACCTCGGCGCAGGCCGCCACATAGCTGCCGAAGCCCATGATCTGGGCCAGGCCGCGATGGTGCCCCTTCGGCGCGGGCCTGCCCCAGCCGGCCTTTTCGGCCACCGCGTTCAGCACCGCCAGATGCTTGGGCGCGCCGGCCAGCAGCTCGCGGCGCAGGGCCAGCGGGTCCTTCTTCGTGGCATGGGCGATCTCGTCGAGGAAACATTCCATGTAGATCGCGTTCTGGTTCAGATTGACCCCGCGCCAGAAGCCGGGCGGCACCGGCGGGTTGCGCATCGCATGCTCGATCAGCACGGCCGGGAACCGGTAGCCCAGATGGCCCTCGGGACCATCCGGGTTCAGGCCCTGGAACACCACCGGATCGCGGCCGTCGCGGATGTTCTGCGGGAAGATGCCGGCGACGATGGACTGCCCGGAGATGCGCATGTGCAGGCCGGTGACCTGGCCCTGCGCGTCCAGGCCGGCCGTCAGCTTGCACTGCGTGACCGGGTGGTAGCGGCCGTGCAGCATGTCCTCCTCGCGCGACCAGATCAGCTTCACCGGCGTGCCGGGCAACTGCCTGGCGATGGCCACGGCCTGGCGCACCCAGTCGTGCACCGCGCCGCGCCGGCCGAAGCCGCCGCCCAGGTGCAGCTTGTAGACCTCGCATTGCGCCGGCGGCAGCCCGGCGGCCTCGGCCGCGGCGGCCAAGGCGCCTTCGCCGTTCTGCGTCGGGGTCCAGACCTCGCAGCGCTCGGGCGTCCCTGGCGCAGATGGCGTGATCTTGGCGGTAGCGTTCATGGTCTCCATCGTCGCGTGGTTCTGGAACGGGTAGCTGTAGACCGCCTCCAGCCTGCGCGCCGCGCCCGCGATGGCGGCCGGCGCATCGCCCTGCTTGTTGCCGGAGACGGCCTCCTTGGCGTCCAGGCCTTCCTTCAGGGTGGCCTGGATGTCGGCGCTGCCGAGCTTGGCATTCGGGCCCTCGTCCCAGACGATGGGCAGCAGATCCAGTGCGGTCTTGGCGCGCCACCAGGTGTCGGCCACCACCGCGACGGCGCTGTCGCCGACCTTCAGCACGGCCTTGACGCCGGGGCGCTTCAGCACCGCCGCTTCGTCATAGCTCTTGAGCTTGCCGCCGAATACCGGACAGTCTTTGATCGCCGCGTTCAGCATGCCGGGCAGCTTCAGGTCCATGCCGTAGACCTGGGCACCGGTCAGCTTGTCCTTGGTGTCCAGGCGCCGCAGCGGCTTGCCGGCCAGGGTCCAGGCACTGGCGTCCTTCAGCTTCACGTCGGCCGGCAGCGCCAGCCTGGCCGCGGCCTCGGCGAGCTGGCCGTAGCTGGCCGAGCGGCCGCTGGCCCGGTGGCTGACCAGGCTCCTGGCCGTCGTGCATTCGGCGGCCGGCACGCCCCAGCGCTCGGCCGCGGCCTGCACCAGCATCAGCCGCGCGGCCGCGCCGCCCTTGCGCACATAGTCGTGCGATTCGCGGATGCCCCTGCTGCCGCCAGTGGAAAAATTGCCCCAGACGCGCTGGCGTGCCAGGTTTTGCCCCGGGGTCGGGTATTCGGTCTGGACCTTGGCCCAATCGCATTCCAGTTCCTCGGCCACCAGCTGGGCCAGGCCGGTCAGCGAGCCCTGGCCCATCTCGGAGCGGGCGATGCGGATCACGACCGTGTCGTCCGGCTTGATCAGCACCCAGGCGTTGATCTCGGGGTGGCTGCTGCTCTGGGCCCGCGCGGTCTCGGGGATGTGGAAGCCCAGCATCAGGCCTCCACCGAGCGCGGCGCCGCTCTGCAGGAACTGGCGGCGGGTGGCTGCGGCTGCGCGGCTCATGCCTCACCTCCATCGACGATGCCGACAATGCTGATGGGGATGGCCGCACGCTTGGCGCCGCCGGCCACATGGTGGATCGCGGCGCGCACCCGGTTGTAGGTGCCGCAGCGGCAGATATTGCTGATCGCCGCGTCGATGTCGGCATCGCTCGGCTTGGGCTTGCTCTTCAGCAGCGCCGCGGCGGCCATGATCATGCCGCTCTGGCAGAAGCCGCATTGCGGCACGTCGAGCTGCGCCCAGGCCTGCTGCACCGGGTGGCTGCCATCGGGGCTCAGGCCCTCGATCGTGACGATCTTCTCCTTGGCGTCCAGCGTCGACACGGGGCGCACGCAGGAGCGTGTCGGCTGCCCGTCGATGTGGACCGTGCAGGCACCGCATTGCGCGATGCCGCAGCCGTACTTGCTGCCGGTCAGTCCGAGCTGTTCGCGCAGCACCCACAGGAGGGGCGTGTCGGGCTCGACCTCGATGCTGTGCAGCTTGCCGTTGACATGCAGTTGGGCCATGGATCACTCCTGCTTGAGCTGGCGTCGCCCGGCGGCGGGCCGGCGAAGAGTAGCAGGACCGGCGGGGCCTTGCCCAGTGCCTCAAACGAACGGAACTCCCCAGCGGACGCCGCGGATCCGGCTTTGCCGGCCTGCCGGTGGCGCCCCTCGAGGGGGCGCGCGCAGCGCGTAGGGGGGTGGGGGGCTCAGTGCCGCTTGTATTGGGTGGCCCCGAACAGCATCTCGCGCGCCTGGTCGGTCACCAGCGGCTTGCGCTGCTGGCTCAGGGTCTCGACGCCGCGCTGCACCGCCGGCCGCGCGGCGATCTCGTCGAACCAGCCCTTCAGGTGCGGATAGTCCGACAGCTCGACGCCCTGGTTCTTCCAGGAGCGCAGCCAGGGGAAGGTGGCGATGTCGGCGATCGAGAACTCGGACCCGCCCAGGTATTTGCTGACGGCCAGGCGACTGTTGATCACGCCGTAGAGGCGCAGGGCTTCGTTGGTGTAGCGCTTGATCGCATAGTCGATCTTCTCGGGCGCGTAGATGCGGAAGTGATGGGCCTGGCCCAGCATCGGACCGACGCCGCCCATCTGGAACATCAGCCATTGCAGCACTTCGTACTTGCCGGTCGTGTCCTTGGGCAACAGGCGCCCGGTCTTGCTCGCCAGGTAGAGCAGAATGGCGCCCGATTCGAACAGCGAGATCGGCCTGCCTTCCGGACCCTCGGGGTCGATGATGGCGGGAATCTTGTTGTTGGGGCTGATGGACAGGAAATGCGGCTCGAACTGTGCCCCCGCACCAATGTCCACGGGGATCACCTTATACGGGAGGTCACATTCTTCCAACATGATGTGAACCTTGTGCCCATTCGGTGTGGGCCATGAATAGACTTCGATCATTGTTCTTTCTCCAGACTGCGCCGACTCATTGTGCTAGCTCATGTTAATTAAGCAAGTCAAACGCTGGTTTGTGGCCCGCGCCAATGCCGCGCGTTGGCGCACCGTGGCCGACTGGGCCGAGCAGCGCGGTGGTGCTTTCCGGCAGAACCGCGATGCCAGCGGTTTTCAGATCGAGCAGGCCAAGGCGACGCCGGGCTCGTTGCGCATCGAGTGGGCGCCCTCGCAGCGCAGCTATATCGAAGGCCACGAGCTGCGCATGCGCTGCGAGCTGGGCCTGCATACCGACCTGCAGATGATGGTGCTGGCGCGCTCCCTGATGGAGCGGCTGGAGAAGGCGGTGTTCGAGGCCTACACCGACACGCTGAAGACCCGCGTCGACACCGATACGCCGGAAGAGATGCGCTGGCTGGTGATGTTCGCCAAGCTGAAGAACTATCCGCACAAACTGCTCAAGGAGCGCTTCGGCGTGCTGGGCGTGAACCAGGAGGTGGCGGCCGTCTGGCTGGAGGGGTCCCTGAGCGAACAGCTGGTGCAGGCCGGTCAGGAACTGCTGCAGCCCGAGCGGCCCTTCGTGCTGATGGCGCTGCGCGGCAATGTGTACCTGCGCGTGGCGATGGCCGAGCCCACGCTGGGCGAGATCCAGGGCCTGGTGAAGCTGCTCGAGATCGCCTGCCGCGAGGCCCAGCGCGTCAATGCGCGGCTGGTCGACGGCGGCCCCTGGCCGACCACCACCTCGGTGGCCTGGCAGAGCCAGCCGGCCGGCTGATCGGTCCATCCCCTGGGCGCTGCGCCCGGCCCCCGGGTTTGGCCGGGGATGCAGGGCCTGCCCGCCGCGCTCTCAGTTCCGGGCCTTTTGGGCGAAGGCCCAGCCCAGTTCGGCCATCGGCCGCGCGCCGGCACCGGCCTCGCGGGCCCGTTCGCTGGAGGCCGTGCCGGCCTCCACCCGCTTGGCGATGCCCTGCAGGATCGCGGCGATGCGGAACAGGTTGTAGGCCAGGTAGAAGTTCCAGTCCTGCATCACCGCGGCCACATCGGCCCGGCCGCTGCGCTCGCAATACTGCCGCACATAGCTCAGTTCGTCCGGGATGCCCAGGGCGGCCAGGTCCTTGCCGCCCAGGCCGCGCGCCGCGCCCGAGGTCTGGATATGCCAGGACATGCAGTGGTAGCTGAAGTCGGCCAGCGGATGACCGAGGGTCGAGAGCTCCCAGTCCAGCACGGCCAGCACGCGCGGTTCGGTGGGGTGGAACATCAGGTTGTCGAGGCGGTAGTCGCCGTGCACGATGGCGACTTCGGATGCATCGAGGGCCGAGGCCGGGATATGCTGCGGCAGCCATTCGATCAGCCGGTCCATGGCCTCGATGGGCTGGGTCGCCGATGCGATGTACTGCTTGCTCCAGCGGCCGATCTGGCGCTCGAAATAGTTGCCGGGCTTGCCATAGTCGGCCAGACCGATGGTCTTGAAGTCGACGCGGTGCAGGGCCGCGATCACGCGGTTCATCTCGTCGTAGAGGGCGCCGCGCTCGGCGGGGCTCATGCCGGGCAGGCTCTGGTCCCACAGCACGCGGCCTTCGACGCATTCCATGATGTAGAAGGCGCGGCCGATCACCGATTCGTCCTCGCACAGGGCCAGCATGCGCGGCACCGGCACGTCCGAGCCGGCCAGCGCCTGCATCACCTTGAACTCGCGCTCGATCGCATGGGCCGAGGGCAGCAGCTTGGCTTGCGGGCCCGGCTTGCTGCGCATCACATAGCGGGCGCCGGGGGTGATCAGCTTGTAGGTCGGGTTCGATTGCCCGCCCTTGAACTGCTCGACCGTCAGCGGGCCGGCAAAACCTGGCACCGCGCCGGCCAGCCAGGCGGACAGGGCCTTGTCGTCGAGCGACTGCGAGAGGGCGCGGGTTCCGGTGAAGTCTTCCATGGGTCTCCTTGGTTTTTGTGGATCAGGCGGCCCATGGCGCGCCGCGCTAGCGGCCGGCGATGGCCATCAGCTTTTCCTTGCTCAGCACCACCAGGCGGGTGGGCTCGACGCGCACCGCGCCGTCGCGCTCGAAGCCCTTGAGCTCCTGGTTGACGCGCTGGCGCGAGGCGCCCAGCATCTGCGCCAAGTCTTCCTGCGCCAGTTGCAGGCCGATGCGGATCTCCTCGCCCTGCGGCACGCCGTAGGAGCGCGCCAGCAGCAGGATCTGCTTGGCCAGGCGCGCCGCCAGCGGGCGGGTGTTGAGGTCCTCGACGACGTCGAACATCAGGCGCAGACGCCGGCAATTCAGGCGCAGCAGCGCCTCGTAGAGTTCGGAGTGGCGCGCCAGCAGCTCCTTGAAATCGGGCTTGCGCACCACCAGCAGGGTGGTCTCGCCATGGGCCGTGGCATCGTGGGTGCGCGGCAGGCCGTCGAACAGCGAGATGTCGCCGAACCAGGTGCCGGGCTCCACATAGGTCAAGGTGATCTGCTTGCCCGAGAGAGAGACCGAACTGACCCGCACCGCGCCCTTGGCCACGCCGATCCATTCCTCCGCGGGCTCGCCGCGGCAGGACATCAGGGCTCCGTCGTTCAGGCGGCGGACAAAGGCGCGCGAAAGAATGTCGCTGCGCAAGGGCAGAGACAGTTTGGAGAACCACGACCCCGACTCGATATTGCTGCGTTCGGGGATTGTAAGAACCGTGCTATTCATGCTTAGTCGCTGACGTGACAGCAGGCGGCTGCCGGGCCCAGCCATTGTCCACGAGTCGGCTTGAGGGGGCGGCAATGTATGAACTAGGAGACAACCCGGGCCGCCGACCACCTATTTGGGGCCTGCACCCGCTGCCGGCAGCGCGGCGCCCCATGCTAGAGTGCCTGCAAACAAACAGGCGAGGCCGGCATTTGCAGATGCCCCGATCCCCACTAGCACTCAAGACCCTGATCGCCAGCATGGCGCTGGGCGCCAGCCTGCCCGGGGCGCATGCCATCGGCCTGGGGCGCGCGCAGACGCAGTCGGCGCTGGGGCAAGCGCTGAACTTCATAGTCCCGGTGCGGCTCGCGGCCGGCGAGACGCTGGGAACCGCTTGTGCACAGGCCGAGGTGCTGGCCGGCGATGCGCGCCTGCCGCAGAACCAGGTGCTGGTGCAGTTGGAAGGCGAGGGCGAGGCCTCGGTACGCGCACTGCGGGTGCGCAGCCTGGTGCAGGTGGACGAGCCCCTGGTGACGGTCAGCCTGAGCCTGGGCTGTCCGGTGCGTCTGATGCGCCAGTTCACCGTCTTCATGGATCCGCCGGGCAGCACCGAGCCTTCGGCGGTCGCCGAGACGCCGCAACTGCCCGATCATTCGCCGGCCCTGCGTGCCGCGCTCGGCACCGTCGATGCCAGGCCGTCGGTCCTGCAGGCCCCGCCGGTGCCCGCTGCGGCGGCGGCGCGCCTCGACACCGAGACCGCCAAGACGCCACCGCGCAAGCCCCCGGTGCGCAAGCGTCGTCCGGTGGCGGCGCCGGCCCCGGCGATCCAGGCCGAGGCAGGCGCGCCGCGCCTGCGGCTGGAACCCGCGGAGGCCTTGGCGGCGAGCCCGCCGGCCGTCGATCCACAGGCCCAGCAGCGCATGGGCGAGCTGGAGCAAAGCCTGCAGGCCATGCAGACCCAGCAGCGGGCCACGGAGGCGCGCCTGGCCGCCCTGCAGGTCGAGCTGGCGCAGGCCAGGCTGGCTGCTGCACAGCCCTCGAACCTGCTCAGCTATGCCCTGGGGCTGCTCAGCCTGCTGCTGGCCCTGGGCTGCCTCTGGCTGTGGCGCGCGCGCGAACAGGATCGCAGGCGCCAGGCGGCGGTCTGGTGGGATGAGGAGAAGGCCACGGCGCAGAGACCCTTGCCCAAGGCGGAGGTCGACGCGGAAGCGCGCATGGCGCAGCCCTCGGCGGCCATGCCGCTTTCCGAGCCGGAACTGGGCCCCGAAACGCACCCCATGGCCGATGCCGCGTGGGCCGGCCTGGCGCCGCATATGCCGGCCGCTGCCGAACCCGCGTTCGAGACGCCCGGGACGGCCATCGAGCCGGAGCCGATCAGTCTCCAGCTGCTGGACCCGATGCCGGGTCAGGTGCCGAATCAGGAGCCGACTCGGCCCAGGACTACGCAGCCCGCCATCGTGCGCGGCACCGTGGAGGAGCTGATCGATCTGGAGCAGCAGGTCGACTTTTTCCTGGTGCTGGGCCAGGAACAGGCGGCGCTCGAACTGCTGCAGGCGCATCTGGGCGGCGGCGCGTTGCCGTACCTGAAACTGATGGAGCTGCAGCAGCGCCGCGGCGAGCGGGCGGCCTACGAGGCGGAGGCCGCCGATTACGCGCAACGTTTCGGCGTGCCGGCACCGACCTGGGAGTCGGACTTCAAGGCGGGGCCGGGCTTGGAAGGGCAGGGCGAGGTGCTGGCCCGGCTGCAGCGGCGCTGGCATGACCGCGGTGCCGCGATGGCCTTGCTGCACGAGTTGCTGGTCGGTCCGGGCGGTGCCGGTCTGGGATTGCCGGCCAGCCGTGAGCTGCTGCTGCTCTATGCGGTGGCGCGCGACCTGTCCGAGCACGATGTGCGGGGCGAGGAGATCGATCTCTTTCTGCCGCTGGACTCGCCCTCGGCCAAGGCCTCGTCCGACATGATGGCGACCATGATGTGGCAGACGACGGCCGGCGGGCATGCCGGCGCGCCGCTGCAGGTGGACATTCCGCTGGACGACGTGCCGCAGTTCAAAGGCGGCTGAGCTTGTCCAGCGCGAGCCGCAGCGTCGCGTCCTTCTTGGCGAAGCAGAAGCGGATGATGGGCGCGTCGCTGCCGGCGGCATAGAAGGCCGACAGCGGGATGGCCGCGACGCCGATCTCGCGCGTCAGCCACTCGCAGAAGGCCGCATCGCCCTGGCTGCTGTAGGCGCTGTAGTCGACACACTGGAAGTAGCTGCCCTGCGAGGGCAGCAGCTTGAAGCGCGTGGCGGCCAGGCCGGCGCGGAACAGGTCGCGCTTGGCCTGGTAGAAGGCCGGCAGCTCCAGATAGGGGGTCGGATCGGCCATGAACGCGGCCAGGCCATGCTGCACCGGCGTGTTGACCGTGAATACATTGAACTGGTGCACCTTGCGGAACTCGGCCGTCAGCGCGGCGGGGGCGGCCACATAGCCGACCTTCCAGCCGGTGACGTGATAGGTCTTGCCGAAGCTGGAGACGATGAAGCTGCGCGCGGCCAGCTCCGGGAAGCGCGCCACACTCTGGTGCACCGCGGCATCGAACACCATGTGCTCGTAGACCTCGTCGCTGATCAGCAGCACCCCGGTGGGCGCCAGCAGCGCAGCGAGCGCGCGCATGTCGGCATCGCTCCAGACCGTAGCGCTGGGGTTGTGCGGGGTGTTGATGATGAGCGCGCGGGTGCGCGGGCTCAGGGCGGACCGGATGCGCTCGAAGTCGGGCCGGAAGCTGCCCGGTGTCAGCGGCACGCGCACCACGGTGCCGCCGCACAGCTCGATATTGGGCGCGTAGCTGTCGTAGCAGGGCTCCAGCACGATCACCTCGTCGCCCGGATGCACGATGGCCAGCAGGGCGGTGAAGATGGCCTGGGTGGCGCCGGCGGTGATGGTGATCTCGCTGCCGGGGTCGTAGCGGTGGCCGTAGAGCGTGGCGATCTTGGCGGCCACGGCCTCGCGCAGCGCCGGCACGCCGGGCATCGGCGGGTATTGATTGTGGCCGTCGCGCATGGCGTGGGCGACCGCGTTCACCAGGGCCGGATCGCAGTCGAAATCCGGAAAGCCCTGACCCAGGTTGACTGCGCCATGCGCGTGGGCCAGCGCCGACATGGTGCTGAAGATGGTGGTGCCGACTTGCGGCAGACGGCTGCTCGGGCTGGGGATCGACATGGGCAAATGAGCTCGGGTGTCAGAGGTCGTAGTCGCTGGCCTCGCCATTCATGGCGCGCTCCAGCAGAGGCTTGTTGAGGCGGCTGGAGAGCAACTCGGCGAAGGCGTAGACATAGTTGCGCAGATAGGCGCCGCGCTTGAAGGCGATGCGCGCCACGTTCTGGCCGAACAGATGGCCCAGCGGGCGCGCGACCAGGTCGCTGCCGGGCGGGTCCTCGCGCACCGCCATCTCGGCGACGATGCCCACGCCCATACCCAGCTTCACGTAGGTCTTGATGACGTCCGAGTCGATCGCCTCCAGCACGATCTTGGGTTGCAGATGGCGCGCGGCGAAGGCGCGGTCGATGCGGGTGCGGCCGGTGAAGCTGGGGTGGTAGGACACCAGCGGATGCTCGGCCAGCAGCTCCAGGCTGATGCGCTCCACGCCGGCCAGCGGATGGTCCCGGGGCACGACCAGCACATGCTGCCATTCGTAGCAGGGCAGGGTCACCAGCTCGGTGTGTTCGGACAGCGATTCGGTGGCCAGACCCACATCGGCGCTTTCGTCGATCAGCATGCGCGCCACCTGCTCGGGATTGCCCTGGTGCAGGCTGACATGCACCTGGGGGAACCGGCGGCGCAGTTGCGCCACCGGCTCGGGCAGCACATAGCGCGCCTGGGTGTGGGTGGTGGCGATCGACAGCGTGCCGATGTCCTGCTTGGAATATTCCTCGCCGATGCGCTTCAGGTTGCCGACCTCGCGCATGATGATCTCGATCGACTTCAGCACCTGCTGGCCCGGCTCGGTGATGCGGCGCAGGCGCTTGCCGTGGCGCGAGAAGATATCGACGCCCAGCTCCTCCTCCAGCTCCAGGATGGCCTTGGAGACGCCCGGCTGGGAGGTGAAGAGCGCCTTGGCGGTCTCGGTCAGGTTCAGGTTGCGGCGCGCCGCCTCCTGGACGAAGCGGAATTGGTGCAGGTTCATGCGTGGGGCTTCGAGAGGAAGTCGAGACTGGCGTCGGCCATGGCCCGCATCACCGCGTCCTGTTCGCCGATGGCGGGATGCAGCAGCCATTCCAGGCCATGGCGGGCGCGCAGGCTGTCGAGCAGCGGCGGCACATCGCGCCGCACATGGCCGCTGGCGCCGAGGAACATCGGCACGATGTGGATGCGGGTGCAGCCGGCCGCGACCAGCTGCGCGGCGGCGGTCTCGATGTCGGGCGCCATCAGCTCCAGGTAGGCCAAGGCCAGCGGCAGCCCGGGCCGGTCGGCGCGGATGCGCGCCGCGATGGCCTCGAAGGGCCGGGCCCAGGTGGGATCGCGGGCGCCATGGGCAAAGAGCAGCAGGCCTTCCATGTCCGCCGTCCTTCAGCGATAACGGACGAGCCAGCCGAAGGCGGCCAGCGAGATGGCGAGGTAGATCAGGCTGGGCGTGGCGGCCACGGCCCAGGGCGTCCAGCCCTTCAGCAGACCCAGATGGCCGGCCAGGTTGTTCAGCACCACGAAGCTGATGCCCAGCATGATGCCGCCGAACACCTTCAGGCTGATGCCACCGGCGCGCCCGTGCAGATAGGCGAAGGGCAGGGCCAGGGCCACCATCACGAGGCAGGCGAAGGGGTAGAAGGCCTTGCGCCAGAACTGGATGTCGTACTGCTGGGCCGACTGTTCCTGGGCCGAGAGATGGCGGGTGTAGTTGTAGAGCTCGGCGGTGGACATGTCCTTGGCCGGCAGCAGCGCGGCCGTGATCACGCCCACATTCAGGCCGCTGCGCCAGTCCAGCGTGGGCAGGCGCTGCTCGCTGACCTCGGGGGCCAGGCCGCCCATCCAGCGGGTGCGCAGCACCTCGCCAAAGCGCCACAGGCCGCCCGCGTCGACGCGGGCATGGGCCGCCTCGATGCGCGAGAGCAGGGCGCCCTGGGCGTCGAACTCGAACACCCGCACCCGTTCCAGCTCGCCGGGGGCGCGCACGCGGCCCACATGCACCGAATAGCTGCGTTCGGCGCCGTCCACCGTTTGTCGGTCCTTCAGCCAGGCGCCGCCATTGACGCGCGTGCGCTCGCCCATGAACAGGGCGCGTTGCGCCTCGCCATAGCGGTCGACCGCCGGGGCGACGTAGTCGCCGACCACGAAGGTCAGCGCCGCAAAGGCCAGGGCCAGGCTGGTCAGCAGGCTCAAGGCCCTGCCCGGGCCCAGGCCGGCGGTGCGCAGGATGGTGAATTCGCTGGACTGGGCCATGCGGGCCAGGGAATAAATGCTGCCGATCAGCACCGCGATCGGGAACAGCTCATAGAAATGCCCGGGGACTTCCAGCAGGGCCAGCCAGGCGGCCTTGCCGGCGCTCACGCCCTTGCGGCCCAGGTCGTCGAGATCGTCGACGAAGTCGATGAAATAGAACAACGACAGAAAGGCCAGGGCCACGAAGAGTACGGAGCCGATGAGATCGCGATAGAGCAGGCGACGGACCGTCTTCATGCAGTGGCCCCTGCGGCGGCGCGGCGCAGGCTCAGGCGGTTGCCCTGGTCGCGCAGCGCGATCAGCAGCAGCGCGACGGCCAGGGCGCTGCCATGCACCAGGGCCAGCGCGGCGCCCATGCTCAGGCGCCCGGCGGCGACCCAGGACTGGGACAGGTTGATCAGGTTGAAATACACGACGAAGCTCAGCAGGGCGAACAGCAGGCCCCAGTTGTTGGGGCGGCGTGGATTGGAGGCCGACATGCCCACGCCCAGCAGCACCATGTTGAAGGCGCCGAGGGCCAGGCCGACCCGCCAGGTCAGCTCGCCCAGATTGCGGGGCGTCGGGTTGAGCAGCAGATCGGCGCTGTCGGTGGCCTTGGGCGGCAGGGTTTCGGTGGCGCGCATCACCTGGGGGTCGACCAACAGGCGGTAGCTGTCGAAGCGGGCCAGGGTCTTGTTGCCGGTCTTGGCATCGATCTCGTTGCGCTGGCCTTTTTCAAGCACCAGCTGGCGGTCGCCCTCCTGCAGCTCGATATGGCCCTTGTGGGCGGTGGTGACGGCCTCGGTCTGGTCCTTGCTGGTCAGGATGAAGACATTGCGGCCGGTGCGGCCGCCGTCGCCGGCCTCGCTGTCGCGGTCGATGAAGAAGACGCGGCTGCCGTCGCGCGAGCTCTGGAACTGGCCCGGTGCGACGCGCGAGAGGTCGGAGCGCTTTTCGTAGCTGTCCTTCAGCTGGGTGCTGTTGCGGTTGCCCCAGGGCCAGACGAAAACCAGCAGCAGCACGATCACCAGCAGCACCGGCCAGGCGGTGTTCAGCACGGGGCGCACGAAGCGCGTCAGGCCCACGCCGCTGGCGAACCAGATCGTCATCTCGGACTCCCGGTACATGCGGCCCAGGGTGGCCACCACGGCGATGAACAGCGACAGGCTGAGTATGGTCGGCAGATGGCCGAGGGCCGTATAGCCCATCAGCAGCAGCACGTCCTGGGGTGCGACGCGCCCGCCGGCGGCCTGGCGCAGCGCGCCGATCAGCATCATGGTGAGCACGATGGTCAGGATGACCACCAGGGTCACACCGAAGCTGCGCGCCAACTCTTTGCGTACGGTGGAATCGAATAACATCCGGGCACTTTATCTTTTCCCCGATATTATGGACTTCCGTACTCAGTCTGCCTCCCTGGACGCATTGGCCGGCGTCTCCGCCGATGCGCTGGTTCTGCTGCTGGCCGGCGATGCTGTGCCGACGGACCTGGATGCCACGCTCGCCGCCGCGATCAAGGACGCCATCAAGCTGGGCGACTTCGAGCTGAAGGCGGGCAAGACCCTGGTGCTGCAGCGCGTGGCCGGCGTGAAGGCGCCGCGGCTGGTGCTGGCGGGTGTCGGCAAGCCGACGCTGAAGGCGGCGCGCGCCGCCGTGCAGGCCGGCCTGGGAGCCTTGAAAGGGCGCGGCGCCGCGCATGCCGCGATCGCCTATGCCGGGTTCGAGAGCCTGAGCGAGAGCCTGGTCGAGCAGACCGTGCTGGGCGCCGCCGAGGTGGTCTATGTCTACCGTCACACCAAACCCAGCGCGCCGGCCCCCGCCGCACTGGGCAAGCTGACCCTGCTGGCACCGAAGGACGCGGCCAAGGCCGTCAAGACCGGCCTGGCGCGTGGCGAGGCGATCGCCGCCGGCATCGAGCTGGCCCGCGAGGCGGCCAACCGGCCGCCCAACTACGCCACGCCCAGCTATCTGGGCGAGCAGGTCAAGGCCCTGGGCCGCAGCCATGGCCTGAAGGTCGAGGTGCTGGACCAGAAGGCCGTGGAGAAGCTGGGCATGGGCAGCTTCCTGGCCGTGGCCAAGGGCTCGACCGAGCCGCTGCGCTTCATCGTCGCCCGCTACGAGGGCGCGGCCAAGACGGTGGCGCCGGTGGTGCTGGTGGGCAAGGGCATCACCTTCGATTCGGGCGGCATCTCGCTGAAGCCGGGCGCCGGCATGGACGAGATGAAGTTCGACATGGGCGGCGCGGCCAGCGTGCTGGGCACGCTGCGCGCGGTGGCCGAGCTCAAGCCCAAGCTGAACCTGGTGGCCATCATTGCCGCCTGCGAGAACATGCCGGCCGGCAACGCGGTCAAGCCGGGCGACGTGGTGACCTCGATGTCGGGCCAGACCATCGAGATCCTCAACACCGACGCCGAAGGGCGCCTGATCCTGTGCGACGCGCTGACCTATGCCGAGCGCTTCAAGCCGGCCGTGGTGGTGGATATCGCGACCCTGACCGGCGCCTGCGTGATCGCGCTGGGCGGCGTGCGCAGCGGCATGTACGCCAGCGACGACGAACTGGCCGGCGCGCTGCTGGCGGCCGGCGATGTCTCGCTGGACCCCTGCTGGCGCATGCCGCTGGACGAAGAGTACGACGACGGCCTGAAGAGCAACTTCGCCGACGTCGCCAACGTGGCCGGCCGCGAGGGCGGCTCGATCACCGCCGCCAAGTTCCTGCAGCGCTTCGCCAGCAAGTACCGCTGGGGCCATCTGGACATCGCCGGCACCGCCTGGAAGGGCGGCGGTGCCAAGGGCAGCACGGGCCGTCCGGTGGGCCTGCTGACGCACTTCGTGCTGTCGCAGGCGCATTGAGACGCGGACGACGGGCACGCGCATGACCGAGGTCAGCTTCTACACCGGCGTGCCCGAGCGGCTGGGTTATGTCTGCCGGCTGCTGCGCAAGGCGCAGCTGAGTGGCGCGCGCGTCGCGGTGGTCGGTCCGGCGCCGCTGCTGGACCGGCTGGACCAGGCCTTGTGGGATTTCGAATCCACGGAGTTCGTGCCCCATTTGCGAGTGCGCCCCGGAACGGAATCGGCCGTGCTGCCGCGCACGCCGCTGCTGCTGGCGGAACAGGCCGCGGCGCAGCCGCATCGCGAGGTGCTACTGAACCTGGGCGGCGAGCTGCCGGAGGGCTTCGAGCAGTTCCAGCGGGTGCTGGAGGTGGTGGGCGTCGACCCGGAGCAGGTGGAGGCCGGACGCCGGCGCTTCAAGCAGTACAAGCAGCTCGGGTATGCCGTGAACCATCATGTGGTGTCGGCATGACGAATACCGTGCGCGAGGAGTCACGATGAGCTTGCATCCGCCGCGTGTGGTCCCGACCTTGACCGAGGTGCTGGACGAGACGGTGTTCCGTAGCTCCGGCCCGGCCGTATTGCCGCAGGGGCCGCTTGCCGCCGCGGCGGTGCAGGCGGCGCCGCCGCCCGTGGCGCCGGTCGTCGCGCCGGTCGAGCCCGCATTCGAGGCTTTCGATGCGCCTCCACCGTTGCCACCCTCGGCCGAGGATGACTTCGAACTGGACCTGGACCTGGACCTGGGGCTGGCCGCGGAATCGGCCATGTCGTCCCGGGTTCCCGCGATTGCCCCGGCGCCGGCTGTGCTGGCGGCGCAGCCCGACCAGGCTTTCTTTGAGGCGCTGGAGGCCGCGTTGCGTCAGCGCGCCGGCCAGGCGTTCGATCTGGCGCTGGACGAATGGCTGGAGCAGGAGTTGCGTGAGCGCATCGAGCAGGCCGCCGCGCGCCATGCTCGGGGTTTGCTGCAGGAGCTGCGCGAGTTGCTTGCGCCGCAGATGGAAGCCTTGTTGCGGAAAACCCTGAACGAGGTGCTGCAGCAGGAGCGTGATCGCTTGTTGCGCTAAGGGCGGGAGGGCCCTGTCAACCGGCTGCGCCCGGCGGCGTTGAGCCGCTTGGCCGTCGCCGATTCGGCCGTCAGCGTACGAGGGCGGCAGGGTCTGCCGTCATGCCCCGAAGCCTGCGCCGAGTCTGCATCGAAGCTCACGCTTTCCCCATGGAGACGGCTGGGGATTTGGGGTATGTTCCTTGGGTTGATATCTCAACAGCAAGAGTTCTCCTTCTTCCAACTCGGAGGTTAATACATGCAAGCAAAGTTGAATGTGATCGTGGGTGCGGTGGCTGTGGTGTTGAGCGGCACCGCGATGGCCCAGGATCTGGTGGTCAAGATCGGCCACGTGGGTCCGACCAGCGGTGCCATCGCTCACCTGGGCAAGGACAATGAGTTGGGCGCCCGCATGGCCATCGATGACCTGAACGCCAAGGGCGTCACCATCGGCGGCAAGAAGGCCAAGTTCGAACTGCTGGCCGAAGACGACGCCGGCGATCCGAAGCAGGGCACGGCCGCGGCGCAGAAGCTGGTCGACTCCAAGGTCAACGGCGTGGTGGGCCACCTGAACTCGGGCACCTCGATCCCCGCGTCCAAGGTCTACAGCGATGCCGGCATCCCGCAGATCTCGCCGTCGGCGACCAACCCCAAGTTCACCCGCAACGGCTACAAGACCACCTTCCGCGTGGTGGCCGATGACGTGCATCTGGGCGGCACGCTGGGCAAGTACGCCGTCAAGGAGCTGAAGGGCAAGAACATCGCCGTGATCGACGACCGCACGGCCTACGGCCAGGGCGTGGCCGACGAGTTCGAGAAGGGCGTCAAGGGGGCGGGCGGCAAGGTCGTCGGCCGCGAGTTCACCAACGACAAGGCCACGGACTTCACCGCCATCCTGACCAGCCTGAAGGCCAAGAAGCCGGATGTGGTGTTCTTCGGCGGCATGGACGCGGTGGCCGGCCCGATGCTGCGCCAGATGAAGCAGTTGGGCATCGAGGCCAAGTTCATGGGCGGCGACGGCATCTGCTCGGGCGAGCTGCCCAAGCTGGCCGCCGGCACCATGGGCGACGGCCAGGTGGTGTGCGCCGAGGCCGGTGGCGTCGAGGGCGATGCCAAGAAGTCGACCGATGCCTTCAAGGCCAAGTTCAAGGAAAAGTACAAGGTCGACGTGCAGATTTACGCGCCCTATGTGTACGACGCCGTGAACGTGATGGCCGCCGCGATGGTCAAGGCCGGCTCCGCCGACCCGGCCAAGTACCTGCCGGTGCTGGCCAAGACCGAAGGCTACAAGGGTGTGACCGGCACGATCGCCTTCGACAACAAGGGCGACATCAAGAACGGCGCGCTGACCTTGTTCACCTACAAGGCCGGTGCCCGCGAGCAGATCGCCGTGGTGCGCTAAGCAGGCTTCTCTCCCTTCGCGAAAGCGCCCACTTCGGTGGGCGCTTTTTCTTTGCTGCGGTGATATCGGTTGGCGAAACCAATCGTGGCCGAGAGCCGTGTGCAATACGCACGCGGCGAATGCTTTGAAGATGTCGAGATGACGGGAACTTCGGCTCTACTGTGCTTGTTACAGACTCCTGACGCAGGTCAATCAGGGCGCCTCACGGGAATCCCTATGAATTAGGGGTGCTTGCGCAGCCCCTCCCTGTCGTCAAGATCAAGGGGGCTTCTTCAAGCGTAGAGGACCCTTTAAACGAGGGGCTTTCAAGACCCAGACAGGAGGGCATGATGCGGCCGCACAGCGGGTTTCCATCATTGCCCAGCCTCGCAAGAGGCATCCTGGTGCCGATGTTGCAGTACGGTGCTGGCGCCGAGTCAAAGAGAGTGGACCGACCGCCAATGAGTTCTGGGGCAAGCAAGAAATCCAGCTCGGATGCAGCAATCGGCATTTGAGCAATGCGACTGGGGATGAGCATGGTTCGGATATTCAATCACTATTTGCACAGGCGCACACTGCTACAGATCTTCTTCGATGTGGGTCTGATCATCGTGGCGCTTTTTGCCGTGGTTCTGAGTCAGGGCGAAGGCGCGGGGAAAATCATCCCGTTCGCGGCCTCGCATGGCCTGTCGCTGGCGGGTTGCATGTTCGTGATCAATTCGGCGACCGGCTTCTACCAGCATGTTCACAACCGCTCGATCACCGAGTCATGCGCCCGTGGTCTGCTGGCCCTGCTGATCGCCTTGCCCTTGGCCTATGGCATCTTCAGCCTGTTGCCCGCCAATGCAGATCACCGCGAGTTGCTGACCTTCGCGGCCATGGCGGCCGTCGCCGCGGTACTGGCGCATCGTGTCTATGCGGCTCATTCGGGTGTGCAGGCCCAGGCCAAGACCAAGATCCTGATTTTTGGCTGCGGTCAGATTGCCAAGACCGTCGGCCTGACCCTCAAGGCTGCGGACCCACATGTGCACATCGTGGGCTATTTCGCGGGCCCCAATGAAATCCAGCCCGAAGTGGCTCGCGCCGAATTGGTCGAACCTCAGGGGAGTCTGACCGAGACCGCGCTGCGCCTGGGCGTTGACGAGATCGTGGTGGCCCTGTCGGAGCGCCGTGGTGGAAGCATGCCCTTGCGGCAGCTGCTGGACTGCAAGCTGTATGGCATCCAGGTGGTCGATATCGCGACCTATTTCGAGAAGACGCTGGCGCAGATCAAGATCAGTCACGTCAATGCGGGCTGGCTGATCTTCGGGGATGGTTTCAACCAGGGCGTGCTCCGCACCGCGGTCAAGCGAGGCTTCGATCTGCTGTTCTCCTTCGCCATCCTTTTGGCGGCGGCGCCCATCATGCTGGTCACCGCCCTGGCGGTGGCGCTTGAATCGCGCGGCCCCGTGTTCTATCGGCAGGAGCGTGTCGGCTTGAACGGCCGACAATTCAAGGTGATCAAGTTTCGCAGCATGTGCACCGATGCCGAGAAGGATGGCAAGCCGCGCTGGGCCAGCAAGAATGATGACCGGGTGACCCGGGTCGGTCGCTTCATCCGCCGCGTTCGCATCGACGAGCTGCCGCAGTTGATCAACGTGCTGAAGGGGGAGATGAGCTTGGTCGGCCCCCGTCCGGAGCGGCAGTACTTTGTCGATGAGCTGGTCGCCAAGATCCCGTACTTCGCTGTCCGGCACAGCGTCAAGCCGGGTGTGACGGGTTGGGCGCAGGTTCGCTACGAGTATGGCTCGACCGTGGAAGACTCCGTCGAGAAACTTCAGTACGACCTCTACTACGTCAAGAATCACACGCTGTTCCTCGATCTTCTGATCCTGCTGGAAACCGTGGCGGTGGTGCTGACGGGCAAGGGTGCTCGCTAGGTTCGGCAAATATATGCCGCGGGCGTTCGCGCCGATGGCCGGGGCTGCTTTAGGCATGTTTGAATAGCGAATGCTTCAAAGCAGCATGGATATAGGATTTCTGTCCTACGCGTTCGCGGCAGGCAGCTATCTGATGTTTTTGGCGGACTACATGCTGCGCCAATGGCGCAGTCAAGTCGCACGCACTGCCAGCGCCTGGGCGCTCTTGGGCGCCTTGGTGGCCAGCTTGCTGTGGGTGGGGGCGGGTCTGGCCGTGCAGTATTGGCCGCGTCGCGGCTTCGACGACTTGCTGCTACCGCTCGCCGATGCCCTGCGCTATGGGCTGTGGTTCAGCTTTGCGCTGCTGCTGCTGCCCAGAACCTCGCACAGAGTCGGCCGTCCTGTGCGCCAGCTGATCCTCGTGATGCTCGCCGCGCTGCTGGGCATGATCGGCATGTCGATATTCGCCTATTACGGCCCCTATCCCGAGCCCGATTTCCAGCGGCCCAATGCGTTTTTGATGCTTGCCTTGGCATTGCTCGGCTTGATGCTCGTGGAGCAACTGCTTCGCGGTGTATCGACGGAAGCACGTTGGAGCGTCAAGCCCATCGGCTTGGCATTGAGTTCGCTGTTCATCTTTGACGTCTACGTCTACTCGCAGGCCGCCTTGTTTCGGCAATTCGATGGCGATGCACTGGCCATCCGGCCGGCCGTGCACAGTATCGTGCTCCCATTGCTGTACCTGGCCTCGCGGCGTGATGCCAACTGGCTGACCAAGCTGCATGTTTCTCGCGTGGCCGTCTTCCATTCGGCCACCTTGCTGATTGCCGGCGCCTACCTGTTGCTCATTTCGGCGGTTGGCTACTACGTTCGCTATACAGGCGGCGACTGGGGGCGCGCGCTCCAGATCGCGCTGGTCTTCGTTGCGCTGCTGGCGCTGGCCATCGTGCTGCTGTCCGGTGCGATGCGAGCCAAGCTGAAGGTCTACATCAGCAAGCATTTCTTCCGCTACCGCTACGACTATCGCGAGGAGTGGTTGCGCTTCACCGTCATGCTGAGTTCTCAGAATTCACCGCAGGAACTGGGGAACTCGGTGATCAAGGGCTTGGCCAACTTGGTGGAGAGTCCGGCCGGGGCCTTGTGGCTGAAGCAAGGGGCACATACGGAGTTTCGCCAAGTCGCGGCCTGGAACATGCCCATTCATGGCCAGGCAGAGGATGCCGAAACACCGCTGATGATCTATCTCCGTTCCAAGAGTTGGATCGTGGATCTGGACGAATTGAGGCGGTTCCCCGGCCGTTATTCTGGGTGCGAATTGCCGGCCTGGTCGCTGCGGGATGAGCGCTACTGGCTGTTGCTGCCGCTGGGGACCGGTCCGGAGATGATCGGTTTCGTCGCATTGGCGCGGCCGCGAACGCACTTGGATCTGAACTGGGAGGTACGCGATCTGCTGCGGACGGCCAGCAGCCAGGCGTCCAGCTATCTTGCCTTGATGATGGCGACCGAGGCCTTGCTGGAAGCGCGCAAGTTCGATGCATTCAACCGCATGTCGGCGTTCGTCGTCCATGATCTGAAAAACATCGTGACGCAGTTGTCGATGATGATGAAGAATGCTTATCGTCTGCGCGACAACCCGGAATTCCAGGACGATATGTTGGCGACGGTCGAGAACTCGCTGGCGAAGATGCGCCAGCTGATGCTGCAACTGCGCGAGGGGGAGCGGCCGCAGGGTGTCGCCGGTGGCGTCGATCTCGAGCCCATAGCGAGGCGCTTGGCCGCCGCGGCGAGAAGCAAGGGGCGCGAGTTGGTGCTGCAGGTCGAGGCCGCGGTCAGCACCCGCGGTCATGAGGAGCGTATCGAGCGCGTGTTGGGCCATGTGGTGCAGAACGCGCTCGATGCCACGCCGGAGCAGGGCAAAGTGTGGTTCCATCTGGGAGCCGCCGGTAGCTATGCGCGCGTCGAGGTGGGCGATACGGGCTGCGGCATGTCGGAGGAGTTCATCAGGACCAGGCTCTTCAAGCCGTTCCAGTCGACCAAGACCAGCGGCATGGGCATTGGTGCCTACGAGAGTTTCCAGTATTTGAACGAACTAGGGGGACAGATCAAAGTGGACAGCGAACTGAATCGAGGAACCCGGATCACCATTCTGCTGCCGTTGTTCCATGCATCCCCGGTCTCGGATCTTGACATGCTGGGCGTCAAGTGAGCAGCAGTTCCCCGCCGCTACTGATCGTCGAGGACGACCTGGCGTTGCAGAAGCAGATCAAGTGGTCGCTCGACCGCTTCGAGTCTGTGCTTGCCGACGATGTGCCTTCGGCTCTGGCGCAGTTCCGCCGTCACGGCCCCGCGGTCGTGACCATGGATTTGGGGTTGCCGCCGGACCAGGATTCGGTGTCGGAGGGCTTCAAGCTTCTGGAGCAGTTGCTGGAGCAGGATCCGGCCGTCAAGGTCATTGTGCTGACCGGCCAGAACGACCAAGCCAATGCTCTGCGGGCAATCCGGCTGGGGGCCTATGATTTCCTGGCCAAGCCCATCGATCCGGATGTCCTCAGCCTGACCGTCGAACGCGCTTATCGCCTTTACGACTTGCAGCAGCAGAATCGTCGCTTGCAGTCGCTGGTCACGGGCGAGGGCATCGGTGGCCTGATCACGCGCGACGAGCGCATGCTGAAGATCTGCCGCACCATCGAGAAGGTCGCATCCAGCGATGCCACCGTACTGCTGCTGGGGGAGAGCGGAACCGGCAAGGAACTGCTTGCACAAGGACTGCACGACGCTTCGAAGCGCAAAGGGCGTTTTGTCGCGATCAATTGTGCTGCGATTCCCGAGAACCTTCTGGAGAGCGAGCTCTTCGGCTACGAGAAGGGGGCGTTCACCGGGGCGACGAAGACGACCGTCGGCAAGATCGAGACAGCGAATGGCGGCACCTTGATGCTGGACGAGATTGGTGATCTGCCCTTGTCCCTGCAGGGAAAGCTGCTGCGCTTCCTGCAGCAGCGGTCCATCGAGCGACTGGGCGGTCGGCAAGAGATCCCGGTCGATGTGCGCATCGTCGGCGCCACGCATCAGAATCTTCGCAAGCTGATCGGCGACGGATTGTTTCGCGAGGATCTCTACTATCGACTGGCGGAGATCGTTGTGGACATCCCGCCGTTGCGCGAGCGCAGCGGCGATGCGGTGTTGTTGTCGCATTTCTTCCTGAGACGATATGCCACCGAGCAGCGTCGCTCCCAACTGAGCATTGGCGAGGAGGCAGCGCGGGTGATCGAGGCGCATGCCTGGCCCGGCAATGTGCGCGAACTTCAGAATCTGATGAAGCGTATGTCGATCATGGTCGACGCTGACCGTATCGGCTGTGATGATTTGGGCCTGCCGCGGGGCGATGCAGCCGAGCGGGAGCCGCCACCGATCGATCTGCGGACCGTGCGCGAGCGCGCCGAGAGGCAGGCCGTGGTCACGGCGTTGGCACACACCGACGGCAACATCGTGAAGGCAGCGGAACTGCTCGGCGTCAGCCGGCCCACGCTGTACGACCTGATGGCGCGATTGCAGATCAAATAGGTATAAGAAAAGGGCAGGGTGAGCAACTTGAGGCACGTGAGCAAGGCGATTAAATGGGGCAGTCTGACCTTGGTGCTTGCTTTGGCAGGCTGCCTGGGCGAGTCGCCCGAGGCGTTGATGGCGTCGGCCAAGAGTCATATTGAGAAGAAGGATCGCAAGGCAGCCCTTATCCAGCTGAAAAATGCATTGCAGAAGAATCCCTCGCTGGCCGAGGCGCGCTATCTGCTGGGGACGGTGCTGCTCGAAGGCGGGGACGCCGTGGGGGCGACGGTGGAGCTGAGCAAGGCGGAGGAATTGGGTTACTCACCCGACCTTGTCGCGCCCGCCCTTGGTCGGGCGCTGCTTGCCCAGCAGTCGTTCGACAAACTGATTGCGCGCTATGGGAAAACGGAACTGAAGGCGCCTGCAGCAGTTGCAGATCTCCAGGTGGCCTTGGGGGCCGCCTATGCCGCCAATGGAAATTTCGGTGCGGCCACGGCCGCAGTTCAGGCAGCACTCCAAGCGATCCCCAATCACATTGACGCGCAGTTGCTGTCGGTGCGGGTGTTGGCTGCCAGCCGGGACTTGGCTGGGGCGAACGCGGCTTTGCAGCGGGTGCTCGACCAGTCTCCCAAGAATTCCAGCGCGCTGCAGCTGAAGGGCGACCTCTTGATGGCTGAGCCGCAAGGGGCCGACAAGGCTCGCGTCGCCTATGAGCAAGCCATTGAGTTGGATCGCAACAATCTGGCGGCCTACGGTGGCCTGATGCCCATCCTGATTCATGGCCGCGAGTTGAAGGCGGCTGGGGATTTGCTGGCCCGTTTGGAGAAGGTGGCGCCCAACCATACGCGAACGCGTTTCTTCAAGGGCTGGTTGGCGCTGGAAACAAATGATCTGGCACTCGCCTCAGAGCAGACGCAGGCCTTGTTGAAGTTCATGCCGGACAACGCCGATGTGTTGTATCTAGCCGGTTCGATTGAGATGCGGCGCAATGCCCTGACGCTGGCGGAAGATCACCTTGCCAAGGCCTTGAGCATCGCACCGAGCATGGCTGCGGTGCGTCTGCAGATGACGCAGGTGCAATTGCGGCGTGGGGATTCGGTGAAGGCGCTCGCGACGCTCCAGCCATTGCTGAGTCTTCCGACCCCACCGACCCAGGCCCTCGTGTTTGCCGCCGAGGCTCAACTCATGGCCGGCGAGTCTGACAAGGCCGAACAGCTGTTTGCACGCGCCGCCAAACAGGATCCGTCCAATGTCACGAGTCGCATTGCGCTCGCCCTAGCACAAATTGGCAAGGGGCAAGTCGATGCCGGAGTCGGTGCATTGAGGGAGGTCGCTGCTTCGGAAAAGGGCATTGCCGCCGATATGGCATTGGTTGGCGTGCTGTGGCGACGTAACCGGATCGACGAAGCGGTCGCGGCCCTGGATGCGTTGGAAAAGAAGCAGCCGGGCCAGGTCAATGTGGCCAGTCTGCGAGGCCGGGTCGAACTGTCCAGAGGCAAGCGCGATGCGGCGCGAGAGGCTTTCGAGGCCGCATTGAAGATCACCCCCACCCATCTTCCCGCGGTGCTGAGCCTTGTGTCGATGGATATCCAGGACAAACATGCCGATCAGGCACGCCGGCGCCTCGACAAGCTGTTGGAAGTTGAACCCAATAACGCGCGTGCCCAATTGGCTCTGGTCCGCATGAGTGCAACGGCGGGGGCTGGTTATGACGACCTGGTGAAGCAGGTGTCGAAAGCCATCAAGAGCGCGCCCAATGAGCGCGAGGCGCGTGCCATGCTGATCCGGCTTCATCTGTCCAAGCCTGATGTCAAACAAGCTCTGCTGTCTGCTCAGGAAGCCAATGCCGCGATTGCGGACGACGCCGAGTTGCTTCAGCTGTTGGGGCAGGCTCAGCAGGCGAGTGGCGATCTGAATCAGGCCATCAGCACTTATTCCAAACTGATTGCCAAGCGGCCGGAATTGCCGCAGCCCTATATGCTCCTGGCGGACGCCTACGCACGGAGCAGGAACGACGCGCAGGTGCTGCAAACCTATAGGCGGGCCATCGCTGCGGTACCCGACCATATGCCAAGCTATCAAGCCCTGGTTGCCTTGGAAATGGCGGCCGGACGGCACAAGCAGGCTCTGGAAATCGCGCGCATGGCGCAGTCTCGGCAGACGAGTGATTTCACGGGCTATATGCTGGAGGGAGACATCGCTCTTGCCCAAAAGAACTTGTCGGGCGCCGCGGCCGTCTTCAAACAGGGGCTTGATCGGACCGGCGCTCCGGGGCTGGCCATCCGTCTGCATCGAACGCTCGTGGCCATGGGCAAGCGTGACGAGGCCACGGCCCTGGAAAAGCAAAGGCTGCAGCGTGTGCCGAACGATGCGTTCTTCATTACCTACCTGGCTGATCTCGCCACTGCCCAAGGGCAACTGGATGTTGCGGAGCGGTACTACCGGCGATTGCTGGAGATGGATCAGAACAATGGTGCGGCGTTGAACAATCTGGCCTGGATGCTCTACCGCCAGAAGAGAGAGGGTGCACTGGAACTGGCCGAGCGTGCCAATAAAGCTGTGCCGAACAGGCCGGAATTCATGGATACCTTGGCTGAAATCCATGCGGGCCAGGGTCGATTGAACGAAGCGATCGATTTGCAGAAGAAGTCGATTGCCTTGGCGCCCGAATACCACTTGCATCGCCTGCATCTCGCGAAATTTCTTGTCGCGGCAGGCAGGAAATCGGAGGCGAAGGAGGAGTTGGATCGCTTAGCAAAGCTTGGCGATAAATTCGCACAGCAGGCCGACGTTAAGAAACTGTCAATGTCACTTTGAGCGTGACTTGTTGTCGAACTGTTGAATTGCTGCTGTTGAGCAAGGGGGCATGGCTGGGCGGGCGTACATAGGGGGCAGACCATGAAAAAGATTCGTCGATCAAGTTTGCGTAAAAGACTCCATCAGGGATTGCGTCGCCTGTTTGGCTATCTGCCGACCGATGCACGGTTCGCAGTCTACCGACACATGATCGATTGCGATCCAGAGCCAGATTCGCGCCTGGTGCTGGAGATCGCGAAGACCAAAGAAGACCTGGAAGCGTGTTTCCGAATATTGCACGATGCCTATGTGGCAAGTGGCTTCATGAAGCCGGACCCATCGGGCATGCGCATCACCATCTATCACGCATTGCCGACCACGACGACCTTGTGCGCCAAGTATGAGGGTAAGGTGGTCGGCACCATGTCGATGGTGCGGGAGGGGGTGTTCGGTTTCCCGCTGCAGCAGATTTTCGACCTCGAGCCGGTACGGGCTCAGGCGGGAAACATCGCTGAGATCTCGGCGCTGGCCGTGCACCCGGACTTTCGGAAGACGGGCGGAGCGATCCTGTTTCCGTTAATGAAGTTCATGTATGAATACTGCACGGAGTTTTTCGATACGCGCCATTTGGTCATCGCGGTCAATCCGGAGAAAATCGAACTCTACGAGTCCCTCTTGTTTTTCAGGCGCCTGCGTGAGCGGCCGGTGGATCACTATGACTTTGCCAATGGTGCGCCGGCCGTTGGGGCCAGTTTGGACCTGGGAGTTGCGCCGGAGGTCTTCCGCGAGATCTACGGGCGTCGTCGTCCGCGAAAAAATCTCTACAAATACTTTGTTGGATTACGCCTGCAGAATATTCGCTTTCCGAAGCGGAGGTATTTCACGACCAATGATCCAGTGATGACGCCGGTGCTGCTCGATCACTTTTTCAACAAATGCAGCGACACCTTCGCAAGACTCGATGACAGGCGCAAGGCTTTGCTGTGGTCCATCTATCAACTGACGGAGTACCGTTGGGTTTTACCAATGCTCGGCAGCAATGCGACAGGAGATCACCCTTTGCGACGGCACCAGCGCTATTCGTTGCGTTGCCCTGGACAAGTCCGATTCCAATTGGAAGGCAGCGATCGGGTCTTTATGCTGACTGTCGTTGAGGTATCACTATCTGGTTTTCAAGCCGAGTCGAAACTGGATCTTCCCCTGGACATTGATGGCGAGGCCGTCATTGATTTGGGCGAAGGGGAGCGTTCGTTGATCCACGTGAAGGCCGTGCGCAAGAAGCAAAGCGAGTCCAGCGAGTTCTTCGGCTTCAAGCTGGATGAGCCAGACGCTGCCTGGCGGCGCTGTGTGGCAGCGCTCGAGGTGGGGCATACGTCGGACGACCTATTGCAATGCGCGTGAGAAGACGTACCAGCTTGCTGACGTCCCGGGGGACTTCAGCTTGATGAAGATCGACTGCCGCACCGCCGACGCAGGGCGCGGGCCGGTGGTCGAGATCAAACGGGACATCTAGATAAACAAAAAAGGGGCCAAGTGGCCCCTTTGGGTTTGCCTGACGGCGGAATTTACTTCTTGCTGCGACGGCGCGAAGCGACGCCCAGACCCAGCAGCGCGGCGCCTACCAAGGCCAAGCTGGCCGGCTCGGGGGTGGCGCTGATCACGGTTACGTTACTCGCCTGGATGATGGACAGGGTATAGGTGTTGCCAGCAACGAAGTCGCGGGCATCAGATATTGCCGTACCGCTGAAGCTGTAGCTGGTGTTGAATGCGCTGTCGGTCACGAACCCGGTCTTGTTGAGTTCGGTGGGCTGGAAGACCAAGGTGGAGCCGAACGAAGCGCAACTCTGCCCATTTCCCGGGTTGCAATTCAGGGTCATCAGCCAAGAGATGCCACCCGAGGCTTGGTCCTTGCGGTTCAGGGCATTGCTCACCCACAGCGCATGATAGGCATCGGCCGTGATGGCAACCCGTCCGTTGAAACTGGTGCCGACCGTGAAAGTCGAGGTGACCGAGGCCGAATTCAGGATGGTGGCATTGCTGCCGCCCTCGTTGTTCGGGCCAATGGCGGCTGCATCGGCCCGGGTCAGGCCTTGCACCGCCCCACCAACAGCCGAACCGCTGATGTTCATGTCGCCCAGCGCAAAGTTCGCCGTGGGCGGCGGCAGGATATGCGCCGTCCCATTGTTTTCGTAGTTGCCGCCGTACAACGTGCCGGCCACGGTGCCGCAATCCGGGCCAACACAGCGTGCCAGCACATCGATAGGGGCGCCAATCGCATTGGAACTCAGGCTGCCGGGGCCGGGACCAATGGCGGACACGCCGTTGTAGTTCGCATTGGCGGTGCCGGTGCGCGATTCCGATCCGATGACCAGGCTGGCATTCGCGGCGAGCGGGATGCCGGCCGCGTCAGACAGATAGAGCGCGGTGACATTCAGGTCGGCTGCCGCCAACGCGCCCGCATATGCCGGGGCCGCAGCAACGCCGGCCAGCGCCGCAGCCATTGCGACGAGGATCTTCGTTTGCTTGAGATTCATTGAGGTCTCCAGTGCAGTCAAGGTGACTGTCCTCAATAAAGCATGATGCGTGCCAATTTTGTGGCTGATACTTAAGTTGTTGATTTATAAAAGATAAAAGCAAAAAAACCGGTGAAATGAAGAGAGGCTGCCATGTGGGCTGTAAAACTATCCGACATGGCCGACATGGCCGACATGGCCGACATGGCCGACATGTCAGGCATAGCGTCCCGGCGCGATCAGGCTGCCGGGGTCCACGGCCTTACGGAGCTTCGAGACCAGGGCCGACGAGCATGGATGTCGAGAGGCGAAGCTCGGCATTGAATCGATATTCAGTCGGTAGGGATGAAAGCCCTTGTGCCGGCCTTCTTCGATCAGGTTTTCCAGGCAGTTCCGTGCCTGCGCCACCGCCTCGGTGTCTACTCTGTCGAAGAGCAGTGGCACCGTGCTATCAAACAAGCGCTCACCAATGCTGGTGAAGGTGATCAGGGGTTCTATTCCGAAGCGCCGGGTCGTGCCGTGAACGAAGTTGACGTACTCGCGCAACATGCTCGCGCGCATCGGTACGAGCGGTGCATACCAGCTGACCCCGCCACCCTCGGTGGCAGGGTTGCGCACCTGGGCTCCGGACGGGCGGCCCCCGCGCCAGTAGGCCAGTGGCAGGGCTGTTTCATTCGGGCGGCCGGATACCAGCTCAAGCGCGGAGGCCAGGGTGGTGGCGGTTTGCGTCAGTTTGTGCCCCAATTTTCCGGGCGCCCAGGAGGCCATTCTTGCCAAGGTCTGAGCCTGCCCTTGCGACAGAAATAGCAGGCGGCTGGCGACTCCCGCCAGGTGGCGTCGAATCTCACGCTGCGCGGCCTTGACGATGCTCCGCGGTCCGTAAAGGCTGGCAAAACCGGTCCATGGGGCAATTTGATAGGCACGCCCCATGGCATTGAGCAGTTCGCCGGGAATGAGTCCGTCTGCATCCAGTTGCGAGGCCTCGGGGTAGGGGGCTGTCATGGCCAACACCCGGTGTCGGTTCATCAGGTTGAGGCCGCCCACGATGCCGGGCAGGCCGCTCAAAATTGCATGGATACGATCGATCGCGGGTTCCAGCAAGGCGTCGTCCTTCAGGCTGAACAGGCAGACACGGATGCACTCGGGACGCCTGGCCAGCAGGATGCTCATGCGTGTCACGATCCCGAAGCCGCTCTGCGTGAAAAGCCCATTCGTATAGGGGCCCAGGTTCCACTTGAAAAGCCGCGCGAGTTCCTCGCTGCCGGCTTCGCGGAGCGCGCTGCGATAGAGGCTGCCGTCGGCCAGAACGGCTTCCAGGTCGGTGACCGCGCCGAAATGATCGGTGTACGGCGTGATGCCGTAGCCTCGTTCCAGCGCGTTGCCCAGCAAGCTGCAGCTGGGGCCGGCGCCGGTGACCGGCACCATGAAATCATGACCGCCGGCATCGAGAAAGTCTGCCAGCATGCCCTGGGTGACGCCCGGTTCGACCGTCACCACACCCAGATCGGCATCGAAATGCAGGATCCGGTTCATTGGCGACAAGTCAATCAGGGCGCAGTCCTGCTGCACGGGCAGCGCAGAGCCATAGCCCCAGTTGCGCCCCGTGCTTATGGGGTACACAGCAACGCCGTGTTGTTGTGCAATGCGCAACACCGATGGCAAGGTCGCCGGGTCGCTGATGCGCAAAGCGGCCGGCATGGCACGATGAAGGCCGCTGGTGTCCTGGCCGTAGTTTTGTTGAGCTGCCTCCGCGTTCAGGACCTGTTCCGGGCCCAGCAATGCTTGCCAATCGTGAACTGCTGCTTGAATTCGGCTGGTCATTTGAAATATGGGAAAAGTTGCGCTGATTCCCTGTAACTCCGTGGCTTCCCGGGCGGAAGCCGGTCAGTCACTATGGCATGATGTCCAGCGGCGTCAAGCTGATCAATATATTGCTGTCGAAGCCTTGGCCGTGCGTCCGTGGCGAGCAGTTGGTTGTGCTTCGCGAGATGACGGTGAGCTCGCGCCTTTTTAATATTGGAGAGGAGTCGTCTTGAAGAACTACGCTAAGTGTGCAAGGTCCGTCGCTCGTTGGCTGACATATGGGGCCGTCGCCCTGTCGCTCGGGGCCTGTGCCATCGGGGCGGCCAAATATCCGCCGGCTCCGGCGTCGGCTGCAAGCCCGGACTACAGCTACGTGGTGGGGGCCGGCGACAATCTCAACATCATTGTCTGGCGCAATCCGGAGTTGTCCATGTCGGTGCCGGTGCGGCCGGATGGGAAAATTTCCACGCCGCTGATCGACGAAATGGCAGCGCAGGGCAAAAACTCAATCGAGATTGCTCGCGACATCGAAAAGCAACTCAGCAAATATGTGCGCGATCCGGTTGTCACGGTGATCGTGACCAGTTTTGTCGGCCCTTACAGCGAACAAATTCGCGTGGTCGGGGAGGCCGCCAAGCCGCAGTTCCTGCCGTTCAAGCAAAAGATGACGGTGCTGGATGTGATGATTGCGGTTGGAGGGTTGACCGATTTTGCTGCGGGCAACGAGGCGACCATCCTGCGCTCATCCGAGGGCAACAAGCAATACGCGGTGCGGCTCAAGGACCTGCTCAAGCGGGGTGATGTGTCCGCCAATGTCGAGATGCGCCCGGGCGACATCTTGATCATTCCCCAAAGTTTCTTCTGAGCGCTGAGTAGCCAGGCTCTTGGGCGGCACTTGACCGTGCCGCATTGTCATCGTCCACCCTTTGCTTGCCGATCTCGATGGATTCATTGATTGCGCAGATTTTCTCCATTGCCCGGAGCATGTGGAAGTACCGATGGCCCGGCCTGCTCGTCGCGTGGGTCGCCGGACTCATTGGGGCGGTGGTCGTGGTCATGATGCCCGACCGCTATGAGGCCAGCGCTCGGATCTATGTGGACACGCAATCGATCCTCAAGCCCTTGATGTCGGGGCTGGCGGTCCAGCCCAACGTCGAGCAGCAGGTGGTGATGCTGAGCCGGACTCTGATCAGTCGGCCCAATGTCGAGAAACTGGTGCGCATGGCCGATCTGGACCTGAAGAACCAGTCCAAGGCGCAGCAGGAGGCGACGATCGAGACCGTGACCAAGTCGCTGTCGATTCAGAGCACCGCGCGTGACAACCTCTACACCTTGTCATATCGCGACGTTGACCCGGAAACGGCCAAGCGGGTGGTGCAGTCCCTGGTTTCGATTTTCGTGGAGTCCGGCCTGGGGGCGAGTCGCAAGGACACGGCGACCGCAGCCACCTTCATCGGCGAGCAGATCAAGAACTACGAGGCCAAGCTCGAAGAAGCGGAGGCACGGCTGAAGGAGTTCCGTCTGCGCAATATCGAACGCATGTCCGGTGACGGCAAGGATTCCGCCACGCGCCTGAGCGAATTGAGCGCCCAGTTGGAGCGAGCGCGCCTCGAGTTGCGCGAGGCCCAGCATGCGCGCGATTCGGCCAGGCAGCAGTTGGATGGCGAGCGCTCGCGTGCCGCCAATACCACCACGCAGAGTCTGCTGCAGGAGTCGTCGCTGGCGGTCTCCACCCCCGAACTCGATGGCCGCATCGATGCGCTGCGTCGCAATCTGGATGCGCTGCTTCAGCGCTATACCGACCAGCATCCCGACATCGTCGCGACCCGCAAGCTGATCAAGGACCTGGAAGAACAAAAGCGCAAGGAAGTGGCAGAGCTGCGCAAGACCGCGATGTCGGCCCCCTTGGGCAGCGGCTCCGGCAACAGCCTGGTGAACCAGGAACTGGCCCGCATGCTGGCGACCGCCGAGGTGCAGGTGGCGGCCCTTCAGGCCCGGGTGGCCGAATACTCCACCCGCTACAACCAGGCGCTGGCCTCGGTCAAGTCCTCGCCGCAGCTGGAGGCTGAAGCGGCCCAGCTCAATCGCGACTATGCGGTCCACAAGAAGAACTACGAGGACCTGGTGGCCCGGCGCGAGTCGGCCGCGATATCGGGCGAGCTGGAGGTGGCTTCCGGCATGGCCGACTTCCGCCTGATCGATCCGCCGCGGGCCTCGTCCAAGCCGGTGGCGCCGAACCGCCTGCTGCTGCTGGCCGGGGTGCTGCTGCTGGCCCTGGTGGCGGGCTTGTTCACCGCATTTGCAGCCAGCCAGCTGCGCCCGGTCTTCCATGATGGCAACCAGCTGCGACTGCGTACCGAGCTGCCGATTCTCGGTGTGGTGTCGCGCATCGTGACCGATGTCGACCGGCGGCGCGAACGACTGGACTTGATGCGTTTCGGTGCTGCTTCCGGGGGCTTGGTCGGAGCCTTCGCCCTGGGGTTGGTCGCAATGGCTGTTCTGATTGGCAGGTAGGCGGATTTCATGAATAGTCTTATCGAACAAGCAGCGCAGCGCCTGGAGCAGCTGCGTCAGGCCGGGGTGGAACTGCCCAGCGACACGGCGCGTCCGTCGGTCGGCATCGCCCCGCCTGCGGCTGCGGCCGTGCCGGTCGAGGTCGGGCCCGTCGAGGAGCCCGTCCATCCGCATTCAAAACGGGTCGAACTGGACCTCGATGCCCTGGCCGCGCAGGGCTTCCTGACGCCCCACTCACCCCGCAGCCACATTGCCGACCAGTACCGCGTCATCAAGCGTCCACTGATCAAGAACGCAATGGGCAAGGGCGCGGCGACGCTGAACCATGCCAATCTGATCATGGTCACCAGCGCGCTGGCGGGGGAGGGCAAGAGCTTCACCTCGCTGAACCTGGCGATGAGCATCGCCGCCGAGATGGACAACACGGTGATGCTGGTCGATGCCGATGTGGCGCGACCCTCGGTGTTGCGCATGCTGGGCTTGCCGCCGGGGCCGGGGTTGCTTGACGTGCTGGAGGACCAGATCGACATGGCCAGCGTGCTGATGCGGACCAATGTCGACAAGCTGACGATCCTGCCCAGCGGTACGCCGCACGCGCGCGCGACGGAATTGCTGGCCAGCGAGGCGATGAGTCATCTGCTTGATGACATGGCCCGGCGCTACGCCGACCGCATCATCATTTTCGATTCGCCGCCGCTGCTGCTGACGACCGAATCTCGGGTGGTGGCCTCGCACATGGGGCAGATCGTCGTCGTCGTCCATGCCGACAAAACGCCGCAGAGTGCGGTTCAGCAGGCCGTGGCGACCATCGAGGCCTGCCCCGTCAAGATGCTGCTGCTCAATCAGGCCCGTTCCAATGTGGCCGGTGGCTATGGTTATGGCTATGGCTATGGCTATGGCTATGGCTACGGGTATGGCAATGACGTGCAGAAAACCTGAGTTGCGACATCCTCGTCCGATCCGGGCCGCGCACCGGGGCTTGCTGCTCTGTGCGGTCCTGGGGCCGGCACTCGCGCACGGCCAGGCTGATGAGCAGGGAGAGGCCCGCAAGGTCCAGCTGGTTCAGCCGCGTATTTCTGTGTCGCAGATCGTGTCCGACAACGTGAGGCTCACGACGGACAAGGACGATGGCTTCATCACCACCGTCACCCCGGGTATCGCGGTGTTTTCCAATCGCGGCCGGGTGCGCGGCTCGCTGGACTACTCGCTCAGCGCGGTGGTCTACAACAAGACCACGGAGAAGGATCGCATTCAGCAGGCCTTGGCCGCCCAGGGCAATGTCGAGGCCATCAGCAACTGGTTCTATGTCGACGCCCGTGCCAGCATCTCGCAGCAGACGCGTTCGGCCTTCGGGGTGGTCGCCTCCGACGGGCGCCTGGGCAAGCAGAATCGCACCGATGTATACAGCCTGGGGCTGTCTCCCTATGTGAAAGGGCAGCTGGCAGGACTGGCCAACTACCAGGTGCGCGCCGATCTGTCCGAGAGCCGTGCCAAGGACACGTCGTCCGGCGATGCCAGCAACCGCGGCGGACTGATCCGCCTTGACGGCCTGGGCAGTCAGCGGCTGCTGAACTGGTCCGCCTTGCTGCAGACGCAGCGGTCGAAGCCCGGCGATGGGCGGCGGACCGAGACCGAGTCGCTCACCGGTTCCTTGCACGTGCGGCCGGATGTCGACTGGCACTTCACCCTGACCGGCGGGCGCGAACGCAACGACTTCAGTTCCAGCGCCAAGCGCGGTGACAACACCTACGGCCTGACCGTGAACTGGACGCCGACGCCGCGTACCACGACCAATGCCGACTGGCAGTACCACTCCTATGGCAACACGCACAATTTCAGCGTCGAGCACCGGATGGCACGCTCGGTCTGGCGTGTGGTCGATTCCCAAAGCGTCAACAACAGCGGCCAGCAAAACGGTTCGGGTCGGCAGAGCAACCACGATCTGCTGTTTCTGCAGTTCGCCTCGATCGAGCCCGATCCGATCAGGCGCGAGCAACTGGTCAACAGCTTTTTGCAGCGCAACGGCCTGAGCCCCGATGCGATCGCGACCTCGGGCTTTCTGACCAACGCGGCCAGCCTGGCGCGTCGCCAGGAGTTGTCGCTGGCCCTGCTGGGGGTGCGCACGACCCTGACCCTGCTCCTCAGCCGCAGCAACAGCCGCCGGCTCGACGCGCTGGCCCAGGTGCAGGATGACCTGTCGCAATCGACCCATGTGCTGCAGCGCGGCGTCACCGCCAATTTGGCCTATCAACTGACGCCCACCTCGTCGCTGTCTCTGATCCTGATGCGCCAGGAGAATCGCGGCGACAGCAGCAGTCTCTCCAGTGAGCTGAAGACCATCGTGGGGAACTGGACCAGGCGCCTGGGAATGCGCACCAGCGTGCAACTGGGCGTGCGGCATGCGGAGTTCGACAGCCTATCGCAGCCGTACCGGGAGAACGCCATCTTTGCCACCTTCGTTCAGCAGTTCTAGCCCATGTATGAAGCCTTCTACGGGCTGAGCAGCAAGCCGTTCCAGCTGAGCCCGGACCCCAGTTTCTATTTCGGCAGCAAGCAGCACCGTCGCGCCAAGGCCTATCTGGACTATGGCGTGCTGCGCAACGACGGCTTCATCGTCATCACGGGCGAGATCGGCGCCGGGAAGACCACCTTGCTGCGCGGTCTGCTGGACAGCCTGAACCGCAGCAATGTCGTGATCGGCAACCTCGTCACGACCCAGCTGGACGCGGAAGACACCTTGCGCATGGTCGGGGCGGCATTCGGCGTGCGGGTCAAGGACCAGCCCAAGTCCGAGCTGCTGATGACGCTGGAGGCCTTCTTCGTCAATCAGACCAGCCTGGGCAAGCGCTGCCTGCTGGTGGTCGATGAGGCGCAGAACCTCACCGCGCGCGCGGTCGAGGAACTGCGCATGCTGTCCAACTTCCAGTTCGGCAACCAGTCCTTGCTGCAGACCTTCCTGGTCGGCCAGCCGGAGTTCCGCAACATCCTGCAGCGGCCCGAGATGGAGCAGTTCCGCCAGCGCGTTGCGGCGACCTGCCATATCGGTCCGCTCGACGAGGACGAAACCCAACGCTACATCGAGCATCGGCTCAAATGTGCCGGCAGCAGCGGGAAGCCCAGTTTCGAGGCCGATGCCTTCCCCGCGATCCACCGGGCCAGCCAGGGCATTCCGCGGCGCATCAACTCGCTGTGTGACCGCCTGCTGCTGCTGGGCTTCATGGCGGACAAGGCGCACCTGAGTCTGAGCGACGTCGAAGAGGTGCTGCAGGACATCGCGCGCGAGAGCGAAATACCCGCGGGAAAACCGGCGCTCAACGGCGCCCATCCGAGCCTGCCGGGGCTGGGGGAGATCGACCCGGGCCGTTTCCAATCGGGCGATCTTGGCGGTCTGGCCGGGGAAATCGCTGCGCTGTCGCGTGAGCAGCAGGCGGAACGTCTGGGGCGATTGGAGGCCAGCCTGATGCGTCTGGAGCATATCAATCTGCAGACCCTGGGTCTGATGCAGAAGCTGGTCGAGGCCGTCAAGCCCTCATCGAGCGAGACGCCACCATGAGCCTGGCCGCCATTCGCTTGTCGGCCGCATTGCGGCGCATGCATCGCAATGCCGGGGGAGGTTCGCGATGCTGATGGCACAGCACCGGCCACCGCTGCGCAACGCGATGACGATCGACGTGGAGGACTACTTTCAGGTGTCCGCCTTCGCGCCCTATATCGCGCGCGGCGCCTGGGACGCCTGCGAATGCCGGGTCGAGCGCAATATCGAGCGCATCCTGGCGCTGCTCGAGCGCCATGACACCCGCGCCACCTTCTTCACGCTGGGCTGGGTGGCCGAGCGCTATCCGGCCATGGTGCGCCGCATCGTCGCGGCGGGTCATGAGCTGGCCAGCCACGGCTATGGCCACGAGCGCGCCAGCGATCTGAGCCCCGCGCAGTTCCGCGCCGACGTGACCCGCGCCAAGGCCCTGCTGGAGGACATCGGCGGGCGGGCGGTGCTGGGCTATCGGGCGCCGAGCTTCTCGATCGCCGAGGCCAATCTCTGGGCCTTCGACCTGCTGCGGGAAGCCGGCTACCGCTACAGCTCCAGCATCTACCCGATTCGGCACGACCACTACGGCATGCCCGATTCGCCGCGCTTCGCCTACCCGGTGCGCGACGGGCTGCTGGAGGTGCCGGTGACGACCCTGCGCCTGCGCGGCCGGAATCTGCCGTCCAGCGGCGGGGGCTATTTCCGCCTGCTGCCCTATGCACTGTCGCGCTGGATGATCGGCCAGGTCAATCGCGTCGATCAGCAGTCGGCGGTGTTCTATTTCCACCCGTGGGAGATCGATGTCGAGCAGCCGCGCGTGGCCGGCATCGACGCCAGGACCCGCTTCCGCCACTACGTCAATATCTCCCGTACCGAGGCGCGCATCGGCCGACTGCTGCAAGATTTTGCCTGGGGGCGCATGGACGAGATTTTCCTGGGCCAGGCAAGCGCGGCCGCGCGCGTCGCATGAGCGGCGCGCTGCAAGTCCGGCGCCTGTCGGCCGCTGACGTTCCGGCCTGCGCCGCCTGGGACGCCTTTGTGCTGGACTGCCCGCAGGCCACCTTCTTCCATCGCGCCGCGTGGCAGCGCCTGATCGGCGAGGTGTTCGGCCATGCCTGCCATTTCCTCTATGCCGAGCGGGGCGGGCGTATCGAGGGCGTGCTGCCGCTGGCCCAGGTCAAGAGCCGCCTGTTCGGCCATGCGCTGGTCGGTCTGCCGTTCGCCGTGTACGGCGGCGTCGCCGCGGACAGCCTCGAGGCCGCGGACGCGCTGGAGCAGGAGGCGCAGCGCCTGGCGCGCCGGCTCGATGCGGAGCACCTGGAACTGCGCAATATCGAGCCGCGCCATCCCGACTGGCCGCGGCAGGACCTGTATGTGACCTTCCGCAAGGAGATCCTGCCCGAGGAGGAGGCCAATCTGCTGGCGATCCCGCGCAAGCAGCGGGCGATGGTGCGCAAGGGCATCAAGAACGGTTTGCTGGCCCATCGGGATACGAGCGTCGACCGCTTCTTCGCGCTCTATGCCGACAACGTGCATCGCCACGGCACGCCGGCCCTGCCCAAGCGCTATTTCGAGGCCCTGCAGCGCGAGTTCGGTGCGGACTGCGAGGTCCTGACCGTCACCGATGCGAGTGACACCCCCCTCAGTTCGGTGCTCAGCTTTTACTTTCGTGATGAAGTGCTGCCCTACTATGCCGGCGACGCCCAGAGCGCGCGCGATCTGGCGGCGAATGACTTCAAATATTGGGAACTGATGCGCCGGGCCTGTGCCCGCGGGCTCAAGGTCTTCGACTATGGCCGCAGCAAGCAGGGCACGGGTTCCTATGCCTTTAAGAAGAACTGGGGTTTCGAGCCCACGCCCCTGCATTACGAGTACTGCCTTTACAAGCGTGACGCCGTGCCTCAGAACAATCCCGCCAACGCCAAGTATCAGTTGCTGATCAAGACCTGGCGGCGCATGCCCCTCAGCTGGGCCAACTGGCTGGGACCGTTCATCGTGCGGAATCTGGGCTGAGGACGGCATGGCCAAGCTGCTCTACCTCGTCCACCGCCTGCCTTACCCGCCCAACAAGGGCGACAAGGTGCGCTCCTACCATTTGCTCAAGCATCTGGCGGCGCGGCACGAGGTCTACCTGGGCACCTTCATCGACGACCCGGACGACGAGCAGTATCTGCCGGTGGTGCGGGAGCTGTGCGCCGATCTGCATGTGGCGCGGCTGAGCCCCGGTGCGGCCAAGCTGGCCAGCCTGCGCGGGCTGCTGACCGGCGAGGCACTGACCTTGCCCTACTATCGGGATGCCGGTCTGGCGCGCTGGGTGCGGCGCGTGGCCGAGCGGGAGACGCTGGACGCCATGGTCGTGTTCTCTTCCTCGATGGCCCAATATGCGAGCGAGCTGCCGAGCTTGCCGATGCTGGTCGACTTCGTCGATGTCGATTCGGCCAAGTGGAGCGAGTATGCCGGGGCCCATGCCTGGCCGCTGTCCTGGCTGTACCGGCGCGAAGGCGAGCGCCTGCTGGACTTCGAGTCGCGCATCGCCGAGCGGGCGGCCTGTGCCTTTTTCGTGACCGACAAGGAGACCGCGCTGTTCCGGCGCCTGGCACCGACATGCCGCGCCACGATCGAGGCCCTGGGCAATGGCGTCGATGCGGCGTTCTTCGCGCCGGATGCCGCGCGGGCCTCGCCCTATCCCGCCGGGGTGCTGCCGCTGGTGTTCACCGGCGCGATGGACTACTGGCCCAATGTCGACGCGGTCGCCTGGTTCGCCGCCGAGGTGCTGCCCGCGCTGCGCCAAGCCTGGCCCGCCTTGCGTTTCTACATCGTGGGGCGCAGCCCGAGCCCGGCGGTGCAGGCCCTGGCCGGCTCCGATGTCGTGGTCACCGGCACCGTGGCCGATGTCCGCCCCTATCTGCAGCATGCCGCTGCGGTGGTGGCGCCGCTGCGGCTGGCGCGCGGTATCCAGAACAAGGTGCTGGAGGCGATGGCGATGGGGCGTCCGGTGGTGGCCGCGCAAGGCTGTGCCGAGGCCATCGACGCGCGCATCGGCAGCGAGCTGCTGGCGGCACAGCATCCGCAGGACTATGTGCAGGCGCTGAGCCGGCTGCTGGCCGCGCCGGAGCAGGCCGCCGCGATCGGTCGGGCCGGTCGCGAGCGGGTCCTGCAGGGCTACAGCTGGGAGGCCCATCTGGGCGGCATCGATCGCTACCTGGCGCCGGGTGCCGTAGCGGCGGCCTCGGCGGCGGTGGAGGCCGCATGAGCAGCGTGCTGCCGCCAATGCCGGGAGTCCGCCCGCTGCCGCCGGCCTGGCGCGCCGCGCTGCCCGCCATCCTGGTGGCGGTGCTGGGCCTGCTGCTGCTGTACCGCGAGTCCGCGCTCGCGATGGTCGGGATCTGGGAGCGTTCCGCCACCTTTGCCCATGCCTTTGTCGTGCCGCCGATCTCGGCCTGGCTGATCTGGCGCCAGCGCGCCGCGCTGGCGCTGTTGCAGCCGCGGCCCTGTTACTGGTTTCTCCTGCCACTGGCACTGGCGGCCCTGCTCGCGGCGCTGGGTGACTTGGCAGCCGTCAATGCCCTGACCCATCTGGCCCTGGTCGCCATGCTGGTGCTGCTGGTGCCGCTGCTGCTCGGGCCCCGGGTCGCGCGCGCGCTGGTCTTTCCGCTCGGTTTCCTTTTCTTCGCGGTGCCGATCGGCGAGTTCATGATGCCGCAACTGATGGAGACCACGGCGGACTTCACCGTCGCGGCGCTGCGGCTCAGCGGCATCCCGGTCTACCGCGAGGGGCAGCATTTCGTCATTCCGTCGGGCAACTGGTCGGTGGTGGAGGCCTGCAGCGGGCTGCGCTATCTGATGGCCTCGGTGATGGTGGGCACCCTGTTCGCCCATCTGAACTATCGGTCGATGTGGCGCCGGCTCGGCTTTGTCGCGTTCTCGATCCTGTTGCCGCTGGTGGCCAACTGGGTGCGGGCCTACCTGATCGTGATGCTGGGCCATCTGTCGAACAACGAGCTGGCCACCGGCGCCGACCACCTGATCTACGGCTGGGTCTTCTTTGGCTTCGTCATGCTGATCATGTTCATGATCGGTGCCCGCTGGGCCGAACCTATGGCGCAGCCGGCCCCGGTCCCGGTCGCAGCATGGCCCGAGAGGACCGGCGGAGCGTGGCCGGTCTGGGCGGCGGCCGCCCTGGCCTTGGCGCTGCTGGCCGCGCCGCTGCAGCTGCTGCGTGCCTACGATCATCGAGACGGCGGGCCCAGGCCCCCCCTGGACGCGCCGACCCTGCCGGGTTGGCGGGCGACGGCCGGGCCGCTGAGCGATTGGAAGCCCCTGTTCGAGAACCCGGCGGCCGAGTTGCAGGCAACCTATGCGGGAGCGGATCCGGCCGCAAGGGTCGGGCTGCACCTGGCCTATTACCGGCATCAGGACTTCCATAGCAAGCTGATCACGTCGCAGAACCAGCTCGTGCTGGAAGAAGACCGGCGCTGGGCCCGCGTGGGCAGTGCGACTCACGGCATGGAGCTTGGCGGCGAGCCGCTGCGGTTGCGCGAGGTCGAGTTGCGTGCGCTGATGGGCCCCGGCCAACCCGAGCAGCGCCTCTTGGTCTGGCAGTTCTACTGGGTCAATGGCCGGCTGACCGCCAGCGACCTGCGTGCCAAGGCCTATGGTGTGCTGGACCGCCTGCTGGGCCGCGGCGACGACGCGGCGGCCATCATTCTTGCTACGCCCAAGGACGCTGACAATGGCGTGCAGGCACGCCAGCGACTCACGGGCTTCCTGCGGGACAACTGGGCCCCTGTGCAAGCGCAACTGGAGCGGGCGCGAGCCGCTCCCTGAACGGTAATGCGGTATTTCCCATCGAAAGGATTTGACAGATGAGCACGGTTGCGGTGATCGGCCTGGGATATGTGGGCCTGCCCCTGGTGGTGGAGTTCGGCAAGCACATGCGCACCATCGGCTTCGATATCTCTGTGCCCAAGGTCGAATCCTGCCAGCGCGGCGTCGATCCCTCGCGCGAACTCAGCGACGAGCAGGTGCGCGAGGCCAAGCAGGCGGTCTATACGGCCGATCCGGCCCTGCTGGCCGAGGCCGACATGATCATCGTCGCCGTGCCCACGCCCGTCGACGAGGCCCATATTCCCGATTTCCGGCCGCTGATCGGCGCCTCGACCAGCGTCGGCCGCCACATGAAGAAGGGCGTGACGGTGGTCTATGAATCGACCGTCTACCCCGGCGCCACCGAGGAGGTCTGCATCCCGGTGCTGGAACGCGAGTCCGGCCTGAAGTGGAAGCAGGACTTCTTCATCGGCTACAGCCCCGAGCGCATCAACCCGGGCGACAAGGAACACACGCTGACCAAGATCCTGAAGATCGTCTCGGGCGACAGCCCGGCCACCCTGGACAAGGTGGCCCAGCTGTACGAGACCATCATCATCCCCGGCGTGCACCGCGCCTCCAGCATCAAGGCCGCCGAGGCCGCCAAGGTGATCGAGAACACCCAGCGCGATCTGAACATCGCGCTGATGAACGAGCTGGCCATCATCTTCGACAAGATCGGCATCGACACCACCGAGGTGCTGCAGGCGGCCGGCACCAAGTGGAATTTCCTGAAGTTCAAGCCGGGCCTGGTGGGCGGTCACTGCATCGGCGTCGATCCCTATTACCTGACGCACAAGGCCGACATGATCGGCTACCACCCGCAGGTCATCCTGGCCGGCCGGCGCATCAACGACAGCATGGGCAAGTTCATCGCCGAGCAGACCATCAAGCACATGATCGCCGGCGGCAGCTACATCAAGGGTGCCAAGGTGAACGTGCTGGGGCTGACCTTCAAGGAAAACTGCGGCGACCTGCGCAATTCCAAGGTGATCGACATCATCCACGAGCTGAAGAGCTATGGCGTCGAGGTGTTCGTCACCGACCCGCAGGCCGAGGCCGAGGAGGCGATGCACGAATACGGCGTGAACCTGCTGCCCTGGGAGCAGCTGCCACGTGCGGACGCCATCGTGGCGGCGGTGGCGCACCGGGAATTCGAGGCGCTGGGCATCGACGAGCTGGGCCGCAAGCTGGTCAAGAACGGCGCCTTCATCGATGTCAAGGCGGCCTTCGACCAGCCGGCCCTGGTCGAGGCCGGCTACAAGGTCTGGCGTTTGTGAGCCGACGTGCGCAGCGATGTGCGATGGGATGAGCCGCGACGCCAAGGCATTCGCTGCAGCCTCAGCCCAACGCGCGTGATCTGACGGGAACTACGGGAGTGCGATATGTCGGAACCAAGTTTCGAGGAGTACTCCGAGCAGTCGGTCCATTTTTTCAGCCGGCAGGTGCCGGAACTTCTGTCGGAAGCATTGAGGGGCATGGATGAGGGGGCGACCATCGTCGACGTGGGATGTGGTGATGGTCATCTGGTCTGGGCGCTGTCGGACACGGGGCATCTCCCGCCTGGCGCGAAGGTGATCGGCGTGGATCTTTCGCCCTTGCGGCTGCAGCGTTTTCATGCCTTTACAGGGTACTCCGGCATCATGCCGGAGGGGCACCGCATCCCGGCGCTGGGCACCGGCACGGTGGATCTGACCCTGAGCACGATGGTCATCGAGCATGTGCCGGATGATCTGGGTCATGCGCGCGAACTGGGCCGCATCACCAAGCCGGGCGGGCTTCTTTATCTCAGCACCGTGATCCGCAAGCGTGGTGCCTGGTACTTCCGCAAGGCCCCTGACGGGCGCAGGGTGCTGGATTCGACCCATGTCCGTGAATATGCATCCGTGCCGGACGTCGTGCGGCTCGTTGAGGCCGGCGGCTTCGTGATCCGGCGGATCCGACTGTCACGCTTGTTCTTTCCCCTGGTGCATCCCTTGGTTCGCTGCTTGCATGCCCGACGCCGCATCCCGGATGTGCAGCGCATGTTTCTCAAGCCATCGATGGCCTGGATGGAGGCCTTGGCGCTGCCGATCCCTCGCTATCGCTCCATCGAGATCGTCGCGCTACGGGGGGATGCACTTTCTGCCGCGGGCAGCCCGGCGCATTTGAGCGGGCCCACATGAACAGCGAATTCACGGAGTCGCCGGTGGCCGATGCGCCCAGTGCCATGGCAGGGTCTTCCGTCGCGGGCGCGTCCGCCGATCAAGCGGCGCGCATATTGGCGGTCATTCCCACGCTGGGTCGACGGCTGGACACGCTGGATCGAGCGCTCGACTCCATCGCCAGCCAGGCCGGTGTCGCCGTCGACATCTGGCTGGTTGGCAAGCAGGCCAGCCCGGAACTGGCACAACTGGCGCAGCGGCATGGCGCCGGCCTGCTGCTGAACCCCGGACATATCTCGGCCGCGGTGAATGCCGGCTTTGCACAAGCGACCGCGGTCCATCGATTCGCTCTCTGGCTGGGGGACGACGATCTGCTGCGTCCCGATGCGCTCGCCGTGGCGAGCGGTCTGCTGGATGGTGATCCCGGCGCCGTTGTCTGCTACGGTGATTGCGACTACATCGACATCGACGGGCAATTGCTGTTCACCCGCACGCCGCCTGGGTGCTCGCCCTTTCTGCTGCAGTTCGTGCCCGGCCTGATCAAGCAGGAAACCTGCCTTTTCCGACGCGCGGCGCTGATCGAATCCGGTGGGCTGGACGAGAGCCTCCAGTACACGATGGATCTGGATCTGCTGTTGAAGCTGCGGCGCCTGGGGCGCTTCGTGAAGGCCCCGCGGGTTCAGGCCGCATTCTGCTGGCACCCGGGATCACTGACGATCTCCAACCGCCGGGTTTCTCTGCAGGAGGCGCAGGCGGTCCAGTCGCGTCATGCGCGCGGCCTGGTGAAATGGCTGTATCCGGTATGGAAGCAACTCATGGGGTGGCTGATCATGGCGATGAGTTCCAGAATCAACCGAAGCATGGGACGGAGTTGACGGGATGCGGCGACTTCTGAACTATCAGTTCATTCGCTTCCTGCTGATCGGCGGGGTGAATACGGCCTTCAGCTACGGGCTGTATGCGGGCCTGGTTTGGCTGGGGCTGAACTATGTCCTTGCCAACCTGGTGGCGACGGTGCTGGGCATCCTCTTCAGCTTCCGTTCGCACGGCCAACTCGTGTTCCGCAACACCGATCCGCGGCGCATGGTTCGGTTCTTCGGCAACTGGATGCTCATCTGGCTGGCCAACATCCTGCTGATCGGTCTGCTGATGCGTTGCGGGCTGGATGCCTATTGGGCCGGGGCCGTCGCCTTGCCGCCGACCGCGCTGGCCTCCTACCTGGTGCAGAAGTTCTACGTTTTCCATGAGCTTCCGCAAGCCGGCGACGGCAGCAAGGCTTGCCAGGAGAGTCATCTATGAGCGTTCGACTCGCCATCGTCGTGCCCTGCTACAACGAAGAGGAAGTGCTGCCGGAGACCAACCGCAGGCTGCTCGATGTGCTGACGCGCTTGCACGAACTCGGTCTGACCACATCGACCAGCGCCATCCACTATGTCGACGATGGCAGCCGCGATCGCACCTGGGCATTGATCGAGGAGATGGCCGGCGCGGATGCGCGCGTGCATGGTTTCAAGCTGTCGCGCAACCAGGGGCACCAGTCGGCCCTGATGGCGGGCATGCTGAGCGTCGAAGGGGATGCCGTTGTGAGCATCGACGCCGATCTGCAGGACGATGTGACGGTGATCGAGGCGATGGTGCGGGAATTCATCGCCGGCGCAGAAATCGTCTATGGCGTGCGCGATTCACGCGACAGCGACAGCGCCTTCAAGCGCAACACCGCACTGACCTATTACCGCCTGCTGCGGCGCATGGGGGTGGACCTGGTCCACAACCATGCCGACTTTCGCCTGATGGGGCGTCGCGCCGTCGATGCCCTGCGCGATTATGGCGAGGTCAATATGTTCCTGCGCGGCGTCGTGCCCATGATCGGCTACCGCGCCACCACGGTGAAGTACGACCGCGCCGAGCGCTTCGCGGGCGTGTCCAAATATCCGCTGCGCAAGATGCTGGCGTTCGCGATCGAGGGCATCACCTCGCTGAGCGTGGTGCCGCTGCGCCTGATCACCTTGCTGGGCCTGACCGTGTCGGCGCTCAGCTTCGCGATGATCGTCTTCATCCTGTACGGCACCCTGGTGCTGAAGGCGGCGATTCCCGGCTGGGCGTCCTCGGTCGTGCCGATCTATTTCCTCGGTGGCATTCAGCTGCTGTGCGTCGGCATTCTTGGCGAGTACGTGTCCAAGATCTATCTCGAAACCAAGCGTCGGCCACGCTACTTCATCGAACGGAGCGTCTGATGAGCGCGGCCAGCCTTCCCCTCGCGAGCGGGCGCCCAGAGTCGGGCGCCTGGGCGGACTGGCTGCTGGTACTCGGGCTGGGCCTGCTGCTGCGCCTGGCTCTGTTCAACGGTGCCTTCGGCTCCGACGACGTCACCTACTTCCAGCGCGCCTGGGACGTCGCCCGGGGGGACTGGTCGAGCGCCCAGTACAACGGCGCGCTGCGCTACGGCTTCAACCTCCCGGCCGGCGCGCTGATGTATCTGTTCGGGCACAGCGTGGCGGCCGCCAATCTGTGGTCGCTGCTGTGCTCGCTGTCCGAACTGGTCGCGGTCTACGGCCTGGCGCGCAGCGCCTTCGGCCGCACGGCGGCGCTCTATGCCGGCCTGCTGCTGGCCTGCACGCCGCTGCAGGTGGCGGTGGCCACGCGCATCCATGCCGATCCGATCGTCTCTGCGGCGCTGACCTGGGGCTTCGTCGGGCTCTACCATGGCCTGCGCCTCGACAGCCCGCGGCTGCTGTTTGGCGCCGGCCTGGCGATGGGCTTCGTCTATTGGGCCAAGGAACTGGCCGCGGTCTGCTATTTCGCCTACCTGCCGCTGCTGTATTTCTTCCGCGGCAAGCCGAGCCGTGTGCTCAGCGTGCTGGCCGGCGTGCTGCTGATGCTGATGCTCAACGGCCTGCTGATGATCTGGATTGCCGGCGACCCGCTGCACCCGATCAAGGTGGTGCTCGGCGCCCTGCAGCGCAATTTTGTCCAGGGCGGCGACGGGCGCGACGAGGCTTGGTACTACCTGCCGCTGCTGTTCGTCGACCTGCGCCATGTCGGGCTGCTGGGCTGGATGAGCCTGCTGGGGCTGGTGGCGCTGTGGCGCCGTCCGCCGCCCCAACAGCAAGCGCAGCAGCCATCGGTGCGGCTGTTCCTGACCTTGTGGGCCGCCGGGCTGCTGCTGGTGCTGAGCTGCTTCCCGGTGTCGCTGGCGCCCTTGCGCTTCACGCTCAAGCAGTCCAACTACCTGAGTCTGCTGCTGGCGCCACTGGCCGTTCTGGCGGGGGCCTTGCTGGCGCAATGGCCCGCGCGCCGCGCGCGCTGGGTGATGGCGCTGGCGGCGCTGCTGGGCATCGCGCTGGCGGCGCTGCAGCAGGCCGACTATCGCGCCTTCACGGCCAACAGCAAGGCCGTGGCGGCCTTCGCCGCCGCGCATCCGCAGGATCTGGTGCTGGGCTCGACCAACAATGCCAGCCTGGCGACGATGCTGGGCCGGCAGGCCGGCCAGCCCCTGCAGGTGCTCAGCTGGCGCGAGGCGCGTGGCGAGCCGGCACTGCTGTCCGAGGCCCTGCGGCGCAGCGGCGCCGTCTACGGCGTCCATGATCCGCAGACCGCGGCCTGGTTCGCCGGGGCGGCGGCACCGAGCCGGGTGCCGGCCTGCTGGCAGCGGATCGAGGCCTTGCAGCCGGTCGAGCTGGGGGCGGGCAATCTGCTGGCCGGCGGACTGGCGCGGTTGGCCGCCGGCGTGCCGGGCCTGGCGCGGGTCGAGCCGCGACTGGCCGCCTTGGCGCAGCCGCAAGCGGCCTCGCTGTATCGCGTGCCGAAGGACGATCCCTGGTGCGAGGCGGGGCGCTGAACATGGCCAACGAGACCACGCCGCCGCTGATCGTCCATCTGCTGTATCGCTTCGATACCGGCGGGCTGGAGAACGGCGTCGTCAACCTGATCAACCGCCTGCCGCCGGGGCGCTACCGCCATGTGGTGATCGCGCTGACCGAGGTCACCGACTTCCGTCTGCGCGTGCTGCAGCCCGGGGTCGAGTTCATCGCGCTGCACAAACCTCCGGGCCATGGCTGGGGGCTGTACCCGCGGCTGTACCGCTTGCTGCGCCGGCTGCGGCCGGCGGTCGTACACACGCGCAACCTGGCGGCGCTCGAGTTCCAGCTGGCGGCCTGGGCCGCGCGCGTGCCGCTGCGCGTGCATGGCGAGCATGGCCGCGACGTCAGCGACCTGGACGGCAACCGGCGCCGCTACCAATGGCTGCGTCGCGCCTACAGCCCCTTCGTCCATCGCTATGTGGCGCTGTCGCGCGACCTCGGCGACTATCTGGAGCGCAAGGTCGGCATCGCGCCGCAGCGGATCCGACAGATCTACAACGGCGTCGACACCGCGGCTTTCCATCCGGCGGCCGGTGCCCGCGAGGCCATGGCCGGCTGCCCCTTCGGCGCGCCGGAGCAATTCATCATCGGCAGCGTCGGCCGCATGCAGGCGGTCAAGGATCCGCTGAACCTGGCTCGGGCCTTCGCACTGGCGCTGCAGATCGCGCCCGCCCTGCGGTCGCGGCTGCGCCTGGTGATGGTGGGCGCTGGGCCGCTGCGCGCCGAGCTGCAGGCCGAGCTGCAAGCCCAGGGCCTGGCCGAGCTGGCCTGGCTGCCTGGCGACCGCAGCGATGTGGCGCAGCTGATGCGCGGGTTCGACTGTTTCGTCCTGCCTTCGCTGGCGGAGGGCGTCTCCAACACCATCCTGGAGGCGATGGCCAGCGGTCTGCCGGTGCTGGCGACCCGGGTCGGCGGCAATGCCGAGCTGGTGGACGAGGGACAGACCGGGCTGCTGCTGCCGCCGGCCGAGCCGAGCGCGCTGGCCGAGGCCCTGGTGCGACTGGCGACCGATGCCGCGCTGGCGCGTCGCATGGGGCAGGGCGGGAGACAGCGGGTCGAGCGCCGTTTCAGCATGCAAGCGATGCTGGAGGGCTACCAGGCCGTGTATGACAATCGACCGCAGGCGGGGGCAGGGCAGGCCGCGGTCATCGGGACGAGGAGTTGAGCGATGTGCGGAATCACCGGAATCTTTGACACCCGAGCGGGGCGCGATATCGCCCCCGCCCGGCTGCAGCGCATGAACGACTCGCAATGGCACCGCGGCCCGGACGAGGGCTCGCTGCATCTCGAGCCGGGCCTGGGTTTCGGGCATCGCCGCCTCTCCATCATCGACATCGCCACCGGCCAGCAGCCGCTGTTCAACGCCGACCGTTCGGTCGTGATCGTCTTCAACGGAGAGATCTACAACTACCAGGCATTGATGGCCGAGCTGCAGGCGCTGGGCTACCGCTTCCACACCAAGAGCGACACCGAGGTGATCGTCCACGCCTGGGAGGCCTGGGGCGAGGACTGCGTCAAGCGCTTGCGCGGCATGTTCGCGTTCGCGATCTGGGACCGCAATCGGCAGACGCTCTTCATCGCGCGCGATCGCCTGGGCGTCAAGCCGATGTACTGGGCGCTGCTGGACGACGGCATGCTGCTGTTCGGCTCCGAGCTGAAGTCCCTGCTGGCCCATGGGGAGATGCGGCGCGAGATCGATCCGCTGGCGGTGGAGGAGTATTTCGCGCTGGGCTATGTGGCCGAGCCGCGCTGCATCTTCAAGCAGGCCCGCAAGCTGGCTCCCGGCCACTGCCTGACGTTACGCCGCGGCCAGCCCGTGCCGCAGCCGCGCGAGTACTGGGATGTGCGCTTCACGCTGGACAACCCGATCGGCCGGCAGGATGCCGAGGCCGAGCTGCGCGAGCGCCTGCGCGAATCGGTGCGCCTGCGCATGATCGCCGAGGTGCCGCTGGGCGCCTTCCTGTCGGGCGGCGTCGATTCCAGCGCCGTGGTGGCGGCGATGGCAGGCCTGTCCGACGGGCCGGTCAACACCTGCTCGATCGCCTTCGACGATCCGAAGTTCAATGAATCGGCCTTCGCTCAGATCGTCGCCGACCGCTACCGCACCAACCACCGCGTCGAGACCGTCAAGAGCGACGACTTCGAGCTGATCGACCGGCTGGCGCGGCTCTACGACGAGCCCTATGCCGACAGCTCGGCGATCCCGACCTACCGTGTCTGCCAGCTGGCGCGCAAGCATGTGACGGTGGCGCTGTCCGGCGACGGCGGCGACGAGAGCTTCGGCGGCTACCGCCGCTACCGCCTGCATCTGATGGAGGAGCGCATGCGCTCGGCCCTGCCGGCCGGCCTGCGCCAGCCGCTGTTCGGCCTGCTGGGCCGGGTCTATCCCAAGGCGGACTGGGCGCCGCGCGTGCTGCGCGCCAAGACCACCTTCGAAGGCATGGCGCGCGGCTCGGTGGAGGCCTATTTCCACTCGGTCTCGATCCTGCGCGGGGCCCAGCGCGAGCAGCTGTTCGGCCGTCGCTTCAAGAGCGAGCTGGCCGGCTACGACGCGCGCCAGGTGTTCGAGCGCCACGCGCTGCGCGCCGGCACCGACGACCCCCTGGCCCTGATCCAGTACCTGGACCTGAAGACCTATCTGGTCGGCGACATCAACACCAAGGTCGACCGCGCCAGCATGGCCCATTCGCTGGAGGTGCGCGAGCCGCTGATGGACCATGAGCTGGTGGAGTGGCTGGCCACCTTGCCCTCGAGCCTGAAGATCCGCGGCCAGGAGGGCAAGTACCTGCTCAAGAAGGCGCTGGAGCCGCAGCTCTCCGACGACATCCTCTACCGTCCCAAGATGGGCTTCGCCGTGCCGCTGGCGCGCTGGTTCCGCGGCCCGCTGAAGCAGCGCGTGCGCGATGCGGTGCTGGGCGAGCGCCTGGCCGACAGCGGCTGGTTCAACGCAGACTACCTGCGCCAGCTGGTCGACAGCCACCAGAGCGGCGCCAGCGACCACAGCGCGCCGCTGTGGACCCTGCTGATGTTCGAGGCCTTTCTGCGTCAGGTGGTGGACGGCGGCGAGGCCTCGCTGCCGTTCGCCCCCAGGCCCACGCATACCGGCGAGGAGGCGCTTGCCCTGCCATGAGTCTGCGCGTTCTTCATGTCCTGGATCACTCGATCCCGCTGCACAGCGGCTACACCTTCCGCACCCTGTCGCTGCTGCGCGAGCAGCGGCGCCTGGGCTGGGACACGCATCACCTGACCAGCCCCAAACATGCGGCCGGCCTGGCCGACAAGGCCGAGCAGGTGGCCGGCGCCCTGGAGGAAACGGTCGACGGCTGGCATTTCCACCGCACGCCAACGCTGCCGGCCGGTGGCCTGCCGGGCCTGGGCGAGCTGCGCCTGATGCGCCGCCTGGAGACCCGCCTGCAGCAGGTGGCCGAGGCGCTGCGGCCGCAGATCATCCATGCCCATTCGCCGGTGCTGAATGCGCTGCCGGCCCTGAAGGTGGGCCGGCGCTTGGGCATCCCGGTGGTCTACGAGGTGCGCGCCTTCTGGGAGGACGCGGCGGTCGACCATGGCACGACGCGCGAGGGCAGCTTGCGCTACCGGCTGACGCGCGCGATGGAAACCCATGCGCTGAAGCGCGCCGACCATGTGTTCACGATTTGCGAAGGCCTGCGCGGCGACATCGTCGCGCGCGGCATTCCCGCGGCCAAGGTGACGGTGATCCCGAACGCGGTCGACATCGAGTCCTTCGAGCCCGGCGGCCGGCCCGACGAGGCGCTGAAGGCGAGCCTGGGCCTGGCCGGCTGCACCTTGCTGGGCTTCATCGGCTCCTTCTACGCCTACGAAGGCCTGGACCTGCTGCTGCGGGCGCTGCCGGCCATCCTGACCGCGCGTCCCGACGTTCGCGTGCTGCTGGTCGGCGGTGGCCCGCAGGAGGCGGCGCTGAAGGCCCAGGCCCGGGCGCTGGGCCTGCAGGACAAGGTGGTGTTCACCGGCCGCGTGCCGCATGCCGAGGTGAACCGCTACTACGACCTGGTCGATGCCCTGGTCTATCCGCGCCACTCGATGCGATTGACCGAACTGGTGACGCCGCTCAAGCCGCTGGAGGCAATGGCCCAGGGACGCATCCTGGTGGCCTCGGACGTGGGCGGTCACAAGGAACTGATCCGCGACGGCGAGACCGGTCTGCTGTTTGCCGCCGGCCACGCCGATGCCCTGGCCGCGGCCGTGCTGCGCCTGCTGGGCGATCCGGCCCGCTGGCCGGAGCTGCGCGCGCAGGGCCGCCGTTTCGTCGAAACCGAGCGCAACTGGCGCGCTTCGGTGGCGCATTACCCGGCCGTCTACCGGGGGCTGCTGGACGCATCCGGCGCGGAGGCGCTGGCCTGATGGACATGCAAGGACTGCGCATCGCGTTGGTGGGGCCGCTGCCGCCACCGGCTGGCGGCATGGCCAACCAGACGCGCCAGTTGGCCGAGCTGCTGCGCGGGGAGGGCGCGCGGATCGAACTGGTGCAGACCAATGCCGCCTACCGCCCGGCCTGGATCGAGGGCGTGCCGGGACTGCGGGCGTTTTGCCGGCTGCTGCCCTATCTGTGGGCGCTGTGGCGGGCCGCCGGGCGCGCCGAACTGATGCATCTGATGGCCAACTCGGGCTGGTCCTGGCATCTGTTCGCCGCGCCGGCGATCTGGATCGCAAGCCTGCGCGGTGTGCCGGTGCTGGTCAACTACCGCGGCGGCGAGGCCGGCAGCTTCCTGGCGCGCTCGGCCGGCCTGGTGGGGCTGAGCCTGCGCCGCGCCTCGGCCCTGCTGGTGCCTTCGGGCTTTCTGCAGCAGGTGTTCGCGCGCCATGGCTTTCGGGCCGAGATCCTGCCCAATGTGGTCGACCTGCAGCGCTTTCGGCCGGCCGAGTCCGCCGAGCCTGTAGCGGCGGCGTCGCACCTGCTGGTGGCGCGCAACCTGGAGCCGCTGTACGACAACGCCACGGCGATCCGCGCGTTTGCCCGGGCACGCGAGTGCCTGCCCGGGCTGCGCATGACGGTGGCCGGCACCGGGCCCGAGGCGCAGCGCCTGCGCGAGCTGGGCGACAGCCTGGGTCTGGGCGAGGCGCTGTGCCTGGCCGGCCGGGTCGAACGCGAGGCGATGGCGGCGCTGTACCGCGACAGCGCGCTGAGCCTGAACCCCAGCCTGGCCGACAATATGCCCAACTCGGTGCTGGAGTCGCTGGCCAGCGGCGTGCCGGTGATCTCGACCAATGTGGGCGGCGTGCCCCATCTGGTCCAGGACGGCGTGACCGCCTTGCTGGTGCCGCCGCAGGATGTCCAGGCGATGAGCGATGCCATCTTGCGCCTGCTGGGCGATGCCGCGCTGCGCGCCGCGCTGCGCCGCAACGGACTGGACGAGGTGCAGCGCTACACATGGTCCCAGATCGGACCCCAGCTGGCCGCCTATTACCGGCGCAGCCTCCAGACCCCGGCGGCCGATCTTCTTGCCCCGCATCCCTGAGCCATGTCCGTCTATACCCGCCTGGTCTCCTCGCTGATCTTTCCGCTGCACGAGCGGCTGAAGGGCCATGACAGCGTGCGCCTGCGCCAAGAGCTGGAGCGCAGTCAATGGCTGGCGCCGGCCGAGCTGGAGGCGCTGCAGCTGCAGCGGCTCAACACGCTGCTGCGCGATGCGGCCCGCGACGTGCCCTACTACCGCGAGCTGTTCGCGCGCGAAGGCATTGCCGCCGGCCGGTTCACGCGGCTCTCCGACCTGCAGCGCCTGCCCTTTCTGACCAAACCCCTGATACGCGCCCATACGGAAGCCTTGAAGAGCGCTGCGGCGCAGGGGCTGGCCCGCTTCAACACCGGCGGCTCCTCGGGGGAGCCTCTGGTGTTTTTCATCGGCAAACAGCGCGTCAGCCATGACGTGGCGGCCAAGTGGCGCGCGACCCGCTGGTGGGGCGTCGACATCGGCGACCCGGAGATGGTGGTCTGGGGCTCGCCGATCGAGCTGGGGGCACAGGACCGCGTGCGCGCCTGGCGCGACCGACTGCTGCGCACCGAGCTGTTGCCCGCCTTCCAGATGTCACCGGCCAAGCTGGACGGATTCGTCGCCGCGATCCGACGCAAGCGGCCGAAGATGCTGTTCGGCTATCCCTCGGCCCTGTCGCATATCGCGCGCCATGCCGAGCAGCAGGGCCAGCGCATGGATGACCTGGGCATTGCGGTGGCGTTCGTGACCTCGGAGCGGCTCTACGACGAGCAGCGCGCGCTGCTCGAGCGCGTCTTCGGCTGCCGGGTGGCCAATGGCTATGGCGGCCGCGACGCCGGCTTCATCGCCCATCAATGCCCTTCGGGCGGCATGCACCTGACGGCCGAGGATGTGGTCGTCGAACTGGTCGACCGCGAGGGCTGCCCGGTACTGGCCGGCGCGGCCGGCGAGATCGTCGTCACCCATCTGGCGACCGGCGACTTCCCCTTCGTGCGCTACCGTACCGGCGACATCGCGGTGCTGGACACCCAGCGCTGCGCCTGCGGCCGCGGCCTGCCCATGCTCAAGGAGATCCAGGGGCGCAGCACCGACTTCGTCGTCGCGGCCGACGGCACCGTGATGCATGGCCTGGCGCTGATCTATATCCTGCGCGACCTGGCCGGGCTGCGCTCGTTCAAGGTGGTGCAGCACAGCCGCAGCCACACCGAGGTGTTGCTGGTGGCCGAGCCCGATTTCGCGCCGGGTGCGCCGGCGCAGATCGTCGCGGGCTTCAAGAAGCGCCTGGGTGCGACGGTGGAGGTGAATGTGCGGCTGGTCGAGACCATCCCGACCGAACAATCGGGCAAGTTCCGCTATGTGGTCAGCCATGCGGTCTGAATTTGGGGTGCTATGCGTGATCTGATCGTTGTCTCCCTGGTGGTCTGGGGCTCGCTGGTGGCGCTGCGCCGGCCCTGGATCGGCGTGCTGGTCTGGACCTGGCTCAGCATCATGAATCCGCATCGCTATTCCTGGGGCTTTGCCTACGATGCGCCGCTGGCTGCGCTGGCGGCGGCGGCCACGCTGGTCGGCCTGCTGATCACCCGCGACAAGCATTCGCCCTTCACGGCTCCGGCGCCCATTCTGCTGGCGGTGCTGATGGTGTGGATGACCTTGTCCTGGCTCAATGGGCTGGATGTCGCCGACGACTATGTGCAATGGTCCAAGGTGATGAAGGTCGATCTGATGATCCTGGTCGCGTTGGCGCTGATGCGCAGCAAGCTGCAAATCATGACGCTGCTGTGGGTGGCTGCGGGCTCGCTGGCGCTGCTGGGGGCCAAGGGCGGACTGTTCACGGTCCTGAACGGGGGCAATTTCCGGGTCTGGGGGCCGTCGGGCTCCTTCATTGCCGACAACAACGAATTCGCCTGCGCGCTGGTGATCACGATCCCGCTGCTGCGCTTCCTCCAACTCCAGGTGCAGCAGCGCTGGGTCAGCACAGGCATGACCCTGCTGATGCTGCTGTGCGCGGCCGCAGCCCTGGGCAGTCATTCGCGCGGCGGCCTGCTGGCCATCAGCGCCATGGCCCTGTTCCTGTGGTGGCGCAGCAGGAGCAAGGGGCTGGGCGCCCTGGTGATCGGCGCGGTGGCCATCGGGCTGATCGCCTTCATGCCGGACGAATGGGTCACGCGCATGAACTCGATCGAGACCTATGAGGAGGACCGTTCGGCGATGGGCCGCATCAGTGCCTGGTGGAATGCCTGGAACCTGGCCTTCCACTACCCCCTGGGCGTGGGCTTCAATGCCGCCAGGCCCGAGCTGTTCGCGCGTTTCTCGCCCTATCCCGAGTTCGTGCACGCGGCGCACAGCATCTATTTCCAGATCCTCGGCAACCACGGCTTTGTCGGCCTGGGCCTGTTCTTGGCGATCTGGATCTCGAGCTGGCGGATCGCGGGCTGGCTGCGGGTGCACGGCGCCAAGATTCCCGAGGCCGCCTGGACGGTCGACCTGGGCAACTACTGCCAAGTGGCGCTGGTCGGCTATGCGGTCGGTGGGGCCTTCCTGAGCCTGTCGTACTTCGATCTGCCCTACAACCTGATGGCGGTGCTGGTGGCGACGCGTGTCTGGGTCGAGACCAAGTCATGGCAGACCGAGACCGTACCGGTGGCCCGCTGGTGGCGCCTGCTGGGCATCGGGCCGACTCCGCCGGCCGAGGCCAAGCCATGATGTTCAGGGCCGCGCTGCGGCTGGCGTCACCGCCCGGCGCGGGAGGCCGGCTGGCCATCGTGATCTTCCACCGTGTGCTGCCCGCGCCCGACCCGCTGTTTCCCGGCGAGGTCGACGCGGCCCAGTTCGCGCGCCTGTGCGGATGGTTCAAGCGCTGGTTTCAGGTCCTGCCGCTGGACCAGGCCACCGAGCGGCTCAAGCAGGGCAGCCTGCCGGCGCGCGCGCTGGCCATCACCTTCGATGACGGCTACGCGGACAACCACGAGGTGGCGTTGCCGATCCTGCGCGAGCATGGCTTGCCGGCCTGCTTCTTCGTGGCCAGCGGCTTTCTCGATGGCGGGCGCATGTGGAACGACACCGTGATCGAGGCGGTGCGGCACGCGCGCGTCGCCCGCTTGGACCTTGACGGCTGGCTGCCGGATCGGGCCGACGGGGCCTCGACGCTGGCGCTGGACAACTGGGACGACAAGCGCGAGGCCGTGCAGCGCTTGATCGGCAGCCTCAAGTACTGCGAGCTGGCGGAACGCGAACGCTGGGCGGCGGAGCTGCTGCAGCGCTGCCGGGCCACGCCCAGCGATGCCTTGATGATGAGCACGGCACAGCTGCGCGGGCTGCGCGCTGCCGGCATGCAGATCGGCGGGCACACGGTGCGCCACCCGATCCTGGCGACCCTGGACCGGGCCGAGGCACGCCGCGAGATGCTGATGGGCAGGGAGGCGCTGCGGGCCGCATTGGGCGAGGAGATCAGCCTGTTCGCCTATCCCAATGGCAAGCCGCACACCGACTTCAAGGCCGAGAGCGTCGAGCTGGCACGGGAACTGGGCTTTGCCGCGGCGTTCACGACGGCCTGGGGCGCGGCCGACGGCGCCAGCGACCCCTATCAGCTGCCACGCTTTTCACCCTGGGACCGGGATCCCCTGCGTTGGGGCCTGCGCATGCTGGACAACTACCGGCGCCGGCCGGTCCGGGTCTGAGCCCCGGCGCTCACGCCAGCCTATAGGCCGGAGCATGGGCCTGCAACCATTGCTCCAGCATCATCAGGATCCAGACCATCTCGCCGTAATAGCCCGGGTGGGCGGGCAGATGCTGCCGCAGCAGCGCGTCCAGGAACTCGGCCCGCACCAGGCCGCGTCCGCGCAGGCTGTCCAGCGAGGCGCGGGCCAACTCCATCAGGGCGGGCGTGCGCGTCAGCCAGACGCCGAAGGGCAGTCCGAAGCCCTGTTTCTTCTTGCTGAGGATCTCGTCTGGCAGGAAGCCGCGCAGCGCTTCCTTGAAGAACCAGCGCAGCCTGAGCCCGCGCAGCTTGTAGGCGGTCGGCAGGCCGAGCGAGAAATCCAGCAAATCCTGGCTCAGCATCGGGAAGCCGACCGCGATGCCGGCCAGTCCGCAGCTGCTGCGGACCTTGGGCAGATCGCTTTCGGCCAGCGTGAAGCGCCAGTCGAAGGCCAGGGTGCGGTTCAGTTCGCTACAGTCGCCGGCCTGGGCCCAGACCTGGCGCTGCAGTTCCGCGGGGGCTTGCAGCGACACCTGGGCCAGCAGCGCCGGCGTCAGCACCTCGGCCGGCCCCAGGCGCAGCAGCAGGTTGTACATCTGCAGGCGATCGGGCATGGGCACCTTGGCCTGCTCCACATAGCTGCGCCCCTTCTTCAGCAGCGGCAGGCCACCCAGCGGCGTGCGCTCCAGCAGGGGCTCGACCAGGCAGCCGCGCAATGCCGCGGGCAGCACCTGGTAGCCACCGAACACGCGCTGCTTGGCATAGCGGCTGTTGCCACCGAACAGCTCGTCGCCGCCGTCGCCGGCCAGCAGCTTGGTCACGCCATCGGCACGCGCCATGCGCGCGCAGTAGTAGGCCGGCAGCACCGAAGAATTGCCAAAGGGCTGGTCGCAGTGGGCGGCCATGGCGGGAACGCTGTCCACCAGGTCCTGCGGCGTCACATAGTATTCATGGTGCTCGGTGCCGAAGGCCTTGGCGGCGAGGCGCGCATACACCATCTCGTCATAGCCTTCGGCATCGAAGCCGATCGAATAGCTCGCACCGGGACGGCCCTGCACCCGACCGATCATGCCGGCGACGGTCGAACTGTCGGTGCCGCCGCTGAGGAAGCAACCGGCCTTGCCCGCGTCGAGTTCGTCGGCCACGGCCTGCTGCAACAGGGTCTGGAAGCGCGCCTTCAGTGCCGGGAAATCCGCGTCCTGCGGCTCCCGGAAGGCCGGCTGCCAGTAGGGGCGGACGGTCAGCCGGCCGTTCTCCAGCAGCGCGCAATGGCCGGGAGGCAAGCGGTAGACGCCCTTGAAGACCGTGCGCGGCGAGGGGATGCAGTGAAAGTAGAGGTAGTCGAACAGCGCCTGCGGGTCGATGTCCGTCGCGGCGTCCGCCAACTGGTCGGCGCGCTCGGCGCAGCGCAACTCACCATCCACCACCCGATAACACAGGCTCCGGATCGCGAAACGGTCGACCGCCGCGAAGCTGCTGCGGCGCTCGGCATCGTGCACCAGCACCGCGAAGTCGCCACCCACCTGCGCCGCGGCCATGCCACCGAGCCTTGCGAAGGCCTGAGTCCAGGCGACGCCGGCGCCATGCTCTGCTGCAATGCGGGCCAGTTCCTGATCTTGGAATTTCGGGTTGCCGCGGCTGAGGAGGGACAAAGACTCGGGCGATGGCATTGTTTTTTATCGTGTGCAGAGGGGCCTGCCGGATTGCGGCGCAGTGTGCCAGAGTTTGTCGGCGCCCAGCCTTGCGACATCCCATGAATGAGTGTTGATCGGTATTAGGGGCTTGCTAGCATTCGCGCTCCGATATAGACAACTCAGGGGGCATCCGCATGACCACCGTTCGCTGCATTTCTCCCTCAGCCCGCGTCCGCCGGATTGCCGTCGCTTGCCTGCTGGCGAGCGGCTTCCCGATTGCCGAGGCGAATGAATTCGATCGGCTCGCCGGCCTGCTCGCCGCCACGCCGCAGGGAGGCTGGGTGAAGGCCAGCATCGGCACCTTCCCCGAGGCCTGGGCCACCGGTTCGACCGCGGTCAATCTCCCCAGCTATAGCAACCCGGCGTCCATCGTCACCGCCTGGAGTTCTTTTGCCTGGGACTCCACCCGCGGCGACCTGCTGCTCTGGGGCGGTGGCCACGCCAACTATGCCGGCAATGAGGTCTACGCCTGGGACGGTGCCAGTGGCAACTGGTCACGCGGCTCGCTGGCCAGCCGTCTCGATGCCAACTACTACGTTGTCGACAATGCCGCTCCGCAGTCGGCCCACACCTACGACAACAACCTCTACCTGAAGAACAATGGCATGTTCCTGACGCTGGGTGGGGCGGCGTTCCAGAGCGGTGGCAACTTCGCCAGTGCAGGGGGCCGCACCGGTCCTTGGCTGTGGGATCCCACCAAGGCCGATCCGAACAAGGTCGGCGGCACGACCGGCTCCGGCTATGACCCCAGCTCGCTGGGTGGTCAGATGTGGACCAACCGCCAAGGGCATTGGACCGGCAACGAAGGCCCGAGCTATGTCAACAGCACGACGGCCTATCGCAGCGAGAACGGCAAGGACGTCGTCTATCTGACATCGGACAGCAATGCCTCCGGCTTCCCGACCCTGTACCGCTACACGCTCGGCGATGTGCGCCAGGGCGGCAGTGACAGCTGGGAGGCGATCGGACGCATGTGGTACAGCGCCGGCTATCAAGGAACGGCCACGCTCGATTCGGCCAATAACTACTATGTGCGAACCGTGAACAGCAACACGGCGGCCGACTACGATCTGACGCTGTGGGATCTGGGCTTGGCCACGCCCGGCAATCCCGACGCCAACAAGGACCGGCCCATCCGCCTGGTCTATGGCGATGGCACCGACTTCAGCGTCAACTCCTTCATGGCGGTCGAGTACGACGCGGCCAACGGCCAGTTCCTGATCTGGGACGGCAAGAAGCAGGGGACCGTCTACTCGACCCATGTGATGCGCGATGCCCAGGGGCAGTTGCTGACGACCTGGGAGGTCGTCAAGCGCACCAGCAGCACGGCCGCGCAGCCCGAGGGCAATTTCGTCACCGGCGTGCTGGGCAAGTGGCAGTATTCGGCCGAGCTGGGAGCGTTCATCGCGCTCGACGAGTTCCGCAACAACGACGCCGGCGTCTGGCTCTACAAGCCTTTCGACCTGACGGTCCCGGTGCCCGAAGCCAGCAGCTGGGCGATGATGCTCGCCGGCTTGGCCGGGCTGCTGCTGATGCAGCGCCGCCGCCGCGCCTGAGCGTTGCGGGGCCGACGGTCCGCCTTAAAGACCGTCGATCGCCACACCCGGTCGCAGCGCGCGCAGAAAGGGCCGGCTCGCCTCGATCAGGTGATCGAAGCGCGCCGGGCCGGCCAGGGCCAGTGCGTTGAGCCCCAGCAACAGCGGGCGGTTCAGTATCTGGGCCGACTCGGGGCAGCCGGCCAGCAGCTGCCAGCGTTGGCGCAAGGCGGCGCGGCGCTGGCGACGCAGCGCATGCGCATCGAACCAGCCGTCCGACCATTGGGCGCGCAGGCTTTCGCGCAGGGATTCCGGCAACTCGACGGGGCAGGGCTGGTGGCCCGGGTAGGACTGCCAGGGGATCCGGCCGCATCCGTCCGGCAGGCTCAGCAGCAATTCGTTGTAGAGCCGGTGGCCAATGAAGGGATCGACCGCGGCGCCGATGACGACCTGCAGAAAACGGCTGTCGAAGAAGGGCAGCACCAGGTCGATGCGATGGCGGTGCACCTGCTCGTAGTGGCGCGTCAGATGGCGACGCTGATCGTTGAGCATGAAGAAGAGATGGCAGTTGCGCCCGGGCTCGACGTCCGGACGCTGGGCCAGGTCTTCGCGGATCGAGCGCAGCGGCAGATCTGCCAGCGGGCGCGAGGCCCTCTTGAAAACATGCGGCGAGACCCAGGACCGGTTGGCCTGCTGGATCAGGGCCGCGGCCGCGTCCAAGCCCTGGCTGCGGGCCGCATCGACGATGGCCTGGTTCAGGTAGACATGCCCCAGGCCTACGCTGCCGCCGTCGCCCGACCAGATCAGGCGCGGGCAATGCAGCCTTGCATGCACGGCCGGATGCGCCTCGCGCCAGGCCCGCAGCGCCTGGCCCTGGCGCACGGCGAAACTCTCCTCGCCGGCCCCGTACTCGAAATGCGAACTGCCTAGCGACCGCGCCGCCAGGCGGCCGTACACGAGGTCCTGCGAGCCTTCGGGCGCGAAATTCAGGCTGTGCACGGCGTGGCCACCGCTACGCAGCGCGGACACCAGCAGCCGCGAGTCCATGCCACCGGACAGGAAGGCCATCACCTCCGGCTGCCCTCGGCCGCGCTGAGCGCAGGCCCGCGCAAAGGCTTGCTGCACCCGCTCCCGCAAGGCCTGACCCTGCAGGCCGTGCGGCCGCAGGGCCGCCCAGTCGAAATAGCGCAACAGCTCGATGCCATCCCTGTGTAGTCGCAGCAGCGTGCCCGGTGTCAGCAACTGCACGGCCAGATAGGGGCTGCGGTCGCCCAGCGGAAATCCAAAGGCCGCACTCTCGGCGGCGGCGCGCCAGTCGGGCGTCTTGTCAAGCTCGTCCAGCCGCTCCAGCGCCCACAGTGCCGACGAGACGAAGACGAGCCCGCCGCAGCGGGCCCAGTAGATCGGCCGCACACCCAGCTTGTCGGTGATGGCCAGCAGCTCGCGGTCGGCACTGCGGTACAGCAGCCCGCTGAAGGTGCCATGGGCCTGCGCCGCCGCCGTCGCGGGGCCGGCCAGCAGGCGCTCCGCAAGCCAGGCCAGGCCCTGCGGGCGGTCCAGTTCGACGCCGTCGGCCTCCACCACCGGGTCGCCGGCGAACACCGCCATGTCGTCCCCCTGCTGCAATGACGATGCACCCGGCCACAGGCCCAGATCGACATGGGCGATCTGGCAATGAGGCGTCTGCACCAGCCGGACGTCGCCGGCCTCCCGCAGGATCTCGCCCAGGCGCTCGCCCAGGCGCGGATCCAATGCCTCCGGTTGCAGGGCATATGCGGCAAGAAAGACGGCCATGCGCTTGCTCCTATCGAATCTTGTGGTCGGGAATCAGTGGGCGACGCCGCGGGCCAGGCCCAGCAGACGGATCGCGCTCGCGCGATCGAGCAGCCACAGCGCCAGCGCGTAGGCCAGCATGCCGGTCAGTACCAAGCCCATGACGCCGAGCACCGTGCTGCCCTGCCGGCCCAGGGCCAGGCCGGCGGCGGTGACGCCGGCGCACATCAGGCCGCTGCACAGCATCGGCCGGCCGACGGCGCGCAGCGCGTCGAGTATGCCGATCTGCAGCACGCCATGCGCGCGGCGCAGGTTCAGCGCCACCATCAGCGGCAGGCCCAGCACCCAGCCGCCCGCCAGGCCGACGGCGCCGAACTGCGCACCCAGCACGAAGCAGGGCAGCAGCAGGATCACGCCGGTCAGGGTATTGCGCAGCTCCAGCCCCGCATGCCCCAGGCCCTGCAGCACGCTGGACAGCAGCACGCTGACCAGGCGCAGCGGCAGCACGGCACAGACGATCTGCAGCGGCAGCACGGCACCGGCCCAGGGCGTCCCCAGCAGCAGTTCGATCAGCCAGGGCGCGACGGTCGCCAGCCCCCACAGCACCGGGACCAGCAGGTAGGCGAACAGGCGCAGCCCGGTCAGCAGCGCCGGCCGCACGCTTTCCCCGTCGCGATTCATCTGCGCAATGGTCGGGTAGGCCACCGTGTTGACGATGTTCATGACCTTGCTGACGGGCAGCATGGCCAGATGCATCGCCACCGAGTACTCGCCCAGCGCGGTCTTCGACAGGCTGCGGCCGGCCACCAGCACGTCGCTCTGGCCGAACACATAGCTGCCGACCCGCGACACGGCCACCTTGAGCCCGAAGCCGATCAAGCCGCGCGCCGGACGCAGGTCCAGGCTGGGGCTCAGGCGCTGCGGCGCCAGTGCATGGAGCAGCAGCACGCGGGCCGCGGCGCCGCCGAGCGGCCCCAGCACCAGCGCCCAGACTCCCTTGCCCGCCCAGGCCAGCGAGACCGTGCCGAGCGTGGCCGCAAGGGCGCTGCCGAACTCGACCAGCGAGGCGCCCCGGAACTGCATGGCCCGGCGCAAGAAGGCGTCGGGAATGGTCGCCAGCGGCGCCAGCAGCAGGTGCAGGGCCGAGACCTGGATCAACAGCAGGGCCTCGGGCGCGCGAAAGTACCAGGTCATGGCCGGCGCGGCAACCAGCATCAGCAGGGCGCCGGCCAGGCCGAACAGCAGGGCCGCGCCGAAGACGCTGCGCACCTGGGTCTTGTCCAGCGACTGGGCCTGGATGATGCCGGCGCCGATGCCGAATTCCGCGCCCATCGTGATGATGGCAACCAGGGTCGAGCAGATTGCCGCCAGGCCGAAGTCCTGCGGCGCCAGCGTCCGCATCACGTAGATGGTGCCCACCCATGAGATCAGCTGGGCCGAGAAGCGGCCGATGGCCACCCATTTGAGTCCGGCGAGGAAGGCGTGTTCTGTCTTCATCACGGCGACTCCGCCGGGGGGGCCAGCGGGATGCAGGGGCGTTGCTGCGGGCCCAGCGAGAGATGGAGATGAGGCGCCTGCGGCAACCAGCTGAACTGCAGGCGACCCAGGCACAGGAACAGCGCGCTGTGCAGCGGCCGGGCATCGAGGCGGGCATGAGCCTTCAGCGAGGCCGGGTTGTAGGCCGATATGCGGCTGAAGGTCCAGCGCACCCCCTCGGCCTGCAGATGGCGGTTGGCCTCGTCCCAGAGGCGGGCCAGGCAGCGGCCCAGTCGATAGCGAGGTTCGACATAGACGTCGTAGTCCCAGACCGAGACCGCCGGCTGGACAAGCAGATAGTCGCAGCGCACCTCGTCCTCCCGGTAGCGCTCGCGCTGCAGCCAGAGGAAGCCGGCGAACTGCGCCTTCACCACGGCCGCGAAGCACAGGGCCCCGTCGCGGTAGCGCTGCTCGATCACCTCGGCCGGGCGCGGGAAGCTCGCGCGCAAGGGCGAGTCGGGCGCGGCCGGCGCGATCACCGTGTCGGCGCTGGGACGCAGCGCCTGGGCGGCGGGCCGCACCGGCTGCGCCACCAGATAATATTTGTGCAGACGTGCCCGGCCGCCGCTGAGACGCTCCAGCAGGCGATTGATCAGGTAGAGCGAACCATCCAGCGCCCCCAGCTTCCGCCAGGGTGCGCCGAGCCGGGCCAGCCAGGCCTTCATGAGGCGCTTGGCGTGGTGGCCAGGTCCAGCAGCTGCGCAAGTTGCCTGGTGCGTGCCAGGCGCGAGGCGCCCGCCACGGCCGCCTGGCTGGGGAGCAGGCGCAGCCCGGGTGCGCGTGCGAGCAGCCGTGCCAGCAGCGCGGCGATATCGCCCGCGGCGTCGAGGCGAGCCTGGTCGGTGATGCCCGCCGCGCGCAGGACCTGTCCCGTATCGCCGCCCGGGTCGGTCAGCGCCAGGATGGGCCGGCCGGCGCGCAGGTATTCGTAGAGCTTGGCCGGTACCTGCTCGTTGCAATTGGCGGCCTGCAGCACCAGCAGCGCATCGGCACGCATCATTTCCCGCAGCGCCTCGGCATAGGGCAGGGGCGGCAACAGCTCGATGTAGTCGGCCATGCCGTGCCGTGCCGCCAGGTCGCGCAGCAGTTGCTCGTGCACAGCGGCTCGAAATCTCAGCCTGAAGCGGCCCGGCGCGATCTGTCCGCGCGCCGCCAGCAGCGCCAGCGCCTCGATCAGCTGCGTGGGGTCGCGCTCCTCGGGATAGACGATGCCGCTGTGCAGCAAGGTCAGCGCACCCGGATTGAGCGGCTGGCGCTCGAACTCGCCGAGGCCGGCGAAGCTCTCCTCGTCGTAGCCATTCTCCAGGGTCGCGATGCGCTCCGCCGCGGCCGGATAGCGCAGGCCGTAGCCGCGTGCCGCCGACGGCGTCGTGAAGGTGCAGAACCGGGCCTCGGCGAGCGCCATCGATTCGATATCCTTGAACGATTGCCAGACCTTGGGGTCGCTCGGGTAGCCGTCCTGGGCCATGGGGTCGCGAAAGTCGGCGATCCAGGGAAGGCCGCTGCGCTGCATCAGGCCGCGGCCGATCAGGTGCGCAGTGGCGATCGGATAGGTCGACCAGATCGCATCGGGGCGAAATTCACGGATCATGGCCAGACCTTGACGCAGGGCATCGAAGCGCCAGCTGACCCAGCGATCGGGCCGGGCCGTGAAACCGGCGTAGCGGCCGCGCAATGACAGATGGCGCGCCGCATCGAGCGCGAAGGCGCGCCGTACCGGCATGCCGGGCGGAATCTGATCGAGCAGTTCGTCGCTGCAGCGCTCGTAGGCGCGCGGATGCGCAGAGAGGACCAGCGGCTGCCAGCCGAACTGCGGCAGTTGCTGGGCAAAGCGCAGGCCGCGCTGGATGCCGCTGCTGCCGGCCAGCGGCGGGAAATGGTAGGCGATCAGCAGGACCTTCTTCATGCGTGCGGCCGCACTCAGGACCGGGGTGCCGAGGCCGCCTGGGCCTCGGACGCAGCCTCGGCGGGCGGCGGGGGCGGTTCCTGCCAGCGGCCGACCTGTGTCAGCTTGTCGCGCAGGTCGGGGCGCTGCAGGCCCAGGGCCTGGCTGCGATGGGCATGCTCGAGCGCCTTGTCATAGTCTTTGATCTCGAAGTACAGCAGGCCCAGGTTGTAATGGGTGAAAGCATTGTCGCCCGCCGCCGCGGCGACGGTGGCCAGTTCGCCGCGCGCCATGTCCGCGCGCTGGGTGGCCAGCAAATGGGTGACGAAGATCATCCGGGCGACCTGATCGTCGCGCTTGAAGCGCAGGGCGCGCTCGAAGAAGCAGTCCACCGAGTAACGCATATCGGGGACGCGCGGCAGGCGTAGCTTGGCCGCATAGCGCTGCAGGGAGATCAGGGCGCGGTGATGGTTCGGCGAGGTATGCAGCACATAGTCGATGTCGCCCCCGATGCTGCCGGTCTTGCCGCGCAGCAGGCCCTCGACCTCGCTGGTGAAGTGATGGGCATCGACCACCTTCAGCTGGCCGTTGCGCTCGAGCCGGTAGTCGAACGGGCCGTAGGAGCTGGTCAGCGGTCCGCAGGTGTTGTCGTCCTGGGCCCATGCCGGCGCGGCGGCGAGCAGCATGGCCAGCAGCATGGCGGTCCCAGGGCGCGAACCAAGGCCGGCGGGGCGGGCGGGGCAGGAGGGAGCGGCGGTGGAGATGTTCATGTGTAAGCGCTCGGCGGGTGAGGAAGGGCCGGGGCCGATCCCAGTTGTTGCAGCCAGTCCAGCAATTGATTCTCGGCCTCGCGGCGGGCCGAACTCAAGGACAGGGTGTGATCCGCACCCCTCAACAGTTCACGCCGCAGGCCCTGGCGCCGCAGCGCCCGGCTCCACAGCGGCGAGCCCTGTGCATATTCGATGAACTCGCGCGCCGTGTAGTCGAGCTCGCTGAGCTGCAGCAGGATCGGGCCCGCGAAGCCCAGCCAGCCCTCGGCCATGCGCTCCTGATAGGCCATCGAGGCCTGGTCTGCCATCCTGCCGCCGCGCATGCGCAGCAGCGCACGCAACAGCTCGAGCGGTGCCGACAGCGCCACGCCGCCGCGCAAGAGCTTGCCCCAGAAACCGCGGCTCAGCAGGCGTCGCAGGTAGTAATGCTTGACCTGGGTGCGGGCCTGGCTGACGGCCGAGCGGACCCAGGGGTTGAGCAGGCACAGGCCGGCCACGCGCGGGTCGCGCCGGCGCTGGCAATAAAGCAGGGCGGCCGAGGCCGCATCGCACAGGCCCCACAGCACCACGCGCCGGCACGCCGGCTGGGCCTGCTGCAGCGCGTCGAGCGCGACGCCGATGTCCTCGTCCAGCTGCTCGAAGCCGCGCAGCGCGCCGCCGCTGTCGCCCAGGCCGCGATGGTCGAAGCGCAGCGTCGCATGTCCCGCCTCGGCCAGCCGGCGCGCCAGCAGCACGAACTGGCGGTGGCTGCCGACGCGGTACTGCGGGCCGCCGACGATGATCAGCACGGCGGTGTCGCTCTGCTGCGGCTGAGCATTCCCGGCCGGGCGGCTCAGCACGCCGATCAGTGGCTCGCCCTGGCAGCGCAGCGGCAGCACCTGCTCCAGAGAGTTCATGCCGGCACCTCGTGGCCGGTCGGGCTGTGCGCCAGCAGTCCCGCCAGCGTCGCGGCGATCAGGTCGGGCGCGTCCTCGATCTCGGTGGTGCTCCAGAAGGCCGGCCCGGCCGGCGCATGCGCCGATATACGGGCATCCCCCGCATGCGGTTCCAGCCAGGCCTGCGACGCCGGCAGCAACTCCTGCCGCGCCGACAGCTCCAGCCACAGCAGCGTCTGCTGCGGGGCGGGTGCGCAGAGCAGCGCGGCCTCCAGGCCCTCGGCCAGTGCCGCCGCCAAGACATAGCCGGCGATCTCGACCGATCGGCCCGCACGCAACTCCGCGCGCAGATCAGCCATCTGGGCCTGGCCCTGCCCGCCGGCCAGATCGGCCGCCAGGCGCAGGCGCAGGAACTGCTGCAGCTGCGGCTTGCCGCTCAGCATCGGTTGCCAGTAGATCAGGCCCGCGACGTCGCTTGCGCGGCGCTGGGCGGCTTGGCTAGCCAGCAGGCAGCCCGCGCGTAGGCCCCACAGCCACAGAGGTCGGCCGGGGTGCTGGCCCGCCAGCCAGTCCAGGCCCAGCTCGACATCGGCCAGCCAATCGCTCCAGCCGGCATCGCCAAAATCGTCGCTGCTGTCGCCGCAGCCGCGCAGGTCGATCTGCAGCACGGCATAGCCGGCCTCGGCCAGCGCGCGGGCCTGCAGGGCCGCCATGCGCCGGGCCTTGTTCATTTCCTCCGCGAACGGATGGACATAGAGCAGCGCGCCGCGCGCCACCTCGCCCCGGGCCGGGTGGTAGACGCAAAAGCGCTGACCGCCATCGCCTGCCGTCAGAAAGAAGGCCTGCATGGCAGCGTCAGAGCTGGGTCTTGCTCCGCGCGAAATCCACCAGGGCGCCGACGCTGGCGAAGGTCTCGCCATCGATCTCGTCGTCGTCGACGCTCATCCCCAGCTGCTCCTCGAGCGCGGTGATCAGGGACACGACGGCCATCGAGTCGAGCTCGGGAATCGCGCCCAGCAGGGCGGTGTCGCGCGTGAAGGCGCTGCTGCGGCCCTCCAGGCTCAGTACCTCGTCCAGAATGCGAAGAACCTGTTTTTCTATGTCCATGAGCTGCTCTCGGAGGCGCGCGTTGCGCGGACTGGGACGCGCGGTGCGGCAAGCGCGGCGCCGGCGCCTAGGGTGGCGGCATCATAACGGCAGGCCCAGCACCGCCGGCTGGCTCGGCCCCCCAAGATCGGGGCCCTTCGGCCGAGCTTTGCACGGGGGGCGTGCGCGGTCGCTGTGCGATACTTTTTCTCCCTGGTTCTCCCTGGTGCAGACCCCGCGCAGCATGCCCGAATCGACCCTCTTGCATGAACTGATCCTGAACGCGGCAAGCGGCCGTCCCGAGGGCGAGGCCCTGCGCCATGGCGAGACGGGCCTGGACTATCAGGCCCTGGCCGATGGGGTGCAGGGATTTGCGGCCGGCTGCATCGCGCTGGGGCTGGCGCGCGGCGAGCGCGTCGCGATCTATCTGGAGAAGCGCTTCGAGACGGTCATCGCCAGTTTCGGCGCGCCGGCCGCGGGCGGTGTTTTCGTGCCCCTCAATCCGCTGCTGAAACCCGAGCAGGTCGGCTTCATCCTGCGCGACTGCGATGTGCGCGTGCTCGTCACCTCGCCGGACCGCTATGCCTCGCTGCCCGCGGTGCTGGCGGCCTGCCCGGCGCTGCGCCATGTGGTGCTGACCGATTCCGCCGGCGAACCGGCGGCGCAGCCCGGCCATGCCCTGCATCGCTGGAGCGCGTTGCTCGATGCCGAGCCGTGCGCCGGCCACCGCGTCATCGACACCGATCTGACCGCCATCCTCTACACCTCCGGGTCAACCGGCAAGCCCAAGGGCGTCGTGCTGTCACACCGCAATATGGTGGCGGGCGCCAAGAGCGTGGCCTCCTACCTGGACAACCGGGCCGACGACACCCTGCTGGCGGCGCTGCCCCTGTCCTTCGATGCCGGCTTCAGCCAGCTGACCACGGCCTTCCATGCCGGTGCACGCGTCGTGCTGCTGAACTACCTGCTGCCGCGCGACGTGCTGAAGGCGATGGAGCGCGAGCAGGTCACGGGCCTGACCGCGGTGCCGCCGCTGTACATCCAGCTGGCGCAGCTGGAATGGCCGGCCGTGATCGACCGGCACCTGCGCTACTTCGCCAACACCGGCGGCCGCATGCCGCGCGATACCCTGGACCTGCTGCGTCGGCGCGTGCCCGCCGCGAAGCCCTTCCTGATGTACGGCCTGACCGAGGCCTTCCGCTCGACCTACCTGCCGCCCGAAGAGGTCGATCGGCGGCCCGATTCGATCGGCCGCGCGATCCCGAACGCCGAGATCCTGGTGCTGCGCGAGGACGGCAGCGAATGCGCGCCCGAGGAGCCGGGCGAGCTGGTGCATCGCGGCGCGCTGGTCGGGCAGGGCTACTGGAACGATGCCGAGAAGACCGCCGAGCGCTACAGGCCGCTGCCCGCCGGCGTGGGCGGGCGCGAGGGCGGCCTGCAGCTGCCCGAGTACGCGGTGTTCTCCGGCGACACGGTGCGCCGCGATGCCGAGGGCTTTCTGTATTTCATCGGCCGGCGCGACGAGATGATCAAGACCTCGGGCTACCGGGTCAGCCCGACCGAGGTCGAGGAGATCCTCTACGCCACCCAGCTGGTCGGCGAATGCGTGGCCTTCGGCGTCGACCATGCGAGCCTGGGCCAGGCCATCCAGATCATCGCGACGGCGCCGGCCGGCGCGAGCAACGTCGACCTTGCGGCCTTGCAGACCGAGTGCAGGAAGCGCATGCCGGCCTATATGGTGCCCGCCGGCATCGAACAGCAGCCCGGACCGCTGCCGCGCAACCCGAACGGCAAGATCGATCGCAAACTGCTGTCCACCGCCTGGGTGGAGAAAAATCTATGAGTGAAGCCGTGCCGCCCAAGCGCCCGCCCGTCCACGCGCCGATGGCGCAATTCCCCCTGCGCGACGGCGAGCTGATCGTCGGCGGCCAGCGTCTGTCGGTGCTGGCCGAGCGCATCGGCCAGACGCCGTTCTACGCCTATGACCGGCGCCTGCTGCGCGAACGGGTGGCGCTGCTGCGCGCGGCGCTGCCGCGCGCGGTGAAGCTGCATTACGCGATGAAGGCCAACCCGATGCCGGCCCTGGTGGGCCTGATGGCGGGGCTGGTCGACGGCATCGATGTGGCCTCGGCGGGCGAGCTGCAGGTGGCGCTGGATGCCGGCGCCGACCCGGCGGAGATCAGTTTCGCCGGGCCGGGCAAGCGCGACATCGAGCTGCGCCAGGCGGTGGCGGCCGGCGTGCTGGTCAATGTGGAATCGGCGCGCGAGCTGCCCGTGCTGGCCGCGGCCTCGCAGGCGCTGGGGCTGCCGGCCAGGGTGGCGCTGCGCGTCAACCCGGACTTCGAGCTCAAGGGCTCGGGCATGAAGATGGGCGGCGGCCCCAAGCAGTTCGGCATCGACACCGAGCTGGTGCCTGCGGTGCTGGCCGAGATCGGGCGCCTGGGGCTGGCCTTCGAGGGTTTCCATCTGTTCGCCGGTTCGCAGAACCTGAAGGCCGAGTCGATCTGCGAGGCGCAGCAGAAGTCCTATGCGCTGGCCCTGCGTCTGGCCGAGCAGGCGCCGTCGCCGGTGCGCTTCCTGAACCTGGGCGGCGGCTTCGGCATTCCCTATTTCCCGGGCGAGACGCCGCTGGAGCTGGCGCCGATCGGCGCCAATCTGCAGGCCCTGAGCGAGCGAGCCGCCGGCGAGCTGCCGGCGGCCAGCCTCGTGATCGAGCTGGGCCGCTATCTGGTGGGCGAGGCGGGCGTCTATGTGGGGCGCGTCGTCGATCGCAAGGTCTCGCGGGGTCAGGTCTTTCTCGTCACCGATGGCGGCCTGCACCACCACCTCTCCGCCTCGGGCAATTTCGGCCAGGTGCTGCGCAAGAACTATCCGGTGACGATCAGCCAGACCCGCGGCGAGACGGGGCTCGAAAGTGCCTCGGTCGTCGGCCCGCTGTGCACGCCGCTGGACCTGCTGGCCGACCGGATGGAGCTGCCGGCGGCCGAGGTCGGTGACCTGGCCGTCGTGTTCCAGTCGGGCGCCTATGGCGCCAGCGCCAGCCCGCAGCGCTTCCTGGGGCACCCCGGCTGCGCCGAGGTGCTGGTCGGCTGAGGCGCGCTGCCGGCCTGCCGCTCAGTCCGCCAGCTCGTACAGGGCCGAGCCGTCGCCCTGGTCCCCGACCAGCCTGACCGAGGGTGTGCGCGGCAAATGCGCGATGCCGCCGGCGCCGGACAGGAAGCGCAGCTTGACGCCCTTGACCGGCAGGATCTGCCAGTTGTCGTCGGCGCTGGGGTTGAAGCGCTTGGCCGAGGCCAGGTACCGGGCCAGGGTCTCGCGGTTCTCGTCCGGCGCGTCCACCACGATGCGCTCGCCGGACAGGCCGGGGAAGCCGCCGCCGCCATTGGCACGGTAGTTGTTGGTGACCACCAGGAAATCGGCCTTCTCGTCGATCGGCTTGCCCTGATGGCGCAGGTTGACGATGCGCTGGCCCTGGGCCTCGGTGCGCCGGCCCTCGGCCGTGTAGCGCGCGGCCTGGCTCACGTCGATCTGGTAGCTGACCCCCTCGATCATGTCGAAGTTGTAGGAGCGGAAGGCCGGGTCCAGCAGCTCCTGCGCTGCCGGCCCCCGCGGGTCGATGCGCTTGAACTGGCCGGCCGACATCTCCAGCCACTCGCGCAATTCGGCGCCCGTGATCTTCACGATCTTGACCGTGTTGGGGTAGACGTAGAGATCGGCCACATGCTTGATCGCCACCGGTCCGGCCGGGATGTCGGTGTAGTTGCCCGTGCCCTGACGACCGCCCGACTTGAAGGGCGCCGCGGCCGACAGCAGCGGCAGCTTTTCATAGACGGTGCCGCGCACGGCGCGCTGGGCATAGGCCAGCTGGGCCTGCGCCACCAACTGCACCGAGGGGTCGTCGCCCACCTGGGCGAAATAGCTGTGGATCGGTGCCTCGGTGACGGCCACCTGACTGCGCACATAGTCGAGGGTGGCCTGATGTTCGTCTGCGATGACCTGGGCCACAGCCGGGTCGGCCTCGACCAGGGCCTTGCGCGTGCCGCGCTGAAAGATCGGCCGGAGGCTGGCCTGGCTGCCGACCACCTTCCAGCGGCCGCCGGCATCGTCCAGGCTCAGGTCGATCACGCCCAGATGATCGCCCCATCGGCCCGGCATCACGCTGGGCACGCCGTGGATGCTGCCGCGCGCCAGGTCCACGCCGGGAAAGCCGGCGAAGCCCGGCCCCGGGAACTCGGCATGGGCATGGCCCAGCAGCAGCGCATCGACGCCCGGGATCCGTGCCAACTGGGCCGCGACGTTTTCCGCGAAGCGCGGCTGCTCGATCTTCTCGATGCCGCTGTGCGCGATCACCACCACCAGGTCCGCGCCCTTGGCGCGCATCTCGGGGATCAGGCGCTGCGCGGTCTCGACGATGTCCAAGGCCCTGACCCTGCCTTCCAGGTGCTGGCGGTCCCACTGCATGATCTGCGGCGGCACGAAGCCGATCACGCCGATCTTGAGCTTGCGCGCCGCGCCGCCCTCGTCGCGCAGGCTGCGCTCCAGGATCACATAGGGCGTGAAGGCCGGCCGGCCGCTCGCCGCCTCGACCACATTGGCGCTGACGTAGGGGAATTCGGCGCCCGCAATGGCCTGGCGCAGGAAGGACAGGCCGTAATTGAACTCGTGGTTGCCGATATTGGCGGCGTCCACGTTCAAGAGGTTCAAAACCTTGTAGGCCGGGTGCACCGCGCCGCGGGGGAGCGGCTTCACGCGTGCGATCAGGTCGCCCAGCGGGTTGCCCTGCAGCAGATCGCCATTGTCGAACAGCAGGCTGTTCGTCGCCTCGGCGCGCGCCGCCCTGATCAGGGCAGCCGCCTTGGCGAGGCCGTACTCGTCGGTGGGTTTGTCCTGGTAGTAGTCGTAGTTGAGCAGGTTCATGTGCACATCCGTGGTCTGCAGGATGCGCAACTGCAGCTCGGCGGCCCGGGCGCTGCTCGACAAAAAAGCCGCCGCGCCCAGCAGGGCGGCGGCGGCACGGATGATGAACGAATGAATGGGCTGGGCTCGCATGCTGGCTTGAGGGCTCGAATCGATTCGAGCCGGCATGCTAGCAGCGCGCCCGGCCAGAGGACGGAGCCACCGCGAGGCGGCGGCGCCGTCGGCGCGACGCTCAGGGACGCGCCAGCGTGATCACCGGCGAGGTCCAGGTCTCGTAATGGGCCTCGTTCTTCTTGTCGGCCAGCGCCTTCTTGACGGTCACCCGCACCTTGTAGGCGCCGTTGGGCAGGGTGCTCCACTGATTGGGCTTGTTCGGGTCCTTCTTGAAGACCGTGCCGTCCCAGGTGAAGTTGAAGAAGCCGGTGGGCGTGGTGTTGCGCGTCACCCATTCCTCCACGCTGACCTTGCCCCTGAGCTCGCCGGTGCCGGCGTCCAGCGCCTCCAGCAGCACCATCTCGGAATGGTGGTCGAGGTGCAGCAGGAAGTAGGGAATGTCGCCGCCGACCAGGCTGTAGCTGGCCCCCGCGGGCTGGTTGAAGAAGCTGCCGCTCGACAGCTTGGCCAGCCAGGGGAAGCCGTTGGCGGTTGGGGCCAGCACCTGGATGGCCTGGTAGTCGCCCTTGTAGCCGGCAAACGGCACCCGCAGCGTCTCGCCGCCGCCCTGGGGCGTGAGCACGATGTAGCCGCCATAGATGCCGCGGTCCTCCAGCGTGGCGCCGGTCGGCGCGGCGATGGTCACGTCGACGTTCTGGTTGCTGGCGGCCTGCACCGTGAGCGTGGACTTGCTGAAGCTCACCGTGGCGGGCGCAACGCGGTACTGGATGCCCTGCTGGCTGAAGGTGTTGGGGCCGGTGGCCAAGCCGGGCTCATGGCTGATGTCGTAGACGACGCCGGCATGGCCCAGGTTCTTGATCTGCAGCTTGGTCCTGACCGGGCCGCCCTCGCTCTCGCCCAGCGCGATCTCGCTGGGTTCGACCACGGTCTTGGCGGCGATCGCGGCCGGGATGTCCAGCATGCCGGCGCCCTGGCGGTGCACATTGTCCAGGAAGCCCAGGGCCGGATTGCCCGCCCAGCGCTTGGGATCGGCGCTGTTCTGCAGCAGCACCTTGACCTCGTCCACCTGGGTCTTGGGGCGCGCCTGCAGCAGCAGGGCCACGCCGCCGGCCACATGGGGCGAGGACATCGAGGTGCCCGAGAGCGTGGCAAAGCCGCCGGCCTCCAGCGGATAGGTGGAGTAGATATTGCCGCCGGGCGCGCCGATATTGGGCTTGATGCTCAGGTCGGCGGCCAGGCCGAAGGAGCTGAAGCCCGAGATCAGGCCGCCGCTGCCATAGGGATAGCTGACATAGTCGCCGCTCCAGTTCAGCATCGTCGCGCCGGCCGCGATCAGGCCGTCCAGCGCCGCGCCATGGTCGGCGGTGATGCCCACCACCGGGATGCCGATGGCCGGCGTGCCGGCCACCGTGGCATTCAGGGCGCCGGCGGCATTGTTGTAGAGCACCACGGCCGCGGCGCCCGCCGCCTGGGCATTGGCGGCCTTGATGTAGAAACTGCAGCTGCCGCGACGGATCAGCACGGCCTTGCCGGCCAGGCTGCCGGCCGGCAGCGCAACGCAGGCGTCGTTGGTGGTGGTGGTGGTGCCGGTGCGCGTCAGCGGCAGGCTGCCGCTGGTGGGCGGCAGCGGCGCGCCGGTGGCGGCGTTGTAGCCGTAGGGCGTGCCGTTGACCTTGAAGGCCTGCTGGGCGTTGTCAAAGGCGGCCACGCCGATCACCTTCTCGCCGACGCCCGGGGCGCCGGCCGCGTAGAGACCGTCCGGCGAGGATCCGCCCGGGCCGTTGTTGCCGATCGAGGCCACCACCACCACGCCCTTGCCCGCCAGGCGGCTGGTGGCCTGGGCGGTGGGGTACTGGGGCCATTGGCGGCCCGAGCCCAGGCTCTGGTTGATCACCTGCATGCCGTCGGCATGGGCGCGCTCCAGCGCCGCCAGGATGATGTCGGAACTGGTCGAGCCGGCGCAGCCGAAGACGCGGTAGGCGCCGAAGGTCACGCCCGGGGCCACGCCCTTGACCGCGCCATTGGCGCCGACGATGCCGGCCACATGGGTGCCATGGCCGCCGCAGTCGTCGGGGTTGAAGTCCTCCACCGGATTCGGGTTGTAGGCGGGGCTGGAGGAGTCGGCGTTGTAGGCGTCGCCGACGAAGTCCCAACCATAGGCCACGCGGCTGCTGGGGAAGGGGGTCGAGCCCGGGCTGCCGTTGCCGCCCAGGGCCGGGTGGTCGATGTCGATGCCCGAGTCGATGATGCCGACCTTGACGCCGGCGCCGGTCCAGCCGGCCGCCTGCGCCACATTGGCGCCGGTCATGCCCACGGCCGAGATCATGTCGGGCGCGGCACCGGCGCCGCCCTCGGGCTTGGGCGCCATGATGATCTCGATCGGGTACATGGCCTTGAAGCCGGGCAGGCGGGCCAGCTTGTTGCGCTCGGCCGGGCCGACCTCGACGGCGAAGCCGTTGAACAGGCTGTCGTAGCTGCGCCGTTCCTTGAACTGGACGCCCGCCGCGGCCGCCGCATTGCGGAAGGCGGCCTTCTCGGCCTTGACCGCCGCGCGGCTGTTGCCGTCGGCCTCCGGGGCGCCGGACAGCTCGACGAACCAGAGATTGCTGCCCTCGCTCGCCGACAGGGGCAGGCTTTGCGCATAGGCGCCGGCGATGGCCAGGGCCAGGGTGCTGGCCACGATGGCGCCGCGCGCCGTGTGCGAACTCTTCATGGTGAAGCCTCTCATCTGCGCATCGTCGGGCTGGGGGCGGCGCCGACCCAATGCAATGAAACGATGCCCATCCAGCACCCGCCGCGGCCCTGCGGACGACATCGACGCGGCGCTGGTCCCCCAATGGTTTTGCCTGGCGCGCAAGCGCGCGATGGCTTTCGGTGCCGCGATGATCGTGGCGCCCGCACCCCGGCGTCCAAGGGGCTAACCCGGACTCGGGTCGGCGTGCCGACGTGATCCCCGTGAATGGGGGAAGGGTTATTCAGGGCAGGAACAGCTCGAACACCGCGCCGCCTTGCTGATGGTCGCGCAGCAGGCTGCGGCCGCGGCGGCCATGGTTCAGGTGCGCCCGGGCGACCTCGTCGCAGACCAGGCGCCCCAGGCCGGTCGAGGTGGTCGAGGGCTTGCTCTGCAGGCCAGGACCGTCGTCCCAGACGTAGAAGCACAGCATGCCGTCCTCGCACCGCAGGCCCAGGGTGATGCGGCTGCGGGCAAAGCGCAGCGCGTTGTAGATGGCCGAATCCAGCGCCAGGCGCACCAGCTGGCGGTCGAAGAACCAGAAGGGCGGCGCCTCGTCGAGCCGTTGATGGATCGCCAGCCGGCCGTGCAGCAGCGGCTGGGCATCGGCGGCCAGCTCCAGCAGCAGGGCGTCCGGCATGTCCTCCACGGGCAGGGCGCGCAGTCCGCCCTGTTCGGCGGCGCGGTGCGCGGTCAGGAATTCCATCAGCCGGCGGGTCAGCAGATGGGCCTGCTCGCCGGCATGCCGCGCATGGCCATGGGCCGCTGCGGGCAGGGGCAGGCGGCCCAGCCGCGCCAGCTCGTCGGTCAGGATCGCGAGGCGGTTTTTCAGGTCATGCACGACCAGGGCGCTGAGTCGCGGGTCGAGGCCGGTCATGAGGATCTGTCGCTCAGGCGGCGCCGGCGCGCTCGCGGAAGAACTTGCGGGCCGCGGCCACGCGGTCGTGATTCGGGTGGTCGCGTTCCAGCCGGGCCAGCAGGTCGCGCGCGCGCTCGCGGTGCGGCTCGGCCTGGCCCGAGCGGCCCATCGCGATCAGGTGCAGGGTGCAGAGCTCGATCAGCACATTGAAGTTCTGCGGCGCGAGCTGCAGCGCCCGCTCGCCCACCTCCAGGGCCTGGGCCATGTCGCCGCTGCGCTTGGCGCGCTGCAGTCCGGCCAGGGCCTCGGCCATCTCCGCATTGGCCCGCTCGACCAGCGCGCGGCATTCGGCCTCGGCCGGGGTGCCCGCGGCGGCGCGCAGCGCGCTGGCCAGCAGCAGCGGGCGGTCGCTGCGCGCCACCTCGGCGATCAGCTGCTGGCCCAGCTCGTTGCGGCCGGTGGCCAGCGCGCTCTTGGCCAGCAGCAGCTTGTGCTGCTCGTCCAGCGCGCCCAGTGCGCCGCCGGGTGCCAGGTCTTGCGCCACCTCGTCCATCAGCGCCGCCGCCGCGCTCTCGTTGCCCAGGCGCTGCTGGGCCTGGGCATTGACGGCCCTGGCCAGCAGCCGGGCCTCGGCCTGGTCGCCGAAGCGCTTGGCCACCTCGGCCGCCAGGGTCGCGGCGCGGCCGGGCTCGCCGCTGTCCAGCAGGGCCTGGGCCAGCAGCACGCTTTCCCGGTGAGAGGGCGTGACCGCATGGCGATTCCTGGCCACGGCCTGCTCCAGGGCCTTGACGGCCAGCTCGGCCTCGCCGGCGGCCAGGGCCATGCTGCCCAGGCGGATCTTGCGCTTGGCATTGGGCACCAGCTCGGCCACGGTGCGCGCGGTGTCCAGCGCGGCCTGCTGGTCGCCTTGCTCCTCGGCGATCTCCAGCAGGATGTCGTAGGCGCTGGCAAAGGAGGGCTGGCTCTTGGTGAGCTGCTCCAGCGCACTGCGCGCGGCCTCCAGCTTGCCCTGGGCACGCAGCGCCTGCGCATGGCCCAGGCGCGCCCAGGCCAGCTCGGAGTTGAGGTCCAGCGCGAGGCCGTAGCAGGCCTGGGCCTCGTCGAAGCGGGCCAGCCGCATCAGCGCCTGAGCCTTCTGCTTCAGGCCCTCAATGGAGAGCGCGTCGCCGCGCTTGATGAAACGCTCGGCCTCGACCAGCACCTGGTCCCATTGCCGGGCATCGGTCGCCAGCAGCAGCGGCGCCAGCGCCTGCTTGCGAGCCGACAGGCCCTCGATGTAGCGCGACAGCAGCTGGTCGGTGAAGGGCTTGACGATATAGCCGTCGGGCATGAAGTCGCCGGCGGCCAGGATGTCGGCGCGCAGCGCATTGGCCGTGATGTAGACCCAGGGCGCCACCGGGCTGAGCAGCCGGCCGCCGCGCGCGGCTTCCAGCAGTTGCTGGCCGTCGGGGCCTTCGCCGAGGTTGTAGTCGCTCAGCACCAGGTCGACCTTGTCGGCGCGCAGGGCCTTCAGCGCCTCGGCCGCGTTGGCGGCCAGCAGCACCTGGCGGATGCCCAGGCGGTACAGCGACTCGCGGATGATGTGCCGCACCTGCTGCTGGTCGTCGATCACCAGCACCTTGAAGGCGCTGGTGGGCTTGGGCATGGTCATGGATCGGTCTTCGCCTCCCGCCCGCGATGCTAGCAACAAAGCGGCGCGACGCGGGCGCAAAAAAAGCCCGCCGAAGCGGGCTTGGATCGGACGATGCGAAGCTCAGCAGGCCGGCACGGCCTTCGCGCCCTCGACATACTCCTCGATCTGGTCGAAGTTCATGTAGCGGTAGACGCTGTCCGCATCCTTGTTGATGATGCCCATCGCCTCGTGGTACTCGGCCACGCTCGGGATCTTGCCCAGCTTGGATGCGATCGCGGCCAGCTCGGCCGAGCCCAGGAACACATTGGTGTTCTTGCCCAGGCGGTTCGGGAAGTTGCGGGTCGAGGTCGAGATGACGGTCGCGCCCTCGCGGACCTGGGCCTGGTTGCCCATGCACAGCGAGCAGCCGGGCATCTCGGTGCGCGCACCGGCGGTGCCGAAGGCGGCGTAATGGCCTTCCTTGATCAGCTCGCTCTGGTCCATCTTGGTCGGCGGCGCGACCCACAGCTTGACCGGGATGTCGCGCTGTCCGCCCAGCAGCTTGGCCGCGGCGCGGAAGTGGCCGATATTGGTCATGCAGGAACCGATGAAGGCCTCGTCGATCTTGGTGCCGGCGACCTCGGACATGAACTTGGCATCGTCCGGATCGTTGGGGCAGCAGACGATCGGCTCCTTGATGTCGGCCAGATCGATCTCGATGACATGCGCGTATTCGGCGTCCTTGTCGGCTTCCAGCAGCTCGGGTTTGGCCAGCCAGGCTTCGACCTTTTCGATGCGGCGCTGCAGGGTCTTCGCGTCGGCGTAACCGTCGGCGATCATGTTCTTCATCAGCACGATGTTGCTGGTGAGGTATTCCTTGATCGGCGCGGGGTTCAGCTTGATCGTGCAGCCGGCGGCCGAGCGCTCGGCCGAGGCGTCGCTCAGTTCGAAGGCTTGCTCGACCTTCAGGTCCGGCAGACCTTCGATTTCCAGGATGCGGCCCGAGAAGGCGTTGATCTTGCCTGCCTTTGCGACGGTTAGCAGACCGGCCTTGATCGCGTACAGCGGAATCGCATGCACCAGGTCACGCAGGGTGACGCCGGGTTGCATCTGGCCCTTGAATCGCACCAGCACCGATTCGGGCATGTCCAGCGGCATCACGCCGGTGGCGGCGCCGAAGGCCACCAGGCCGGAACCGGCCGGGAAGCTGATGCCGATCGGGAAGCGGGTGTGCGAGTCGCCGCCGGTGCCGACGGTGTCGGGCAGCAGCAGGCGGTTCAGCCAGCTGTGGATCACGCCGTCGCCCGGACGCAGCGAAACGCCGCCGCGGTTGCTGATGAAGGCGGGCAGATCGCGGTGGGTCTTGACGTCGACCGGCTTCGGATAGGCGGCGGTATGGCAGAAGCTCTGCATCACCAGGTCGGCCGAGAAGCCCAGGCAGGCCAGGTCCTTCAGCTCGTCGCGGGTCATCGGGCCGGTGGTGTCCTGCGAACCGACCGTGGTCATCTTGGGCTCGCAGTAGGTGCCCGGGCGCACGCCCTGGCCCTCGGGCAGGCCGACGGCGCGGCCGACCATCTTCTGGGCCAGGGTGAAGCCGGCCTTGGTTTCGGCGGGAGCCTGCGGCAGGCGGAACAGCGTGCTTGCTGCCAGGCCCAGGAACTCGCGTGCCTTGGCGGTCAGCGAGCGGCCGATGATCAGGTTGATGCGGCCGCCGGCGCGCACCTCGTCGAACAGCACGTCGCTCTTCAGCTTGAACTCGGCGACCGTCTCACCGTTCTTCACCAGCTTGCCCTCATAGGGCAGCACGTCGATCACGTCGCCCATTTCCAGCTTGGACACGTCCACCTCGATCGGCAGCGAGCCCGAGTCTTCCTGCGTGTTGAAGAAGATCGGGGCGATCTTGCCGCCCAGGGTCACGCCGCCGAAGCGCTTGTTCGGCACGAAGGGGATGTCCGATCCGGTAGCCCAGATCACCGAGTTGGTGGCGGACTTGCGGCTGGAGCCGGTGCCGACCACGTCGCCCACATAGGCGACCAGGTGGCCCTTCTTCTTCAGGTCCTCGATGAACTGCATCGGGCCGCGCTTGCCGTCTTCCTCGGGCTTGAAGGCCGAGTCGGGACGGGTGTTCTTCAGCATCGCCAGGTAGTGCAGCGGGATGTCCGGGCGGCTCCAGGCGTCGGGGGCAGGCGACAGGTCATCGGTGTTGGTCTCTCCGGGCACCTTGAAGACGGTGACGGTGATCTTCTTCTCGACCTCGGGGCGCGAGGTGAACCACTCGGCATCGGCCCAGCTCTGCATCACTTCCTTGGCCTTGGCATTGCCGGCCTTGGCCTTGGCGGCCACGTCGTTGAAGTAGTCGAACATCAGCAGGGTCTTCTTCAGGCCCGCGGCGGCGACCTCGGCGACTTCGGCATCGTCCAGCAGTTCGATCAGCGGATGCACGTTGTAGCCGCCGACCATGGTGCCCAGCAGCTCGGTGGCCTTGGCCTTGGAGACCAGGGCCACCTTCAGGTCGCCATGGGCGACCGCGGCCAGGAAGCTGGCCTTGACCTTGGCGGCGTCATCGACGCCCGGAGGCACGCGATGCGTCAGCAGGTCCAGCAGGAAGGCGTCCTCTCCGGCCGGCGGGTTCTTGATCAGCTCGATCAGCTCGGCGACCTGCTTGGCGTCCAAGGGCAGCGGGGGGATGCCCAGCGCGGCGCGCTCGGACTGATGTTGGCGATAGGCTTGCAGCATGTCGACTCCTGGTTGGCTGGCAGTAGGTGGGGATGGGGCAGTGCGCCATCAGGCCGGCGTCGTCGGCACGATGAGCTTCAGCCCCTTGAAGTAGTCGCGGAAAAATGCGTCGTCGGCGGTGATCAGCGCGCTGCATTGCAGCAGCGCATGGGCGCCGACGATGAAATCGGGAACGGCTCGCTGACCGCCTTGGGTATGTGGGCCGCCGCGCGTGCGGTAGCGGCGCTGCATCTCGCCGGCGCGGATCGCGGCCTTCTGCTCGACCGGGCTGTAGCGCACGCCCATCTCCTCGAGCACCTGCATCGCGAGATCGCCGCCCTGCAGCGAGGACGAGACCTCGGAGACGACAACGTCGCAGACCACCACCGGGCCATGGCTCAGCGCCTCACGCAGCGCGGCCTCGGCCATGTCGGCGCGCACGTTGCCGGACAGCAGGTCGATCAATACCGAGGAATCGATGGCGATCATCGGCGCTCAGCGTTCCACCGGGTCGCCAGGGGCGCGGCCGCGGATCGCGCGCATCGCGTCGTCCACGGACTCGAAGCCGTCGTCCAGCTTGAACTTGCCGCGGGCGCGGGAGATCGCGTCGTCGACGTTCTTGCGCAGGATGATGCGCGCGCCGTCGAGCTCGACCTTCAGCGTCGTGCCCTTGGTCAGCCCCAGTGCATCACGAACGGCCTTGGGCAGCGTGATCTGCCCGCGCTCGGCAACGGTGGCTTCCATGGCGGCTCTCCGTGATATGGAGTGAAAAGTATGCATTGATTGTACATACTTCGTGCCGCCATGGGTGGCGCGCGGCGGATCGGATCAGGGCTTCGGGGCGCTGGCCGGCGTTGCCGCTGCCGGGATGGCCGCGCTCGCGGCCGAGTCGGCGTTGACGGCGGCCGCGTTGGCGGCGGAGGCCGCGCTGGCGGCCGCGGCGGCCGCGGCCGGTGCGGTATCGGCCACCG